>NZ_CP107913.1:5520000-5692500 GCF_036014115.1 Streptomyces sp. NBC_00448
GGGCTCAAGCGTACCGCCGAAGTCGTGTCATTGCAGCATGAGGGCCAACGCCCGCTGTGATGGGTAGGGGAGCGTCGTGTGCCGGGTGAAGCCGCCGCGTAAGCGAGTGGTGGATGGTTCACGAGTGAGAATGCAGGCATGAGTAGCGATACAAGAGTGGGAAACTCTTGCGCCGATTGACTAAGGGTTCCTGGGTCAAGCTGATCTGCCCAGGGTAAGTCGGGACCTAAGGCGAGGCCGACAGGCGTAGTCGATGGACAACCGGTTGATATTCCGGTACCCGCTTTGAAACGCCCAGTACTGAACCGAGCGATGCTAAGGCCGTGAAGCCGCCTCTGATCTCTTCGGAGTGAGGGGGAGTGGTGGAGCCGCTGAACCGGACTTGTAGTAGGTAAGCGATGGGGTGACGCAGGAAGGTAGTCCAGCCCGGGCGGTGGTTGTCCCGGGGTAAGGGTGTAGGGCGTGTGGTAGGTAAATCCGTCACACATTAAGTCTGAGACCTGATGCCGAGCCGATTGTGGTGAAGTGGATGATCCTATGCTGTCGAGAAAAGCCTCTAGCGAGTTTCATGGCGGCCCGTACCCTAAACCGACTCAGGTGGTCAGGTAGAGAATACCGAGGCGTTCGGGTGAACTATGGTTAAGGAACTCGGCAAAATGCCCCCGTAACTTCGGGAGAAGGGGGGCCACTTCCGGTGATGGAGTTTACCTCTTGAGCTGGGGGTGGCCGCAGAGACCAGCGAGAAGCGACTGTTTACTAAAAACACAGGTCCGTGCGAAGCCGTAAGGCGATGTATACGGACTGACGCCTGCCCGGTGCTGGAACGTTAAGGGGACCGGTTAGTCATACTTCGGTGTGGCGAAGCTGAGAACTTAAGCGCCAGTAAACGGCGGTGGTAACTATAACCATCCTAAGGTAGCGAAATTCCTTGTCGGGTAAGTTCCGACCTGCACGAATGGCGTAACGACTTCTCGACTGTCTCAACCATAGGCCCGGTGAAATTGCACTACGAGTAAAGATGCTCGTTTCGCGCAGCAGGACGGAAAGACCCCGGGACCTTTACTATAGCTTGATATTGGTGTTCGGTTCGGCTTGTGTAGGATAGGTGGGAGACTTTGATATCGCGGCGCCAGCCGTGGTGGAGTCGTCGTTGAAATACCACTCTGGTCGTGCTGGATGTCTAACCTCGGTCCGTGATCCGGATCAGGGACAGTGTCTGGTGGGTAGTTTAACTGGGGCGGTTGCCTCCTAAAGGGTAACGGAGGCGCCCAAAGGTTCCCTCAGCCTGGTTGGCAATCAGGTGTTGAGTGTAAGTGCACAAGGGAGCTTGACTGTGAGACTGACGGGTCGAGCAGGTACGAAAGTAGGGACTAGTGATCCGGCGGTGGCTTGTGGAAGCGCCGTCGCTCAACGGATAAAAGGTACCCCGGGGATAACAGGCTGATCTTCCCCAAGAGTCCATATCGACGGGATGGTTTGGCACCTCGATGTCGGCTCGTCGCATCCTGGGGCTGGAGTCGGTCCCAAGGGTTGGGCTGTTCGCCCATTAAAGCGGTACGCGAGCTGGGTTTAGAACGTCGTGAGACAGTTCGGTCCCTATCCGCTGCGCGCGTAGGAGTCTTGAGAAGGGCTGTCCCTAGTACGAGAGGACCGGGACGGACGAACCTCTGGTGTGCCAGTTGTCCTGCCAAGGGCATGGCTGGTTGGCTACGTTCGGGAGGGATAACCGCTGAAAGCATCTAAGCGGGAAGCCTGCTTCGAGATGAGGGCTCCCACCCACTTGATGGGGTAAGGCTCCCAGTAGACGACTGGGTTGATAGGCCGGATGTGGAAGCCTCGTGAGGGGTGGAGCTGACCGGTACTAATAGGCCGAGGGCTTGTCCATGTGTGCTCGCGTCCACTGTGTAGTTCTGAAACAACCAGCAACCACACACCCCTAGCTCCTTTGTGAGGGCTGGGTTGGTGTGTGGTGTGTGGGACAGTTTCATAGTGTTTCGGTGGTCATAGCGTTAGGGAAACGCCCGGTTACATTCCGAACCCGGAAGCTAAGCCTTTCAGCGCCGATGGTACTGCAGGGGGGACCCTGTGGGAGAGTAGGACACCGCCGAACAATTTTTCAGCTCGGGTCCCCCGATTTAATCGGGGGACCCGAGCTTTTTTGCGTTGTATGGTCCGATCCATGGGGTACGAGATACGGCCGGTGCTGCCGGCCGAGTGGCGGCAGAGCCGTGAGCTGCGGTTGGCGGCGCTTCAGGACGAGCTCGCCCCGGTGGCGTTCGCCCGGACCTACGCCGAAGAGGCGGCGATGACCGAGGACCGTTGGCGGCAGCGCGCGTCGGGGGCCGGCTCACAGCAGTTCGTGGCCGTGGCCACTGAAGGCGGCGACGGGGAGAGCGACGGCGGTGACCGTACCGCGGAGCGCTGGGTGGGGATGGCCGTGGTGGTCGTGGAACGTCCCGACTATCTCAGCGTCAACGCCGTCTACTTGGTGCCCGAGACCCGCGGACACGGCGTGGCCGACCGGCTGTTCGCGACCGCCCTGGAGTGGGCCTGGCAGCGGGCCGACCGGGTCCACCTGTGGGTGCACGAGAAGAACCCGAGGGCCGAGGCGTTCTATCGGAGGCTGGGTTTCGAGCGGACCGGCAGGACGATGCGGTCGCCGCTGGACCCGTCCTTCACGGAGTACGAGCTGGCACTCGACCGCCCGTGAGCCGGGTGAGCTGAGCACGCTTGGCGGGCTGAGCGGTGCGGCGGTCGGCGGACCCGCGGCCGTATTGACGCCGACGTCGGCTCCGGAGGCCGACTCCGAAGAGCGGCTCCGGACAACGTTGGGTTCGCGTTCGGTTTCCGCGTTCGGGGGTCGGGCAGCCGGTTCGTGTACGGGCACGGGCCGGCGCCGTTCTTCGGGCCGCCGCGGGCTTTGCGGGAGTGGGCGCGGGGCCATTGCCGCGTGGGAGACGGTGCGGGAGGGTGGCGGTGCGGCCGGTGCCACAGAGGACACCGGTGCCAGAGGTAACGCGTTCCGGACGCGTCAACGAAGGGAAGCCGCGCATGGCCACAGATGCGTCGTCTGAGAGTTCGTTAGAGGGTGAGGAGCGTCCGTCGCGGGCCGATACGGCCGACGCGGTCGCGCCCCCGGCTCGCGCGCACGGGCGCGGGCGTGTCCGCGGGCGGGCGCTGCGGCGGGCGTCGATCCTGACGGTCGCGTCCGTGGTGGGCGTCCTGCACCTGACCGGAGGCGCGCTCGCCGACCCGTCCGACGCGAACGGCGGGGCGCAGGCGGGCTCGTACGGGAGTGACAGCAGCGGGAAGGCCGGGCTGGGCGGGACCGGCGGCGGCACCCAGTCCGGGGCGATCGGCCTCGGCAGCGCCTTTGGGAACAGTTCCAACGGCGCTCCGGCATCGGCCGGGATGAGCGTCGGCGACGGGAAGACCGGGGCCGGCGCCTCGGCGTACGGCAGCGGAACGAACTCGGCCGGGGCGGGTGCGTCCAAGGCCGGGCCGGGCGGAGGGTTGTCGGTCGGCGACGCCTCGGCCACCGGCAGCGGGGCGGGGGCCAACTCCAACGCCTCGACCAGCAAGGGGACTTCGTCCGCTGAGGCGTCCGGCGGTTCGCAGAGCGCCAGTGCGACCAGCGGGTCCAGCCAGAACGGGGACGCGTCCTCCGCGAGCACCAAGGGTGGCGGTTTCTCGGGCGCCAACGCGGATTCCGGTCCGGCCGGTTCCTCCGCCGCGGCCTCCAGCCCCAGCGGCAACACCTCCGCGAGCGCCGCCTCCGGGCCGCTCGGGAGCGCAGGCAAGGCCGGGGTCGGTGTGTCCGGCTCGTCCGCGAGCACGTCGGCGGCCGGTACGTCCGCGGCCGGCACCGACGCCGGCGGCAGCCAGGCGCAGGCCTCCGCCACCAGCACCTCCGGGCCGACCTCCGCCACCTCCACCGGTGTCGGCAGCCCGCTCGGTGGTGTCTCCTCAGCGACCGCTTCGGCGCCCAACGGTGGTACGGCCACCGCGCAGGCGCCCGGCGCGGCGCCGGCCAGCATCTCGGGTCCGCCCGGGACGAGCGTCTCCGCGAGCGCCTACAGCGGGGCGATAGCCGGTACGCCCGGGGCCATGCTCGGGTCGCCCTGGGGGGCGACCACGACGACGAGTTCGGCTCCGGCTGACTCCGCACCCGCGTCGGCTCCGGCCGACTCGGCACCGGCTGACTCCGCACCGGCCTCGGCCCCGGCCGACTCCGCTCCTGCGGCGGCGGCCGCTCCGGCGGGGGACACGGCAGCCGCGTCCGCACCCGGTGACGACGGTTCGTCCGACGCTGCTTCGGCTGACGCCGGTGACGCGGGGGACGACGGTTCCTCCGCTGCCGCCGGGGATGCCGGTGACGCCGGTGACAACGGAGCTTCCGCCGACGGAGCTTCGTCCGACGGTTCCTCCGCCGATGGAGCTTCGGCCGGAGACTCCGGTGCCTCTGGCGCCTCGGCGTCCGGCGGTGACGGGGGTTCCTCCGATGGAGGCTCCTCCGACGGCGGTTATGGCGGCGGTGACGGCGGTTCCTCGGCGTCCGGCGGCAACAGCGGTTCCTCCGACGGCGGTTACGGCGGGGGCGACGGCGGTGGCGAAGGGGCCGGCGGATACGGCGGCGGTTCCGGCAGCGGCGGTGACGGTGGTGGTTCTGGCGGCGGCGACGGCGGTGGCGGCTCCGGCGGCGGGGACGGCGGCGGTTCCGGCGGCGGTGGTGACTAGGACGCGTCCGACGCGTCACCGGCCCTGGGGATCTCTCCGTACGGGCTGAACCGTGCGACCGGCCACGGCAGGATCGTGGCCGGTCGCACGGCTTTCGGCAGCGCTTTCGGCGCCGCTTGCGGGGCCGGGTCGTGCGGGTGGGGTCGGTCAGGCGGCGAACCAGTGGGCGAGGGACGTGCGCAGGGCGGTCAGGTCGTCAGGGGTCGGGGTGGGGGTGGCACAGGCCCAGGCGGTGTAGCCGTCGGGGCGGATGAGCAGGCCGGTGAGGTCGCCTGCCGGGTCGGCGCTTCGGGCGGTGACCAGGTCGACGGCTGTCAGGCCGGCTGGGAGGGCGGCGGACAGTGACCGGTCCTCGGTGAGGTCGAGGAGCAAGGGCCATGCGGTGCGGGCGAGTTCGGCGAGCCGGACCTTTCCCGTCCCGGTGATCAGTGTCAACTCCGGGGCGAAGTAGCCGACCGCGGGGTGGGGGTCGGCGAGGCCCATGTCGTAGCGGACGTCGGTGCCGGCGGTGAGGTCGGCGAGGTGCTGGACGACCTGCTTGCGGGTGAGCAGCTCGGTGAAGAGTTCGCGCAGGGCGGTGGTGTCGCTGCCCGGTGCGGTGAGTGCGGACTGGGCCTCGGCGTTGAGCACCATGCGCCGGGCGGCTTGGCGGCGCTCGGTGTCGTAGCTGTCGAGCAGGCCGGCGGGGGCGGTGCCGTGCAGCGCGGCGGCGAGCTTCCAGCCGAGGTTCGCGGCGTCCTGGAGGCCGAGGTTGAGGCCGGGGCCGCCGCCGGAGGTGTAGACGTGGGCGGCGTCGCCGACGAGGAAGATCCGGCGGTCGCGGAACCGGTCGGCGACGCGGGTGTTGCCGCCGTTCAGCCGCCGCAGCACGTGCGGGCCCGTGCCGTCCGGCGCGCCGAGCGGCAGGGCGACGCCGAGCACCCGCCGGATGCTCGCCTCCATCTCGGCCAGGGTCATCGGTTCGTCCGTCGCGGGCTGGTCCCACTCGGTGGTGCTGACCAGCGGCGGCTGCCCGGGGAACGGGGCGTAGGAGAAGCCGCCCTGGTCGGTGCGGTGGGGCAGGAAGGGCAGGACCGGCGGGTGGCCGGGGACGGTGAGGGCGCCGTTGGCCGGGTCGATCCACTCGGCGGGGAGAGTGGCGTGGGCGGTGCGGTTGGTGCGGCGGTCGTAGCTGACGCCGGGGAACCCGATCCCGGACAGCTTGCGGATCACGCTGTGCGCGCCGTCCGCGCCGACCACGTAGCGGGCGCGGAGCTGCTGGTCGCCGTCGGGGCCGGTGACGTCGAGGGTGACGGCCGCGTCGTCCTGGGCGACGGCGCCGACCCGGTGTCCGCGCCGCAGGTCGACGCCGAGCTCGCGGGCGCGCTCCTCCAGGACCTGGACGATGCGGTGCTGCGGGGCGGCCAGCCCGAAGACCGGGCTGGCGTCCAGCAGGCCGAGATCGAGGCCCATCGCGGCGAACATGAAGTACGCGGAGTTCGGCCGCGGGGGTTCCGGGCTGCCGCTGAGCGGTTCGTGCAGGCCGCGGTGGTCGGCCAGGCGTACCACCTGGCCGAGCAGGCCGTTGGCCTTGGGTTCGGTGCCGGGCTGCGGGAGTTGCTCCAGTACGGTCGGGCGGATGCCGGCCAGGGCCAGTTCGCAGGCGAGCATCAGCCCGTTCGGCCCGCCCCCGACGATGATCACATCGGCTGTCACGGTCATGTCTCCTTGGCGCGGACGGGAAAGGGGCGGCACCGCAGTGGAGCGGGCCGGTCGCCGCTTCCGGCTACGGGACCGGCAGGCCGGCGGCCAACTGCTCGAAGACCTCGGCGAGGACCGCGCTGAGCCGTACGGGTTCGGGCGCGCGCAGGCTGTGTTCGACGGCTGTCGCGCTGCCGGCCGCGACCACGGCGGCGACCAGCTTCGGGTAGACGTCCCGCTCGGGATCGGTGCCGGTGCGCCGGGCGACGGCCGTGGCCAACTCCCGCTGGGCCGCCGCGTTCGCCTTCACGATCTCGCCGGCCAGCGCGGGCTCGGCCAGCATCAGCCGTACGCCCTCACGCCACCGCTCGTTCTGCGGCGCGGAGTCGTCCGACGGCACGAACCGGCCCACCACGGCGTGGAACAGGGCGTCCCACAGCGGTTCACCGGCCGGGCGGGCGAGCAGGTCGTCGGCGACCCGCTGCATCCGTTCCAGGTGGCTGGCGGCGATCGCCTCCGCCTTGCCGGAGAAGTAGTTGCGGAACGTGCGGACCGAGACGTTCGCCTCCGCGGCGATCCGGTCGACCGTCACGTCGGCCCAGCCGTGGATGACGCACAGGCGGATCGCCGCCTGGCTCAAGGCGACCCGGGTCTCCCGCTTCTTGCGTTCGCGGAGGCCGGGTTCGGGGTGTGCGGTCGTCGGCGGCTCATCATCTGCGGGTGCCATGCGGGCAGCCTAGAATAATCTTGCCGTCACGGCAAGATTGCCAGTACGGCAATATTTGCGAAGCTGCGTCGCTCGCGCTGCCGAGCGGGACGGACAGGGCGCCCGGGGCGTCCCGTCAGGCGATCCGCGACAGATCGGCGACCTGGACGCCGCCGAGCAGCGGCTCCCCCTTGAGCCAGCGCTCGACCTCGTCGACCGCGTAGCCGCCGAGCCGCTGCACCTCGCTGCCCTGGCACCCCGCGATATGCGGGGTGACCAGCACGTTCCGCATGAGAAGAAGCGGGTGGTCGTCGGGGAGCGGCTCGGGCTCGGTGACGTCGAGGTACGCGTCGATCCGGCCCGTCCCGCACTCGCGTGTGAGCGCGTCCGTGTCGACGATCCGCCCCCGCGCGCTGTTGATGACGGACGCACCGTCCCGGAGCAGGGCGAGCCGCTGCGCGCTGAGCAGGTGGTGGGTCTCCGGCAGGTCGGGCGCGTGCACGGTGACGATGTCGCTCTGCCCGCAGAGGTCGTCGAGGTCGACGAGGGTGACCCCGAGCGCGTCGGCCTCGGCCGCGGTCACGTAGGGGTCGGCGAGCAGCACCCGGAAGCCCGCGGTGGCGGTGAGCAGGCGCGCGATGACGCCCCGGCCGATCCGGGACGCGCCGATCACACCGACGGTCGCGCCGTCGGCGCCCTGCCTGCGGCGGAAGGCGGGCTGGCACCCGGCGACGTACTCCGCGGCGGTGCCGAGCGCGCGGTGCGACGCGAGCCAGATCGTGGCCATGGTGTACTCGATCACCGGCGCCGCGTTGGCGTCGGCCGCCGAGGAGACCGCGATGCCGCGGGCCCAGACCTCGGGGGTGGCGTGGCCGCGTACGCTGCCGGCCGCGTGGATGGCGGCGGCCAGCCGCGGCATGCGGTCGAGCGTCGGGGCGTCGAGTACCGGGCAGCCCCAACCGGTCAGCAGCACCTGGGCGTTGGCGAGGGCGTCGGCCGCGTCGGGGTCGGCCGGATCGGTGACCAGGCCGGGGTGGACGTCGGCGAGCGAGTCGAGCCGGGCGCGCAGCGAGCCGGGCAGGACCAGGTCCAGGACGTCCGGCTTCATCGCCAGCACCAGCTTCGGCCGCTCCGCCATGTCTGCTCCTCGCGTGTGGTGGTCGTGCTCGTGGTTCCGCCGGTGCCTGTCGTCCCCGTCGTGCGCGCGGGCCGGTGTGGCGCCCCCGGTTGCGACGTGCCCGACGTACTGCCGACCGAACCGCCGCGTCGGTCAGGCCGCCCGGTCCGCCGGTCGGTGATGTCCGCCGACGGGCCACCCGCTCGCCCGCCGGTTCGTGTAATCGGTTACTTCACAACGATCAAAGCCTAGGTCGGTGCCACATGTGACGTCAACGCCCGTTGCTGCGCCTGGCGCGCCGAGCGACTCGATTCAGCCGTGCAGTGCGCGAAGTTCAGCCATTCGCGGCGGCTGTGCTCCGCTGCGACGCTGGCGTGCGAGGGGTTGACCTGTCGTAGTAACCGGTTTAGATTCCGTGTCACCTTGAGCGCCGCGGGGCTCGTGGCGCCCGCCGTAAACGGTTGCGGCGGGACCTGGTCCTGCTGGTGCTGATGGGGCCGGGGCCGGTCTGTTTCCTGGTCTTCCGACTCGGCGCGATGGCCGGAAACGTCATCGCGTTCAAGGACCACGTGCCCCTTTTCCGTGATCGTGGCCGACCGCCGGGCCGGCCGGCCACGGAGCGTCCCCGCCCGGTGGGGCACCAGTACGCTGGGCGGCGGCGCGGTGGTGCGCGGCGGCTGCGACGGGACTTCGGATGGCGGGGATGGCGGAGAGTTCACCAGGGCCGGGCGCCGGGTCGGGCGCCAGGGCGGGAACAGGTGCCGGCGCGGGGCAGGGCGCGACCGGGCGCGGCAGCGGCAGGCGGACCATCCGTGACGTCGCCGACCGCGCGGGCGTGTCCGTCGCCACCGTCTCCCGGGTGCTGGCCGGCAACTACCCGACGTCCGCCGCGGCCCGCGCGAAGGTGCTGCGGGCCGTGAAGGACCTCGACTACGTCATCGACGGCCGGGCCCGGGCGCTGGCCGGCACCGGGCCGAAGACCGTCGCGGTGATCGTTTCCTCGGTGGACAGCGCGTTCTACGCCCGCGTCGCGCAGGGCGTGGAGCAGGAGGCGGCGGCCCGGGGCCGGCTGTGCATGGTGTGCAGCCACAGCGGGGACGAGGCTCGTGAGCTGGCCCTGGTGCAGATGATGCGCGAGCAGCGCGCCGAGTTCGTGGTGCTGGTCGGCGGCGCCGTCGAGGACGACCGCTACCGGGCCCGGCTGACCGAGTACGCGCACGGCCTGGCCGCCGCCGACTCCCGGCTGGTGCTGTGCGGGCGGCCCGCGCCCGGCCCCGACATGCCGGTGCTGGTGGTCGAGTACGACAACGAGGCCGGCGCGTACGCGGCGGTCAGCCATCTGCTGGCGGCCGGGCACCGCGACATCCTCTACCTCGGCATCATCCCGGGCCACTCGACCGTCGAGCCGCGGATCGCCGGCTACCGCAGGGCGCTGGCCGACCACGGCCTCGGCCCGGCCGCCGAGCGGATCGACGGGATGGGCCTGGGCCGCGCGCACGGCTACGCGGAGATGCGGCGTATCCTCGCCGACTGCGGCGGCCGCCCGGAGTTCACCGCGGTCTTCGCCGGCGACGACCAACTCGCGGCGGGCGCGATGGCGGCGATGCGCGAGTACGGCCTGCGCACCCCGCAGGACGTCTCCGTCGTCGGCTACAACAACGACGACCTCGCCCAGGACCTCAACCCGCCGCTGACCACGGTCAACATTCCCGCGTACGAGCTGGGCCGGGAGTCGGTGCGGCTGGCGCTCGCCGAGAAGGCGGTCCGCGGCGAGGGCGGCGGCTCGGGCGCCCTCGCGCAGAGCCGGCACCTGCTCGGCACGCACACGGTGCTGCGCGCGTCGGTGGCTCCGCCCCGGCCGCGGGACTGAGCCCGCCACCGGGGAACCGGGTGCGGGCCCCGATCCGCGTGCGCGGTCGGCCGGCGCCGGCTCAGCGGATGCGGACCGCGTCCGGCACGGCCGGCGGCAGTGCGTCCGCGGTCGCGTCGCCGAGCGCCAGCCGCATGTCCGCCTGCTGCCACAGCGGTGACTGCCAGCGCGCGGTGCCCTGTTCGGGCGAGCGCAGCACCGCGAGGGTCGGCAGCCCGGCGGCGTGCCCCTCGGCGAGGAGCACGGGCAGGTCGGGGGTCGGGGCGAGCGCGCCCACGTCGTCGAGGACGAACGTCATTGGTGGGTCGAGCCGACCGGTGGGTGACCCTGCGGCCATGCGCCGGCCGTGCTCGACCACGCTGGAGACGAGTGCGGTCAGCAGGGGCATCGCACCCGGATGGGAACGCGGGTCCTCGATCCGTTCGCCCACCACATAGAGCGTTCCCCGTTCGGAGGTGAATGACTCCAGGTCGAGGCCACCGGACTTGGCGGGTGTGCACGCGTCGCGGATGTGCACCGAGTTGAGCGGTTCGAGGGTGTGCCGGATCAACGCCTGTGCCGCGTCCCGGCGTTCGGGGTGCGCGTGCAGCACCGACTCCAGCTCGCCGCTCCAGCCGGACGCGGCGTCGCGGTCGCTGCGCAGCACCCGCACCGCCTCCCCGGCGCTCGCCCCGCCCGCGGCCCACCGCTGCACCTGCCGGAAGGGCCGCCCGTCCACGGCGGCCGCGTGCAGCCAGCAGCGCAGCAGCGTCACCGCCGCGTCGTGCACGATCGCCTCGTCGGCGCGGGCGGTACGCAGCGGCGCGAGCAGCGCGGCGGCGCGTATCCGGGCGGTGTCCGGCCGCTCGCACCCGCCGTGCGGCGCCCACCGCAGCCGCCCGGGCACGTCCACCAGGTGCGCCGGGTCGAAGACGTGCACCGGCCCGAGCTTCGCCCGGTTCCCGGCCGTCTGGTAGTAGGTGTCGGGGTCCGCGGTGGTCACCACGACCGGCCCGGCCGCGGCCAGCACGGCGGGCTGCACCACGCGCTTGGCCTTGTCGCCGCGCGGCTCGGCGAACAGCGCGTAGGTGCGGGTGACCTCGCCGTCGGCGAGCGCGGCCAGCGGGGTGGCGGCCGTCACCGGCGGCGGGGGAGCGGCCGCCGGCGAGGCACCGGCGGGCACCAGGTCCTCGGCGTGCACCGGCGGGAACTGCGTGGTGGGCGCGTCCTCGGGCGCCGGGGCGCCGGGCGGCACCGCCCGCGGCACCGTACGGAACCAGGCGTCCAGGCTCTCCTCGCCGGAGCGGGCGTACGGCTGCGGGGCGGCGTGGTGGCGCGGCTCGGGGACGTCCGCGGGATCGGCGCCGTCCTCGCCCTCTTCGTCGTACGTGTACGCGTCGTCGGCCGCGGCGGGTCGCGGTACGCGTGCGGCCCTGGCGCGGCGGGGAGTCCGGGTGCGCGGAGGGCGCTTGCCGCGCAGCCGGGCCACCGCGTTGAGCACCCACATCGCGAAGGAGAACAGCGCCACGATCTCCCCGATGAACACCCACCAGAACAGCCCGGCGCCCGACAACTGCCCGCGGGGCACCTGCGGCCATGCGGCGGCCATGTCGTGCGGCTGGGTGACCAGGTACCGCATCGCGCGGGGGGTGCGGGTGAAGTGCACGCCCTGCGGCCAGCCGCCGTGCGCGAGCACCCCGGAGATCCCGGTCGCCGTCCACACCAGCAGGGTCACGCCGAGCAGGAGGCCGATGATCCCGACGATCAGGCCGTCGGGCAGGCCCCCCGAACTCTCCTTCGTGCGCGCCGCCATGACCTCACGCCACCGCGTCGTCTGCCATGTGCTTGGCGAGGGCGACCTGCGCCGCGTGCGCCTCGGCCCGGGCCTCGGCCTCCGCTTCCGCCTCGGCCTCGATCCCGGCCATGTGGTCCTGCGAGGACTCCGTCATCGCCCGGTCGGTGAAGACCAGGGGCCGCTCCGCCTCGGTGATCAGGTGCTTGACCACTTGCACGTTGCCGTTGACGTCCCAGACCGCGATGCCGGGGGTGAGGGTCGGGATGATCTCCACCGCCCAGCGCGGCAGGCCCAGGACGCGGCCGGTGGCTCTCGCCTCGTCGGCCTTCTGGGCGTAGATGGTGCGGGTGGAGGCCATCTTGAGGATCGCCGCCGCCTCCTTGGCGGCGGCGCCGTCGACCACGTCGGACAGGTGGTGCACCACCGCCACGAAGGACAGGCCGAGCCGCCGGCCGAACTTCAGCAGCCGCTGGAAGAGCTGCGCCACGAACGGCGAGTTGATGATGTGCCATGCCTCCTCGACCAGGAAGATCCGTTTCTTCCGGTCCGGCCTGATCCAGGTGTGCTCCAGCCACACACCCACGATCGCCATCAGGATCGGCATCGCGATCGAGTTACGGTCGATGTGCGAGAGGTCGAAGACGATCAGCGGCGAGTCCAGGTCGATGCCCGCGCTCGTCGGCCCGTCGAACATCCCGCGCAGGTCGCCGTCGACCAGCCGGTCCAGCACCAGCGCCACGTCCAGGCCCCACGCGCGTACGTCGTCCAGGTCGACGTTCATCGCCTCGGCGGACTCCGGCACCGGGTGCCGCAGCCGCTCCACGATGTCGGTGAGGATCGGCTGGCGGTCCGTCACCGACTCGGCGACGTAGGTGTGCGCGACCTTCAGCGCGAACCCGGACCGCTCGTCCAGGCCGCGCCCCAGCGCCACCTCGATGATGGTGCGCAGCAGCGCGAGCTGCCCGGTGACGGTGATCGCCGGGTCCAGCGGGTTGAGCTTGATCCCGCCGTCCAGCGCCGCCATCGGGTCCAGCCGGATCGGGGTCAGGCCCAGCGACTGGGCGATCAGGTTCCACTCGCCGACGCCGTCCTCGCCCTGCGCGTCGAGGACCACGACCTGCCGGTCCTTGAACCGCAACTGCCGCATCACATAGGTCTTCTCCAGCGCCGACTTGCCGTTGCCGGACTCGCCGAGCACCAGCCAGTGCGGGGCCGGCAGTTGCTGGCCGTAGAGCTGGAACGGGTCGTAGATGTACCCCTTCCCGGAGTACACCTCGCGTCCGATGATCACACCGGAGTCGCCGAGGCCGGGCGCTGCGGTCGGCAGGTACACCGCCTGCGCCTGGCCGGTGGACGTGCGGACGGGCAGCCGGGTGGTCTCCACCCGGCCGAACAGGAAGCTGGTGAACGCGTCCGTGATCGCAGCCAGAGGGTCCAGCATGGGCATCGGTGGCCTCCTCCTCCGGGCGGGCTAGCGGCGGATGCCGGTAGCGAACGGCAACGTGTTGACGAATGCCCGGTGGTGCTCACGATCGCACCATTCGAGCTTCAAATACGACTTACCGGCGGAAGCGCGGATGGTGCGCTTGTCGCGCGCCAGCGCTTCCGGGGAGCGCGCGGACACCGTGATGTAGCCGACCAGGTTCACCCCGGCCGCGCCACTGGCCAGGTCCTCGCCGCGCTGGTCGATCCGGCCGTGGTGGGCCACGTCCCGCGGGTCCACCACCCGGTTCATCTTCGCGGCCCGGCTCGCCTCGGCGTCGTCGTTGGTCTTCTCCGTCAGCATCCGCTCGATCGCCACGTCGGTGGGCTCCAGGTCCATGCAGACCGCGACGGTGCGGATCACGTCCGGGGTGTGCACCAGCAGCGGCGCGAGGAAGTTGACGCCCACCGGCGTCATCGGCCACTCCTTCACCCACGCCGTGGCGTGGTGCCAGGGCGCGCGCGTGCTCGACTCCCGGGTCTTCGCCTGGAGGAACGTCGGCTCGGTGGCGTCCAGTTCGGCCGGCCACGCGTTGCGGCGGGTCATCGCCTGGATGTGGTCGATCGGGTGGTCCGGGTCGTACATCGAGTGCACCAGCGACGACAGCCGGGCCTGGCCGAGCGGCTGCCGGACCCGGATGTCGGCCTCGGCGAGGCGGGCGCAGATGTCGTTGAGCTCGCGGGCCATCACCGCGGCCAGGCCGGCGTCCTTGTCCACCCGGGTGCCGCGGGCGATGGTCGCGCGGGCCATCGCGTTGCCCTCGGCGGCCAGTTCGCGGGTGAAGTGCATGCACGCCACCAGGTAGGCGCGGTGCTGCTCGGAGGAGGTCGACACCATCGACTGGAGCTGGTCGTAGGAGTCCTGCAGCCAGCGTGGCGCGTCCGGTTCGCCGCGCTGCGCCACGTCCTTGGCGTGCGCGTCCGGGTCGGCGGGCAGCGTGCGGGCGAGCATCTGGAGCCGCGTCACGAAGCCGTCGCCGTTGGCCACGTGCTTCAGCAGGGTGCCGAAGCGTTCCACCAGGGCTTCCTGGTCCTCGCTGTCGCGCAGGCCCACGCCCGGGCCCTCGATCTCGATCGCCGCGGTGACCGTACGGCGGTCCACGTGCAGCAGCACCGCGATCTCGTCCGGCCCGAACGGCGCGGCCAGCCAGGTGATCCGGCCGATCCCCGGCGGCGGCCCGATCTCGATCTCCCGCCCGTCCATCTGGGTGCCGGCCTCCTGCGCCGAGGAGCGGTACGCCGGCGCGACCCGCAGCATCCGCCGGTAGGCCCGGTTGATCTCGAACCAGCGGTAGAACGTACGCCGCCGGTAGGGCATGTACACCGCGGCCAGCGCCAGCACCGGCCAGCCGACCAGGCCGACGATGCGCAGCAGCAGTACCGGGATCAGCAGGCCGGACATCATGCCCAGCGCCGCCCCGACGATGATCAGCGAGATCTCGCCGGTCTCCCGGTTCTTGCCGACGATGGCGTTCGGCCGCGCCTTTCCGATCAGATACGTGCGGCGCGGCTGGGTGAACGGCTGGGTCGTCACCGGCGCTCACCTCCTTGGGAAGAGCCCTTGTTCGAACCCGACGCCGGGCCGGAGCCGGACCGGTACGGGGAGCCGCTGAGCGGGCCGCTGCCGCCGGAGCCGCCGCTTGAGCCGCTGCCGGAACCGCCCGAGCCGCCCGCACCGCCGCCGCGGGTGCTGTGCGCGGCCATGCCGCCGGCCACCGGGTTGGCGGGCTGGCCGCCGCCCTGGGCCTGCTCCTGCGGGCCGCCGCGGGCGCTGTGCGTGGTGATGCCCTGGCGGACCAGCGCGGCCGGCGAGGAGATCACCGCGGCCGCGGAACTCTGGCCGCTGGCCTTGCGGTTGTTGCGCAGGCTCACCACGTCGTCGCCGAAGCCGGGTACGAACCGGTAGATCATCGCGCTGGCGAAGATCGCCAGCAGGATGATCGCCAGGCCCGACACGACCGCGGAGAACGAGTTCGGGCCGTTCTTCGACCCCGACAGCGCGCCGGCCAGCCCCAGCACGATCACGACCACGGGTTTCACCAGGATCACCGCGATCATGATGCCCGCCCAGCGCCTGACGTGGTGCCACATGTTCTTGTCCACCAGGCCCGCGTACACCGCGGTGCCCAGCAGCGCGCCGACGTACAGCAGCGCGGCGCGGATCACCAGTTCCAGCCAGAGCACGCCCGCGGCCAGCACCGACACCAGGGAGACCACGATCAGCATGACCGGGCCGCCGCCGATGTCGTCGCCCTTCTTCAGGGCGCCGGAGAACGAGCCGAAGAACACGTCGGTGTTCGACTTGGTGCCCGACGAGATCACATCCGTGACCGCGTCGGTCGCCGAGACCACGGTGTAGAGCACCAGCGGGGTGAAGGCGGAGGCCAGCACCGTCAGCCACAGGAAGCCGACCGCCTCGGTGAGCGCCTCGGTCATCGGCACCCCGCGCACCGCGCGCTTGGCCACCGCCAGCAGCCACAGGATCAGGGTCAGGATCGTGGAGGCGGCGAACACCACGGCGTACTGCCGCAGGAACTCCGTGTTCGTGAAGTCCACCTCGGTCGTCTTCGTCACCGCGGTGGAGAGCTTGTCGATCGTCCAGGAGGCGGCTTCGGCGCAGCCCTTGCCGAGGGAGGTGAGGGGGTCGAGGCTGCTCGTGCCGCTGTCGCCCTTCGGCGCGACGGGGGTCGTGCCGCTGTTGCAGTAGTCCTTCGTGGGCCCCGACAGCAGACTGCAGGTGTCGTTGGACGCCGACGTCGTCGGCGTCGGCGTGGCCGACGGGTCCGCCATCGCGCGCGTCGCGAGGGTCCACAGCGCCGTCTGCAGCGTGACGACGACTGCCGACAGGGGGAGGAGCCTGGCGCGGCCGCTACCTCGCATAGGTGAACCCTCCGTACTGCTGTACGGCACCCGCGATCTGGTCCGCCGTGGCGATCTGCTGGTCGCCGCTGACCGGCGCGGGCCCGTCCTGCTGGCTGGAGGAGGCGATCTTCCAGTCCCCGCCGCCGCTGCCGCCCGACGTGCCGGAGGTGTCCCACACCAGCTTCTCGGTGATGGTGAACCAGGAGGCCGTGACCGGCTTGGTGGAGTCCTTGCCGGCCAGGCCGGCCAGCGCGGTGCACCAGACCTCGACGGTGACCGCGTCCGCGGTGCCGGCGGTGGTCTTCGTGCCGACCGGGATCGTCCGGGAGACGAGGGTCAGTCCCTGCGGCGCGGAGCCGTCGGGGTTGAGGCCGAGGGCCTTTATCGCGCCCGTGGAGTACGCCTGGTCGAGCGAGCCCTGCAGGGTCCCGGTGGCCGACGGGGCGTACACGGTCGCCACGATCCGGTGCCGGGCGGTCGTGTTGAACATGTCGACGCCGCCCAGCGCGACCGCGTAGTTGGCCGCCGCGGACTGGGCGCCCTGCTGGGTGTGGGCGAACCCGGCGGGGATGCCGCCGGACCTGCCGGTGACGGGGCTCTCGCCGGTGGGCGCGGTGGCGGAGGTGGAGCTCTTCGCGGAGGAGCCCGCGCCGCTGCTCCCGCCGGAGCCGGAGCCGGGGCCGGCGTTGTCGGTGGAGGACGAGGACCCGCCGCCGCGGGTGGCGAACGCCAGCGCCGCGACGAGCACGACGACGACGCCGACCACCGTGGCCAGCGCGCGCCGCGGCTGCGGGCGTCGCCCGGCCTGGCCGTGCGTGCCGTGGCCCTCGGGCATCCGGGTCCGGGTCGGGGGGCCGTCCTGGCCGAGGCTCATCGTGCGGTCGCCCCCCGGGATGCCGCGGGCACGGCGCGGCGGCGCGTGTCACGGCGGAGCGTGTCGCGGAGGACGACAGCGCTGCTTGGTTGAGTGGGCATCAGCACGCAGCCTCGGTCGGGACGGTGGAGCCTGGGACGGGCTCCGTCAGGGGAACAGTGGCACCCGGGGGTGCCGGGAGGACGGTCCGGCGGTTCCGGTCGGGCCGGGCTAGATCGCCATCCCGTAGACGATGGTGAACAGCGTGCCGAGGGAACCGATGATGAACACGCCGGTCAGACCGGCGATGATCAGCCCCTTGCCCTGCTCCGCGCTGAAGGTGTCGCGCAGCGCGGTCGCGCCGATCCGCTGCTTGGCCGCGCCCCAGATGGCCAGGGCCAGGCACAGCAGGATCGCCACCGCCATGACCACCTCGACCATCACACGCGCTTCGTTGCCGAGGGAACCGAAGGGTCCCCAGTCCGGGGCGATGCCACCGATGATGGTGTTGATGTCGCCCTTCGCCGCTGCCAGAAACATGTAACTCACCACCCCGCTCGATCAGTTGACTCCCTCGCCGGGGCGCAAGGGGCCATCATCTATCTTGACGGAGGAATCCGCTGTTGGATGTCGACTGGGCGACTTTCTCGGCGGATCGTCCGTGTGATCCGGCCCGCACCCGTCAGACTGGGGACGGACCGGTGTTCGAGGGACACAGACGACTACTGTGTGTATCACGAGCATCACCGTAGGGCAACGAAGAGGGCGGGATCGTACAAGGATCGGAAGGGTGGGGACCTCGTGCGCCGGATCTGGCTCATCGTCATCATCGCTCTGGGCCTGTGCTTTTCGTTCCTCGCGCTGCTCGTGGTGGGCACGTTCTCGGCCGCCGCGGGCCTGTCGGACGGCGAGAACGGGCAGGCGGTGACGTTGGCCAAGGGTTCGGTCCCGGCCGAGTACGAGCCGATCGTGGCGAAGTGGGGCGACCTGTGCCCGTCGCTCAACCCGTCGCTGCTGGCCGCGCAGCTCTACCAGGAGAGCGGGTGGAACGCCCACGCGCAGAGCGGGGCGGACGCGCAGGGCATCGCGCAGTTCATCCCGGGCACCTGGGCCACCCACGGCATCGACGGCAACGGCGACGGCAAGGCCGACGTGTGGGACCCGCAGGACGCGATTCCCTCGGCCGCCACGTACGACTGCCAGCTCGCCGCCTACGTGAAGGACGTGCCGGGCGACAACACCGACAACATGCTCGCCTCCTACAACGCCGGCGCCTACGCGGTGATCAAGGCCGGCGGCGTCCCGCCGTACGCCGAGACGCAGAACTACGTGAAGACCATCCGCTCCCTGGCGCAGAGCTTCGCGGCGCCGGTCGCGCGGCTGGAGCCGACCGAGCAGGCCGCGGGCGCGATCACCTACGCGCAGTCGAAGCTCGGCACCAAGTACCTGTGGGGCGGGGAGGGCACGGCGGCGCAGGGCGGCCGGTTCGACTGCTCGGGGCTGACGCAGGCGTCGTACCACGCGGTCGGGGTGACCTTGCCGCGGGTGGCCAACGACCAGTGGAACGCCGGGCCGCACCCGAGCCGGGCCGAACTGCTCCCCGGCGACCTGGTCTTCTTCGCCTACGATCTGAGTGACCCGCGCTCCATCCACCACGTCGGGATCTACGTGGGCGGTGGCTACATGATCGACGCGCCGCACACCGGCGCGGTGATCCGGTTCGACCCGATCGACTCGCCCGACTACATCGGGGCGACCCGGGTCACCGCGAGCGGGGCGCAGGCGCTGCCCACCGCGTCGTCGGCGTCGTCCGCGTCCTGACGGAGCGTCTCCTCCGGGAGCCGTGACGGAGGACACCCGTGTGACGAGTGCGCAGGGTGATGCTCGGCCCCAAGGCTGGGGGGTTTCCGGCCGCCCGACCGTTCCCCCTGGTCACCCTTGCATAACAGCATGGTGATCATCTGGCGAAGACCGGAACGCTACGTAGTGTGCCGACCGTTGTACGGGGGAGAATGGCGCGAGACGCAAGCGACGGGGGTTGCGCACGAGCCGACCGTGAACGCACCTTCCAGTTGCGTTGCCCGACGAGGGGTGGACCCGATGGCGAAGGTCACAGGCGACACCGTGAACCCCGACGTCAGCCTGCTGCGCGGGATCAACGGCCTGTCCGGGCACGCCTCGCACGGCGTGGACCGGGCCGTGGCGTGGGCCGGCGGATACGGCCTGGTCGCCCTGGCCCTGGTGCTGGCCGTCTGGTGCTGGTGGCGGGTGGCCCGGCGGGCCGAGGACGCGCCGGCCGCGGTCGCCGGCGTGCTGTGGTCGGGACTCGCGGCCGGGATCGCGACGCTGCTCGACCTGCCGATCCGGGCCTTCGTCCAGCGGCCCCGTCCCTACGCCGACCACGACGGCCTCCATGTGCTGGTGCACGACGGCGGCTACTCCTTCGTCAGCGTGCGCAGCGCAGTCATCGCCGCCGTCGCGGTCGGGCTGTTCACCGTCGACCGCAGGTTCGGCGTGATCGCGCTGCTGGCCGCGCTCGCCGAGGGCTTCTGCGACATCTACGTCGGCACGCACTACCCGACCGATGTGATCGGCGGCTTCGCGCTCGGCGCCGCCACCGTGCTGCTGCTGACCGCGCCCGCCCTCGCGCTGCTCACCCGGCTCACCACCGGGGTGGCCCGCGGCCGCGCCGCGGTGCTGGTCCGCTCCTCACCGAGCGCCGCACCCGCGGCCAGCCGGCTGGGCCCACGCAAGGTCCGGCACAGCGCCACCGACAAGGACCTGGCGGCGTAAGGACCGCGCGGTGCCTGCGCCGGGCCGCCCGTTCGGGGCCGGCGGCTACAGCGCCTGCGGGAAGTCGAAGAGGCGGTTCGGGTCGAGCTGCTTCTTCAGGGCGGTCAGCCGGTCGGCGTTCGGTCCGTAGTACGCGGTGCGCCAGTCGGTCAGCGACGGGTCGGTGTAGTTCTGGTAGGCGGCGCCGGACGCGTAGCGGCGCAGGGCCGTGTGGGTGTCGTCCAGCCATGAGGTGGCGGACAGTTCGTGGGAGGCGAGGTACTGCGCCAGGAAGCGCGAGCCGCGGTGGGAGAAGGCGGTGGCCGTGGCGGAGGGGCGGTTGACCGCGCCGCCCAGCGCGGTGAGGGCGATGCTGCCGGCGCCGCCGCCGGACTGGCCGGCGAGCTGCTGCAACCGGCCGACCAGCGCCTGGACGCCGCCGGCCGGCAGGTTGACGTCGTAGAAGTCGGAGCGCGCGGTGTACGTGTCCCGCTCCAGGCTGCCGACCGGGGCGAGATGGCACTGGGCTGCGCTGCGGCCCTCGCAGCCGGCGTAGGAGAACATCGCATCGACGTAGGTGTGCGGGCGCAGTGACACCGAGGTGGCGGGGGCGCCGACCGCGGTGGCCAGCCGGTCCGCGGCGGCGGCGAGGTCGTCGCGCGACCCTGTGGAGGTCATCGCGACCGAGACGGTGGGGCTCTGGCCGACCGTGCAGTTCAGGTCGAGCGCGGACCAGATGTGGTCGGGCAGGTCGGGACCCCAGCTCTGCCAGCCGCCGACCAGGTCGGCGGCGTGGCTCCACGGCCAGGTCAGATAGCCGGTGACCACGGCCGGCACCGGGTGGGTGGCGAACGTCAGGGACGTCACCACGCCGAAGTTGCCGTTGCCCGCGCCGCGCAGCGCCCAGAAGACGTCCGGCTCGGCGTCGGCGGACACCGCGTGGCTGCGGCCGTCCGCGGTGATCAACGTCGCGCCGATGAGGTTGTCGCAGGTCAGCCCCATCGAACGGCTCATCACGCCATGACCGCCGCCGAGCGTGAGCCCCGAGACGCCCACCGACGGGCACGACCCGCCCGGGATCGTCCGGCCGTACTGCGCAAGGGTGTTGTAGACGTCGATGAGCTTGGCGCCCGCGCCGATCGTGGCGGTCGTGCCGTTCACCCGGATCGAGTCGAGCTTCGAGACGTCCACGATCAGCCGGCCGGTGCCGCTGGACCAGCCCGCGTACGAGTGGCCACCGCTGCGGACGACGGGCGTGATCCCGGTACGGCGGGCGAACTCCAGGCAGGTGCGGATGTCGTCGGCGCCGGTGACATACGCGACCGCGGCCGGCCGGAGCGAGTCGAAACGGGTGTTGTAGAGGCGGCGGTCCACGTCATACCCGCTGTCCTGCGGGCGCACCAGCGACCCGTCCAGCGACCTTGCCAGCGTCGGCCAGTCCGGCTTCACCGGTGACGGGGTGCCCGACGCGGTCGGCTTCGCGGACGAGGGCGTCCCCGAACCCGAGGCGGGCGCGGGCGCTTTCGCGTCGTCCCCGCCGCCGTCGCCGCACCCGCTCAGCGCCGTCGCGGCCAGCACCCCGCCGCCCGCCTTCAGCGCGGTTCGCCGCTTTACCCTGCGGGGGCTTTTGCCGACAACCCGGCTCCGGTTTTCTCCCCGGCCCATGCGTTCCACCGTCGCATCCACGCGTGTGGCCCGAACCCGGGCCTGGAGGCAGGTGCGTTCCGCCACACCCGCACCTTCAGAAACCCAAGACGCCGCATCACCTCTGCCGGTTGCGATCACTTGCTGGGCAGCCCCCATGTGCCGGTGGCCCCATCGAACCCGCCGCGGGGGCCGAGCCGGTGGGCCCGGCGCGCCACGGAGGGTGGCTGGCCGCGCAGTTCTCCCCCTGTCTTCGCCGGGAGGTACCCCCACCCCCAGAGCTTCGCCTGGGTGGGGGTGCCCCCGGCGGAGCCAGGGGGAGTACCCCCAGCGCCCCCTGAGTATGTGCGGCTGTTCCCCAGCGCACCAGCCCGTAGCGGGTACGGGAAGCAGGCAACGGCGAGCAACCCCCTCAGGGGCGCTGGGGTACCTCCCGGCGAAGCCAGGGGGAGAACGGCGCGCTCAGCCACTTACGGACGGGTGATCCGGGGACCGTCCGTACAAGGCACCCCGGGCGGACAGGGGCACCCTTAGGCGGGGTGGTCTTCCGCGTCGCGGCGAGCACGGTCCCGCGCTCGGCGAGCCGGTCCCTTCCACCCGCACGAGCACCGCGCCACCGCGAAGGCCCCCCGTTCGACGACGGCCACGTCATGACGGCCATCACCGCCGGAGGCACACCCCGTTGTTCCGACATCGGACACGACTCCACCGTAACGGGCGTGACGGCCCGCTCAAGACCGTCGTTATCCCGGTGAGACCCAGCCGGTAGGGCGGGTGCAGGGATGGACGGGCGATGGTGGCAACGGTGACCCCAGAGGCGGGCACGACGAGTGCGACAGCAGACGGCGGGCCGACGGACGCCCACCGCCCGGACCACGGGCAGAACAGGCCTTACGGGCGGTTCGGGCAGCACGGGCGCCGCGGCCCCGCGACACCGCGGAAGTCCGCGGCCGCGGCCGCCGCGCTGGTGTGCGCGGCCGCGCTGGCATCGGGCTGCGGCGGCCCGGCCGCGGGCACCTCCGCGGGCTCGACCCCCGCGGACGCGGCCCAGACCCGCGCCGTCACCAACGCCGCCGACACCCTGGTCAAAGCGGGCAGCTCGAAGGTGGTCACCGCGATGCGGATGGCCAGCGGCGGCACCTGGGTCACCATCACCGGCACCGGCGGCTTCGACTACGCCGAGCAGCGGGGCGAGGTGGTGGTGCTGCTGCCCAAGGACGCGGTCGGCAAGGAGGAGCACAAGCCGATCACCGAACTGATGACGCCCGGCGCCCTCTACATGAAGAACCGCGGCGCGGGCGTCCCCGCCGGCAAGTGGGTCCGGGTGGACACCACCCGCCTCCCCGACGGGAACCTGGTCACCGGCGGCGCCACCGAACCGCTGGCCGCCGCCGAACTGCTGCGCGGCGCCGAGGACGTGACGTACTCCGGCACCGAGCAACTGCAAGGCGTCCAGGTGCGGCACTTCCGGGGCACCACCGACATCGCGAGGGCCGCCCGGATCGCCTCGCCCGCGGTGCGCGGCCCGCTGAGCGCCGCGGCGGCGGGCTTCACGGTGACCCGGGTGCCGTTCGACGCGTGGCTGGACGCGCAGGGGCGGCTGCGTAAGCTCACCGAGCGGTTCACGATGAGCACCACGGCCGACGGCAAGAGCACCGACCGCAAGGGCACCGGCACCCCGAAAAGCACCGGGGCCGCCGGCCAGGATGTGACAGTTGTCTCCACCACGACCTACGACGCGTTCGGCACCCCGGTCGCGGTGACCACGCCCGGCGGTACCGACATCTGGACCGGCAAGATCGTTTCTGCCCAGCCGTAGACCGGGGCACCGCCGGAACGGGCCTACTGGAAATGGTCCATCCGTGCCATGCGCCGGGTCACGTATGGTCCCTACGCTTGATGACGGCCGTTCGCAGGCGTACGGGGATGCGTAGAGGAGGTGGTGCGGGTATGGCGCCGTCGCCCATGACATCGGTGCAGGACGATCCAGTGGCGCTGGCCGAGATCGATCTGTGCGGCGAGCTGATGATCGCCGCTTCCGCCGCCGTCGAGGAGCGGTTGAGCTTCGACCGGATCGACGAGGTGCTGGAGGTCGCCCGGGTCCCGCTGGCCCAGGCGAACTAGCCCTCCCCAACCCCGCCCGCGCCGCGCCTGCCTCCACCCGGCACCGCGCCCGGACCGCGACCCCGCTTCCGCCCGCGCCGCGACTACGTGCGCAGCAGTCGCGCTATCGCCGCCGTCGCCTCGGCGACCTTCTCGTCGATCTCCGGGCCGCCGCCGACCGCGGCCGCGGCCACGCAGTGCCGCAGGTGCTCCTCCAGCAGCTGGAGCGCGAAGGACTGCAGCCCCTTGGTGCTCGCCGAGACCTGGGTGAGGATGTCGATGCAGTACACGTCCTCCTCGACCATCCGCTGCAGTCCGCGCAGCTGACCCTCGATCCTGCGCAGCCGTTTCAGATGGGACTCTTTGTCATGGCTGTAGCCATGCGGCCCGTGCGGCTTCACAATCTCCCCGGCGATGCCTTCCGTGGCCATCCGCTTGCCTGCCCTTCTGTCCCGTTATACCCCCGATGGGTATAGCTTACCGAATCGATACCCTGTGCGAGGCATCCCCTGTCAGGGGGACTTCGTCCGATGGGCGACACTGGTGGACGCCGGTTAGCCGCGGCCGGATGATGCACCTAGCATCAACGAGACCGAAACTCATGCACCCCGAGGACCTCACGTGCGCTTTCGTCTGACCCCCAGGGAGACGAGCTTCTATGACATGTTCGCCGCATCCGCGGACAACATCGTCACCGGTTCGAAGCTTCTGATGGAACTGCTCGGGGCCGATTCGCCGACCCGGACCGAGATCGCAGAACGCATGAGGGCGGCCGAGCACGCCGGGGACGACGCGACCCACGCGATCTTCCACCAGCTCAACTCCTCCTTCATCACGCCGTTCGACCGGGAGGACATCTACACCCTCGCCGGTTCGCTGGACGACATCATGGACTTCATGGAGGAGGCCGTCGACCTGGTCGTCCTCTACAACGTCGAGGAGCTGCCCAAGGGCGTCGAGCAGCAGATCGAGGTGCTGGCCAGAGCCGCCGAGCTGACCGCCGAGGCGATGCCCAACCTGCGCACCATGTCGAACCTGACCGAGTACTGGATCGAGATCAACCGGCTGGAGAACCAGGCCGACCAGATCCACCGCAAGCTGCTCGCGCACCTGTTCAACGGCAAGTACGACGCGATCGAGGTGCTGAAGCTCAAGCAGATCGTCGACGTGCTGGAAGAGGCGGCCGACGCGTTCGAGCACGTCGCCAACACGGTGGAGACCATCGCGGTCAAGGAGTCCTGACCTTCGTGGACACCTTCGTTCTGGTCGTGACCATCGGGGTCGCGCTCTTCTTCACGTACACCAACGGCTTCCACGACTCGGCGAACGCCATCGCCACCTCGGTCTCCACCCGCGCGCTGACCCCCAAGGCGGCGCTGGCGATGGCCGCGGTGATGAACCTGCTCGGCGCCTTCCTCGGCTCCAAGGTGGCCTCCACCGTGAGCAAGGGCCTGATCGCCACGCCACACGGCCGCAACGGGATGGCCATCCTGTTCGCCGCGCTCGCCGGAGCCATTGTATGGAACCTGGTCACCTGGTATTTCGGGCTGCCGTCGAGTTCAAGCCACGCGCTGTTCGGCGGTCTGGTCGGCGCGGCGCTCGCCGGCGGCACCCAGGTGCACTGGGACGGCGTGGTCGACAAGGTCATCGTGCCGATGTTCCTCTCGCCGGTGGTCGGCCTGCTCGTGGGCTACCTGGTGATGATGGCGATCCTGTGGTTCTTCCGCGGTTCCAACCCGCACAAGGCCAAGCGCGGCTTCCGGATGGCGCAGACCGTCTCGGCGGCCGCGATGGCACTCGGCCACGGTCTGCAGGATGCCCAGAAGACGATGGGTGTGGTGGTGCTGGCGCTGGTGATCCACGACCCGAGCCGCGGATTCGGCATCCCGATCTGGGTGAAACTGATCTGTGCGGCGATGATGTCGCTGGGCACCTACGCGGGCGGCTGGCGGATCATGCGGACCCTCGGCCGCCGGATCATCGACCTCGACCCGCCGCAGGGCTTCGCCGCCGAGACCACCTCCGCGGCGATCCTCTACACCACCTCGTACGTCTTCGCGGCGCCGGTCTCCACCACGCACGTCATCACCTCGGCGATCATGGGCGTGGGGGCGACCAAACGGGTCAAGGCGGTCCGCTGGGGCGTGGCGAAGAACATCGTCGGCGGCTGGTTCATCACGATGCCGGCCGCGGCGGTCGTCGCCGCCGTCTGCTTCTACCTGGTCCGGCTGGTCTTCGGCTGACCCCGGCCGGCCACTCCGTCGGCAGGGTCATCTTGCGAACGGCCTCGCTGAACGGTCATGCGAAGGGCCCCGGCCCCCTCAAGGGGAACCGGGGCCCGCGCGCCCTGCGGTGGCACCGCCATGCAGCACCGCACGGCGGTCTGGGATCAGCCGAAGCGGCCGGAAATGTAGTCCTCGGTCGCCTGGACCGACGGGTTGGAGAAGATCCGCTGGGTCTCGTCGATCTCGATCAGCTTGCCGGGCTGCCCGACGGCGGCCAGGTTGAAGAACGCGGTACGGTCCGACACCCGCGCGGCCTGCTGCATGTTGTGCGTGACGATCACGATCGTGAAGCGTTCCTTCAGCTCCCCGATCAGGTCCTCGATGGCGAGGGTGGAGATCGGGTCGAGCGCGGAGCACGGCTCGTCCATCAGCAGCACCTGCGGCTCGACCGCGATGGCGCGGGCGATGCACAGCCGCTGCTGCTGGCCGCCGGAGAGCCCGGAGCCGGGCTTGTTCAGCCGGTCCTTGACCTCGTTCCAGAGGTTGGCGCCCTTGAGGGACTTCTCGACGATGGTGTCGAGCTCGCCCTTCTTGCGGACGCCGTTGAGCCGCAGGCCGGCCGCCACGTTGTCGTAGATCGACATGGTGGGGAACGGGTTCGGGCGCTGGAAGACCATGCCGACGGTGCGCCGCACCGTCACCGGGTCCACGCCGCTGGCGTACAGGTTCTCGTCGTCCAGCATCACCTTGCCCTCGACGCGGCCGCCGGGGGTGACCTCGTGCATGCGGTTCAAGGTGCGCAGGAAGGTGGACTTGCCGCAGCCGGACGGGCCGATGAAGGCGGTCACGGAGCCGGGCTCGACGGTCATCGAGATGTCGTCGATGGCCTTGTGGCTGCCGTAGTAGGCGGACAGGCCGCTGACGTCGATGCGTTTGGCCATGGTGGGGATCACTTCATTTCTCTAGGTCTGCTGATGGCCGCGTCAGCGACCTGAGTGCTGCGGCGCCTTCCAGCGCGCGATGAGCCGGGCCACGAGGTTCAGGATCATCACGAAGCCGATCAGGACCAGGGCCGCGCCCCAAGCACGGGCGTAGCTCGCCGGGTTGCCGTTCACGTACTGCTGGTAGATGTAGAACGGCAGCGATTCCTGCGGGCCCTTGAAGGGGTTGTTGTTGATGTACTGGGCGCCGTAGATCAGCAGGGCGACCGGGGCGCTCTCGCCGGCGATCCGGGCCAGCGCCAGCATCACGCCGGTGGTGATGCCGCCGATGGCGGTGGGGACGACCACCTTGGTGATGGTCCGCCACTTCGGCACGCCCAGGGCGAAGGACGCCTCGCGCAGCTCGTTCGGCACGAGCTTGAGCATCTCCTCGGTGGAGCGGACCACGATCGGCGTCATCAGGATCGCCAGTGCCAGCGAGCCGGCGAAGCCGGACTGCGGCGCCTTGTCGAAGGCCACGAACCACAGCGACAGGATGAACAGGCCCGCCACGATCGAGGGGATGCCGGTCATCACGTCGACGAAGAAGGTGACCACCTTGGCGAGCCAGCCCCGGCCGTACTCGACCAGGTAGACCGCGGTGAGGATGCCGATCGGGGTGGCGATGGCGGCGGAGATCGCGACCTGCTCCACGGTGCCGATGATGGCGTGGTAGATGCCGCCGCCGGGCTCGATGGTGAGCACGTTCTTCATCGAGTGGGTCAGGAAGGTGCCGTCGATCACGCCGGCGCCCTGCTTGATCGTGGTCTCGATCAGCGAGTACAGCGGCAGGACGGCCAGGATGAACGCGGACCAGACCAGGCTGGTGGCCACCCGGTCCTTGGCCTGGCGACGGCCCTCGACCTGGGCGGTGATCACGTACGACCCGGCGACGAAGAGCAGCAGCGCGATCAGGCCCCACTGGATGTGGCTGTGCAGGCCCGCGCCGGCGCCGATGGCGACGGCCACCACGATCGCGCCGAGCGCGATCGCCGGCGGTGTCCAGCGCGGCAGCCGCCGGGTCGCCAGCCGCGGGGAGGTGGGGAGGGCGGGGGACGGCGTCGCGTCGACAGCGGTCTCGGTCATGCGTTGGCCCCCGAGTACTCCTTGCGCCGGGCGATGATCAGCCGGGCGGCTCCGTTGACCAGCAGCGTGATGACGAAGAGCACCAGGCCGGACGCGATCAGGGCGTCCCGGCCGTACTGGGTGGCCTCACCGAACTTGGCGACGATGTTCTGCGAGAAGGTGCCGCCGGCCGGGTCCAGCAGGTGCGCGTTCAGGGTCGGCGAGGCGGACAGCACGGTGGCCACCGCCATGGTCTCGCCGAGCGCGCGGCCCAGGCCCAGCATCGAGGCGGAGATGATGCCGGAGCGGGCGAAGGGGAGCACCGACATGCGGATGACTTCCCAGCGGGTCGCGCCGAGCGCGAGCGCCGCCTCCTCGTGCATCTTCGGCACCTGGCGGATCACCTCGCGGCTGACGTTGGTGATGATCGGCAGGATCATGATCGCCAGCAGGATGCCCACCGTGAACAGCGAGCGCGGGGTGGAGTTCGGGTCGTCCTTGTGGAAGAGGACCGTCCAGCCCAGGTAGTCGTTGAGCCAGAGGTTCAGGCCGCGCAGGTGCGGCACCAGGAAGAGCGCGCCCCACAGGCCGTAGATGATGCTGGGCACCGCGGCGAGCAGGTCGATGACGTACGCGATCACGTCGCCGAGCCGGCGCGGCGCGTAGTGCGTGATGAACAGCGCGATGCCGACCGCGATGGGCACGGCGATGGCCATCGCGATCACGGCGCTGACCACGGTGCCGTAGGCGAGGACGGCGATGCCGAACTTCGGCGGGGTCAGGGCCGCGTTCCACTCGAAGGTGGTGAAGAAGTTCGCGTGGTCCTTGGAGATGGCGCTGACCGCGCGGACGGTCAGGAAGAGCGCGATGGCGCCCATGATCACGAGGACGAAGATGCCCGAGCCGCGGGAGAGTCCGGCGAAGATCCGGTCGCCCGGGCGGGTGACCGTCTTCGCCTGGGGCGGCGGCGGGGCGGTGGGGGGTGGTGCGGTGGTTGTCATGGGGAACTCCGGTCTGGGGTGGGGGAGGACTGCTCCCCCGGCGGCGGTGCACCGGATGTACGGCGGGCCCCGCGGTGGTCGTGTCGACCGCGGGGCCCGCCGCGTGGGTCAGGAGAGAGCGGTGACGGCGGAGCGGACCTTCGTGGCGATCGCGTCGGGCAGCGGGGCGTAGCCGGCGCTGGACAGCTGGCCCTGGCCATCGGTGCTCGCGATGTAGTTCAGGAAGGACTTCGTCAGCGGCAGGGTGTCGGACTTGTTGCCCTTGTCGCAGGCGATCTCGTACGTCACCAGGACGATCGGGTAGGCGTTGTCCGCCTTGGTGGTGTACGCCGCGCTCAGGTCGAGCGCCAGGTCGGAGCCGGTGCCGACGACCTTGGCCTGCGCGATGCCCGCGGAGGCGTTGGCGCTGCTGGCCTCGACCGGCTGCGAGGCGCCGGTGGCGATCTTGACGGTCGGGATCTGGTCGGCGGTCGCGTAGGACAGCTCGAAGTAACCGATCGCGCCCTCGGTCTGCTTGACCTGCGAGGCCACGCCGGAGGACTGGGCGAC
Organism: Streptomyces sp. NBC_00448; assembly: GCF_036014115.1. NCBI lineage: Bacteria > Bacillati > Actinomycetota > Actinomycetes > Kitasatosporales > Streptomycetaceae > Streptomyces > Streptomyces sp. NBC_00448. The sequence continues at coordinate 5,549,421 of NZ_CP107913.1, forward strand.
GGCCTGGCCGCCGTGACCCGCCCACGCCTTGGCGTGCGGGTACGGCCAGTCGGCCTTGGCCGCGCCACCGAGGTACTTGGTGAGGTTGTCGGTGGTGCCGGAGTCGTCCTGGCGGTGGAAGCTCTGGATCTTGGTGCTCGGCAGGCTGGCGCTCGGGTTGAGCTTCTTGATCGCCGGGTCGTTCCACTTGGTGATCTTGCTGTTGAAGATCTTCGCCAGGGTGGGGGCGTCCAGCACCAGGTCGTTCACGCCGGGCAGGTTGTAGCCGATCGCGATCGGGCCGCCGACCATCGGGATGCTGATGCCCTCGCCGCCGGTGCACACCTTCTTGGAGGAGGCGATCTCGTCGGGGGCGAGCGGGGAGTCGGAACCGGCGAAGGCGTCCGTGCCCTGGTTGAAGTCGATGATGCCCTGGCCGGACGACGACGGCTTGTAGTTGATCGTCGCGCCGGAGCACGCCTGCTGGTAGTTCTTCACCCAGGCTTCCATCGCGTTCTGCTGAGCGGTGGAGCCGGAGGACAGGATCTGTCCCTTGGCGCAGGAGATCGACGACGCGTTCGTCGACGAGCTGGCCGAACCGCTGGGCGCCGACGAGCTGTTGTCACTGCTGTCGTTGTTGTCCGAACCGCAGGCGGTCAGGACCAGCGCGCCGGTAATCGCGACCGCGCCGACGGTCAAGGCCCGCAGTCCGCTCTTACGCTGAAGCTTCACCTTCGTGTGTTCCTTCCAAAAGCCCGCCGGTGGACGGCGAAGCAGAGGGTTTGGTGATCTGCATCCACCCGGCGCCTTGCTGCTCACCGGTAAGGCCGAAATTAGGCAGATCAGATGAAGCGGCCAACGGGGGAGAGTGAACGCGAGGTGAACCTCATCCGTCGGTGTGGTGGCCCGGTGCGGGGAGGCTGCTCGGATGAGCCGGGTGGGGTGCGCGAGGAGCACGTGACCTGGGCATGGGACCGGCGCACGGAGGCCCGCGGGCGCCGGCCGGAGGGCACGGCGGGACCGGGCGGCGGGGGGCGCGCCGACCGTACGGGGGCGGGCGCTACGGCGCGACAGGGCGTGCGAGGGCGCTAAGGCGACGGGTGCGCCACGGCGCTACGGCGATACCGCGCCACGGGGCCCGCGCGGCCGGTCAGTCCGCCAGGGTGCCCAGCAGCGCGGTGATCAGCTCGCGGTCCCGGTCGTGGGTGAGCCGGCGCCGGGCCGCCTCCGGGGCGAGCCAGGCCACCCGGTCGACCTCGTCGTTGGGCGAGAAGGGCGGCGCGGCTGGCCCGGACGGTGCCTCGGCGGCCCAGTACCTGACCTCCTTGGGGCGCCCGGCGGTCCAGTAGTGCGCGGCCGGCAGCGGCGTGCCGAGCACGCACTCCACGCCGGTCTCCTCCCGGGTCTCGCGCACCGCGGCCGCCGCGTGGTCCTCGCCCCGCTTCAACTTGCCCTTGGGCAGGCTCCAGTCGTCGTACCGCGGCCGGTGGATGAGCGCGACCTCGATCCCGCCGCCGTCCGCGGCGCGTCGCCACAGCACGGTGCCGGCCGCCCTGACCGTGGTGCTCATGACTGCCACAACCGGGAGAACGAGAAGCGGGCGGCCTCCACCTCGTGCCGCTGGTCGGCGTGCAGCACCCCCAGCGCGTACGCGGTGGCCGGGGCGATCCGGGGGGTGCGGGCCGCGGTGGACACCGCGGCGGCCGACTCGGCGGCCTCGTGGTGCCGCTGGAGGACGAGCGCGGCCTCGGCCAGCCGCGGGTCGCCATGGCCGCCGGCCCCGGGCACCTCGGCGGCGTACCGGCTCAGCCGCAGCAGGATGCGCACCTGGTGCCAGGGCGCGTCCTGGAGGTCCGCGGTGAGTTCGGCGCCGAGCGCGGCCTGCACCGCCTCGGCGTTGTACGGGTGCGCGGCCCGGCGCAGCGGCAGCGTGCCGGCCGCCTCGGCGAGCCGGGAGTGCGCCTGCTCGGCCAGTGGCGGCAGCACCACGGCCGCGGGCTGGCCGGCCCGCGCGGTCAGCGGCACCTCGGAGGCGAGCACCGCGATGGAGTCGGCCAGCGCGTGGAAGCGGGCCGAGCCCATCGCCTGCAAGGTCGCCGAGTGCGCCCGGGTACGGGCCAAGGTGAGCTGCCGCTCCAGCAGCGCGGCGGCCCGCGCCGCCCCGACCGCCAGCGGCGCGCCGGTCTGCGTGGGAACCGGGCCGCGCGCGGCGACCGCCGCGACGCCGCCTGCTCCGCCCGACCGCGGCCCCGGGGGCCGGCCGCTCCCGCCCGCCGGTTCCGTGCCGAGACCGGCTCCGGCCGCCGCGTCCGCGCCCGTACGCCGGCCGTACGCCGGTCCGGGCACGGGGCCAGGACTGGTCGCCGGGTCGGTGTCCCGCCGGGCGCCCTGGGGGAGCGGCGGAGGCGGGAGCGGGTCCTCGGGCGGGGCGAGGGCGGACAGCCGGCGCAGCGCGTCCAGCAGGCGGCCGAGCCGCACCGCGTACTGCGGCTCGCGGCCGAGGGTGGCGCCCAGCCAGCCCAGTTCGGCCCGCATCGGCTCCGCCCAGGCCAGGTCGGTCAGCTCGCCGTAGGTGTGCAGCACGCCGGCGATCCGCCGGGAACTGCCGCGCAGCAGCGAGTCCGCCACGGCCTCGTCGTCGCCGCGCACGCCGAGCCCGCGCAGGAACGCGGTCGCCTGCGTGCGCAGATAGGACGACAGCGCCTCGCCCGCGCTCCTGCCGTCGGCCCCCGTGCTGACGCCCACCGCGCTGCTCCCCGTGTCCGTGCCGTCGCCCGGTCGACCGGGGATCTCCTGTGCGAGCAGGTCGCTATGTTGCTGCTGACGGGCCACGCCGGCGCCTCCGGGCGTCGATGAGCATTTCCTGGACGTTGCGCAGCGGGCGGCCGTCGGAGTCGGTGCTGTGCCGGGTCCAGTCGCCGTCGGCCGCCAGGTGCCAGGACGCCGTGGCGTCCGACATCCCGGTCTCCAGCAACCCGTTGAGCGTGGCGCGGTGGCCCGGGTCGGTGACCCGTACCAGCGCCTCGATCCGGCGGTCGAGGTTGCGGTGCATCATGTCGGCGCTGCCCAGCCACACCTCGGGCTCGCCGCCGTTGCCGAAGACGAACACCCGGGAGTGCTCCAGGAACCGGCCGAGCACGCTGCGTACCCGGATGTTCTCCGACAGGCCGTCCACGCCTGGTCTGACCGCGCAGATGCCGCGCACCCAGATGTCGACCGGCACGCCGGCCTGCGAGGCGCGGTAGAGCGCGTCGATCACCACCTCGTCGACGATCGAGTTCACCTTCACCCGCACGTAGGCGGGGCGCCCGGCGCGGTGGTGGCCGATCTCGGCGAGGATGCGCTGGATCAGCCCGTCGCGCAGGCTGCGCGGGGCGACCAGCAGCCGGTTGTACGTCTCGCGGCGCGAGTAGCCGGACAGCCGGTTGAACAGGTGGGAGAGGTCCGCGCCGACCTTGGGGTCGGCGGTGAGCAGGCCCAGGTCCTCGTACAGCCGGGCGGTCTTCGGGTGGTAGTTGCCGGTGCCGACGTGGCTGTAGCGGCGCAGGGTGTCGCCTTCCTGGCGGACCACCAGCGACAGCTTGCAGTGCGTCTTGAGGCCGACCAGGCCGTAGACGACGTGGCAGCCGGCCTCCTCCAGCTTGCGGGCCCACTTGATGTTGGCCTGCTCGTCGAAGCGGGCCTTGATCTCCACCAGCACCAGTACCTGCTTGCCCGCCTCGGCCGCGTCGATCAGCGCGTCCACGATCGGCGAGTCACCGGAGGTGCGGTAGAGCGTCTGCTTGATGGCCAGCACGTCGGGGTCGGCGGCGGCCTGGTCGAGGAAGGACTGCACGGAGGTGGAGAACGAGTCGTACGGGTGGTGCAGCAGGACGTCCCGCTCGCGCATCGCGGCGAAAATGTCCGGCGGCGAGGCGGACTCGACCTCGGCGAGGTCGCGGTGGGTGCCGGCCACGTAGGGCGGGAACTTCAGCTCCTCGCGGTCCAGGGCGGCGATCGCGAAGAGCCCGGTCAGGTCGAGCGGGCCGGGCAGCGGATAGACCTCGGTGTGCTTCATCTTCAGCTCGTGGACGAGCAGGTCGAGCACCCGCGGCGCGATCGACTCCTCGACCTCCAGCCGCACCGGCGGCCCGAAGCGGCGCCGCATCAGCTCCTTCTCCAGGGCCTGCAGCAGGTTCTCCGCGTCGTCCTCCTCGACCTCCAGGTCCTCGTTGCGGGTGACGCGGAACATGTGGTGGTCGAGGACCTCCATGCCCGGGAACAGCTCGTCGAGGTGGGCGGCGATCACGTCCTCCAGCGGGACGTACCGCTGCGGGCTCGCCTCCAGCAGCCGGGACAGGATCGGCGGCACCTTCACCCGGGCGAAGTGCTCGTGCCCGGAGACCGGGTTGCGGACCACCACCGCGAGGTTCAGCGACAGGCCGGAGATGTACGGGAAGGGGTGCGCCGGGTCGACCGCGAGCGGGGTCAGCACCGGGAAGATCTGCTTGCGGAAGAGGGTGGCCAGCCGGGCCTGCTCCTGGCCGGTCAGATCGCCCCAGCGGATGACGTGGATGCCCTCGTCGGCCAACTGCGGGCCGACGTCGTTCTGGAAGCAGGCGGCGTGCCGGGCCATCAGCTCGCGGGACCGGGTCAGGATCAGGTCCAGCACGTCGCGCGGCTGGAGACCGGACGCGGAGCGGGTGGCGACACCGGTGGCCATCCTGCGCTTCAGGCCGGCCACCCGGACCATGAAGAACTCGTCGAGGTTGCTCGCGAATATGGCCAGGAAGTTCGCGCGTTCCAGGAGCGGGGTGGACGGGTCCTCGGCGAGCTCCAGAACCCGCTCGTTGAACGCCAGCCAGCTGCGCTCGCGGTCCAGGAAACGGCCCTGCGGGAGTTCCTCGCCGAATTCCTCGCCGGCCTCGGCCAGCCCGGGCGGCTCCGGGTCGAGAGCGGGGACCACTCGCGGCCGGAAAGCGCCGTCGGGAGTGCTGAAGGTGCCGTTCGCGGCGTGCCCGCCCGTGCCTCCGGCAGTCTGAGCCGCCTGGGCGGTCTGCGCGGGTACATTCGGGTGGTTTGTCTGGGCCATGGGTTTCGAGCCCTCCTCCGGTTCCGGCACATCCGCCCTATGGGCGGCCCCCGTACGGCGGCCGACGGCCGTCGCTCCATTGTCCCGTGTACCTGCGGGTTTCGGCAGGTCGGGCGGGGGTGTGGGGTGCGGGGCAGCGTGCTGCACCCAGCGATGTTCGCAAGCGCGGTTGAATGACCGGTAAAGAGAGCATTGCCGTCAGGCAAGCGGGGTGCTTCCAGCAAGGGTGCGCTGACCCTCCGGGGTGGCCCTGTCCGCGGTGTACGGGACCTTGCGGTCCGCGGTGACTTGTCGCGCCGTTCTCCCCCTGGCTTCGCCGGGAGGTACCCCCACGCGCCCCTGAGTATGCGCGGCTCTTCCGCGAAAAGACCCTCACCCCCTTCAGCGGCCCGGGTGTGCTTGCTCTGCCCGGTGCTTTGTCGCGCTGGACGACCGCTCGGGCTGCTGCTGCGGGGGTTTGCCGGATCTTCGGTGGGCGGACTGCTGGGCGCGCAGTTCCCCGCGCCCCTGTTTGTGGCTACTCACCGCGGAAGAGGTGCACCATCCAGGGGCACCCGGGGGGCCCTAATTCTCCGTTCGGTACATGAGGTCGGTTTCGTGGGTGGTGAAGCCGAGGCGTTCGTAGACGGCGACGGCGGGCGCGTTGTCGGCGTCGACGTAGAGCATGGCGGTGGCGAGGCCGCGATCCAGGGCGAGGTGGCGCAAGCCGATCGCGGTGAGCGCGCGGCCGAGACCGCTGCCCTGTTCGCCCGGGGCGACCCCGACGACGTAGACCTCGCCCAGCCCCTCGGCCGCGTGCACCTTGGTCCAGTGGAAGCCGACCGGCTCGGAGCCGCGGAAGGCGAGGAAGAACCCGGCCGGGTCGAACCAGGACTCGGCGACGCGGTCGTCGAGGTCGGCGCGGGTGATACCGCCCTGCTCGGGGTGGTGCGCGAAGGCCGCCGCGTTGACCGTGAGCCAGGCGCTCTCGTCCTGGCCGGGCACGAAGGTGCGGACGGTGACGCCGTCGGGCAGCCGGGGCTCGGGCACCCCGGTCAGCTCGGCGTCGAGCGGGCGGCGCATCTGCCGCAGCTCGCGGAAGAGTTTCATGCCGAGCCGCTGGGCGAGGTGCCGAGCGGCGGGATGCCCGCCGTGCGCCCACACCCGCAGCCGCCGGTCGGTGGCGGCGAGCAGCTCCGCCGCCAGCGCCTGCCCGTGGCGCTGCGAGCGGCGCTGGGGGTGCACCACGAACTCGGCGGACGGCGCCTCCACCGGGTCGGTGCCGTCGATCTGCCCGTAGCCGGTCAGCTCCTCGGCCGTCGTGCCGTCCGGTCCCGGCCGCGGCGTCGGTGTCCACAGCAGCAGGTGCCGTACGCCGGGGCGGCCGGCCTTGCGGATGTGCAGCCGGCCCTGTTCCGACACGGCCGGCTGGCCGTCCTCGGCGGCGGCGGCCTCGATCAGGTCGAGGACGGCCCGGGCGGCATCGTCGGGCAGATCGGTGCGGGTCTCGATGCGGCGGTCGCTCATGCCGTGATCGTACGGCGCGGCTCCGTGCCGTCCCGCGGTGCCACCTGGGGCCGTACCGGGATGATCGCGGCCGACACGCAGGCGGTCGCGGCGGCCAGGACGAAGCCCGGCCAGTAGGCGGTCGCCGAGATCAGCGCGGCCATCGCCGGGGGCACCACGGCGGCGGTCAGGTTCTGTCCGGTGTTGTGCACGCCCAGCGCCCGGCCGGACCAGGCCGCACCGGCCCGCTCGGCGGTGGAGGTGAAGGACAGCCCGTTGGTACTGGCCGAGATCGCGATGGCGATGACCAGCAGGACCGGCGTCAGCGGCGACGGGAAGGCGGTGGTCAGCGCGGTGGCGCCGATCACGACGGCGGTGACCGCGGCGAGCTGCCGCATCGGGCGCATCCGCTCGCCGACCGCGTCGGACCAGCGCCCGACCAGGATGCGCGAGACCGCGCCGAACCCCTGGGCGAGCGCGATGAGCTGTCCGGCGTGCACCGACGACCAGCCGCGCACGTCGACCAGCAGCACCAGCGCGAACGCCCCCGCGGTGAACTGCGGGATCACCAGCAGCGCCGCCGAGCCGTGGATGCGCCACAGCACGTTGGAGCCGCGGTACGGGTTCGGCGCGGGCGCGGCCGCCGCCTTACGCGCCCGCGCCGGGTCGGCGGCGAACAGCGCGATCAGCACGGCGATCACCCCGCAGGTCACCGCGAGGAAGCCGATCGCGCCGGGCAGGCCGTGCGCGTCCGACAGCGGCGGCATCGCCAGCGCGGCCACGCCCATGCCCAGCGGCGTGGACGTCTGCCGGATGCCCATCGCCAGGCCGCGTTCCTTCGCGGCGAACCAGCCCATCACCAGCCGGCCGCTGGCGGAGTACACCGAGGCGCCCGCCGCGCCGGCCAGCACCAGCAGCAGTCCGAGGGCGAGCATGCCGTGCGCGGCCCACGCGGCCAGCGCGAGGGCGCCCGCCGCCAGCCCCAGCCCGCAGGCGATCACCACCCGCTCGCCCCAGCGGTCGGCCGCGGCGCCCCACAGATACAGGGCGAGCACGAGACCGGTGGTGGGCGCCGCGACGAGCAGTCCGACCTCGGTCAGCGACAGGTGCTCCTGCTTGCGCAGGGTGTCGGCGAGGTACGGGATGCCGTAGACGAACGCGCAGGCGGCCGTCTGGGCCGCGGTTCCCAGGGCCAGCATCAGCCAGCGACGCATGGGGGCACCTCCTCGGTAGGTGGTGCCCCCAACTATGTCGGCTCACCGAAGGGTGAGACAGAGTATTCCGAATGGTGAGACGGATTCCGACGGCGCCGTGACCCGGGGGGTGCCTCAACTCCCGCTGGGCGGAGGGAAGTCGGCGGGCGGGACGTCGGACGGCTGGGTGTCGGGCGGGAGGTCCGGCGGGGCCGTCGGCGCGCCTGGCAGCCGTAGCGCCGCCAGCGTGCCGCCGCCCGGCGCCGGAGAGAGCGACACCTCGCCGCCGGCCTGCTGTGCGGTGCGGGCCACGATCGACAGCCCCAGGCCGCTGCCCGGCAGCGACCGCGCCGACGGCGAGCGCCAGAACCGCTCGAACACGTGCGGCAGGTCCTCCGCGGGAATGCCCGGGCCGTGGTCCCGCACCGTCAGCAGCCCGCCGCGCAGCCGCACCTCGATCTCCCCGCCGGGCGGGGAGAACTTCACCGCGTTGTCCATCAGGTTCACGATCGCCCGCTCCAGCGCGGCCGCCTCCGAGCGGACGAACCACGGCGCCACGTCCGCGACGATCTTCAGGTCGGGGCCGCGCAGCCGGGCCCGGGCCAGCGCCGTCTCCGTCACCTCGTGCAGCGCCACCACCTGGAGCGTCGGCCCCGCGTCCGGCCGGGACAGCTCCTGGAGGTCCCCGATCAGCGAGGCCAGCTCCGTCATCTGCGCCTTCACCGACGCCAGCAGCGCCTTGCGGTCCTCCGGCGGGATCGCCCGCCCGGTCGCCTCGCTGCGCTCCAGCAGCTCGATGTTCGTCCGCAGGCTGGTCAGCGGCGTCCGCAGCTCGTGCCCCGCGTCCGCGATGAGCTGCTGCTGGCGGTCCCGGGACGACGCCAGCGCGGCCGTCATCGAGTTGAACGACGCGGACAGCCGGGCGATCTCGTCCTGCCCCTCGACCGGGATGCGGACGTTCAGGTCCTCGGTCCGCGCGATGTGCTCCACGGTCTGGGTGAGGGTGTCCACGGGCCGCAGTCCGGTCTGCGCGATGAGCAGACCCGCGCTGGCCGCGCCGACCGCACCGATCCCGGTGACGGCGAGCAGCACCCAGGCGAGGGTGGTGAGCGGATCGGTGACGACGCTCAGCGGGCGGGCCACGGACAGGGCGACCGGCTGCGTCTGGTCCTGCAGGATCAGCCGCACGTTGGTGTTCACGGTGTACACGCGCAGCGCGGTGCCGTCGCTGTGCACGGTGTGGGTCACGGAGACCCGCTGCGGTCCCGAGGTCGCGATGCTGCGGTCGGCCGCCGTCGTCGCGAACGTCTTGGTGCCCGTGATCAGGCAGGTCTTGCCGTCGGGCAGCACGATCTGGGCGGACACGCTCGACGGGTTGATGTTGTACTGGCCGTTGTCGGGCGCCGCGGACTGGCAGGAGAAGGGACCGAGACGGCTGGCGCGCGAGAGTTGCTGCGTCGCGTCCTCCACGCCCTGGCTGAGTGACCTGTCCAGCTGCGAGTTCAGCTCGTTCCGCGTGATCAGCCAGCAGGCCAACGCGGCCAGCGCGACCGCGATGAGCACCGCGGCCGCCGTGAGGATGGTGAGCCGGGAGCGCAGGGGAAGGCGGTTCACGCGTGCCCGCCGTCGGGGGCGCGCAGCACGTAGCCGACGCCGCGCACGGTGTGCACCAGCCGCGGCATGCCGCCGGCCTCGGTCTTGCGGCGCAGGTACATCACGTACACGTCGAGCGAGTTGGAGGACGGCTCGAAGTCGAAGCCCCACACCGACTTGAGGATCTGCTCCCGGGTCAGCACCTGGCGCGGGTGGGTCAGGAACAGCTCCAGCAGGGTGTACTCGGTGCGGGTCAACTCCACCTGCTGCCCGGCCCGGGTGACCTCGCGGGTGGCCGTGTCCATCCGCAGGTCGGCGAAGGTGAGCGCGTGCGCGTCGTCATCGGTCCGGCCGGGCGGGGTCGCGTACGAGCTGCGGCGCAGCAGCGCGCGCAGCCGGGCGAGCAACTCGTCCAGTTCGAAGGGCTTGACGAGGTAGTCGTCGGCGCCGGCGTCCAGGCCCGTGACGCGGTCGCCGACGGTGTCCCGGGCGGTGAGCATCAGGATCGGCGTGGTCACTCCGCTCGACCGCAGCCGGCGTGCCGTGGTCAGGCCGTCCATCCGCGGCATCAGCACGTCCAGCACGATCGCGTCGGGGCGGTAGCTGTCCGCCTGCTCCAGCGCGGCGAGTCCGTCGGCGGCGAGCGCGGTGTCGTACCCCTCGAACGCCAGGCTGCGGCGCAGCGCTTCCCGTACGGCCGGCTCGTCGTCCACGATCAGCACCCGCGCGGGCGCCTCGCCGCTCTCCCCGTTGCTCATCCGTTCCCTACCTCATGACCCGTCTGTGGTTGTCCCCAGCGTCGCACGTCATCCTCGGCGGATGGCGCCGTTGCGCGTGCGCGGCTCGTCCCCGGCGTGCGGCCGTACGACCGGCCACCCGCCGGGGGACGTATCCGGCGACCACCGCGAGCACCTCCTAGTTGCTGTCCCCGCCGGCCCTCAGGTGCGCGAGGTCGGACGTGACGGTGTTGATCGGGATGGCGAACCCGAGCCCCACGCTGCCCGCGCTCGACGAGGAGGAGCTGCTGTCGGAGGAGCTGGAGTACATCGCCGAGTTGATGCCGACGATCTGCCCGCTCATGTTGATCAGCGCGCCACCGGAGTTGCCCGGGTTGAGCGACGCGTCGGTCTGGATCGCCTTGTACGTGGTCGTGGTGCTGCCGGTGCTGCCGTTGTACTGGTTGCCGCCGAAGGAGAACGGCCACTGGTCGCCGCTGCCGCCCCCGCTGCCCCCGCCGTAGCCCTGCTGGCCCTGGCTCTGGTCCTGGCCCTGGCTCTCCTCGACCGGCACGGTCACGTCGCGGTTGAGCGAGGAGACGATGCCGCTGGTCACGGTGTCGCTGAGGCCCTCGGGCGAGCCGATCGCCACGACCTGGTCGCCGACCGCGAGCCCGGAGGAGTTGCCGAGGACCGCCGCGGGCAGTCCGCTCGCGCCGTTCACCTTGATCAGCGCGAGGTCCTTCTTCGCGTCGGTGCCGACCACCGACGCGGACGCGGTCTTGCCGCTGCTGTAGGTGACGGAGATGCTCTGGGCGCCCGCGATCACGTGGTTGTTGGTGATGATCTGGCCGTTGGAGGTGATGATGACGCCCGCGCCGGTCGACTTGCCGTCGCTGAGGGTCGCGTTGATCTCCACCACGCTGGGGTTGACCGCCTTGTACACGCCGGCCACGCTGCCGTCCACGGCGGAGGCGTTGACCGCTGCGGCGGACGCCACGCTGCTGCCGGAGTTGTCGGTGGCGTGCCCGATCAGCGCGCCGGCGCCGCCGCCGATCACACCCGCGGCCAGGGCCACCGCCGCGGCGAGCGCGAACGGCCGGCTCATCCGGCGGCGCCGGTGCGGGACGGGCGAGGCACCCAGGGGCACGGCACCCACGGCCGCGTAGCCGGCCTGGTAGGCGGGCGGCGGCGGGTAGCCGCCGGAGCTGGTCGCGGTCTCGGGGGCCGGGGGAACCACCGACCCCTGGATCACGGTGTGCCCGGGCTCGCCGCCGCCGTAGTACGGGTCCTGGTAGCCGCCCCCGGAGTGCGGGTGCGGCTGCACGGGCGGAGCCGCGGGGGTGGGCGGCTCGGAGTACGGCGCCTGCGGGTCGGGCTGGAGCGGAAGCTGCGGGTCGTACGGAAACTGGGGTTCGCCGTTGCGGCTGCTCTCGCTGGTCATGTCTATGACTGTGTGCCCGGTTCATGAGAGCTTCCTGAGTGCACGCTGAGAAGCCCGACAGAAGTAGGTATGCCCGATATAAGGAAGAGCGGTCGGCGGCGCGCGCGGCCCTTGTCCGGCCCGTACGGACGCGGTGCGCGGGCCGGTTCTCAGGCCGGTTTCGAGGCTGCTCCGCGGCCCTCGCGGCGGCCGGTTCCGGACCGCCCGCGCGGGCCGGTGCGCCGCGTGCTCAGCCGCAGCCGCACGAACCCCGGACGACCAGCCGGGACGGGAACTGCCGGACCCGCTCGCGGCGCGAACCGGGCACCCGCAGCGAGTCGTCGAGCACCGCGTCCACCGCGGCGCGGGCCATCGCCTGCCGGTCGGAGGCGACCGTGGTCAGCGGCGGGTCGGCGAGCGCGGCCTCCTTGACGTCGTCGAAGCCGGCCACCGCCAGCTTGCCGGGCACGTCGATCCGCAGCTCGCGGGCGGCCCGCAGCACGCCGATCGCCTGGTCGTCGGTCGCGCAGAAGATCGCCGGCGGCCGGTCCGGCCCGGCGAGCAGGCCCAGCGCGACCTGGTAGGCGTCGTAGCGGTTGTACGGCGCCTGGAAGAGCCGGCCCTCGGTGGACTTCCCGGCCTCCGCCATGGCCCGCCGCCAGCCGACCACGTGGTCGGTGACGGGGTCGCCGACCTCCGGGGTGACCTCGGTGCCGCCGAGGCAGGCGACGTAGTCGTAGCCGTGCTCCAGCAGGTGCCGGGTGGCCAGTTGGGCGCCGCCGATGTCGTCGGTGACCACCGCGATGTCGTCGATCGCCTCGGGACGCTCGTGCAGCAGCACCACCCGGGCGTCCCAGGCGTCGATCTCTATGGCGGCGTTCTCGCTGGGACCCTGGCTGATCAGGATCAGCCCGGACACCCGCATGCCGAGGAAGGCCCGCAGGTAGTGCACCTCGCGGTCGTCGAGGTAGTCGGAGTTGCCGACCAGCACCATCTTTCCGCGCTCGGACGCGGCCTGTTCGACCGCGTGCGCCATCTCCGCGAAGAACGGCTGGCGCGCGTCCGGGACGATCAGCCCGATCAGGTCGGTACGGCGGCTGGCCATCGCCTGCGCGACCCGGTCCGGGCGGTAGCCGAGCTGCTTGATGGCCGCGAGCACGCGCTCGCGGGTGGCCGGGGCTACCGGCCGGGGTCCGTTGTTGATGACATAGCTGACGACCGCGGTCGAGGTCCCCGCCAGCCTGGCCACATCGTCACGCGTCACCTTGGGCACGTCGCGCAGTCTACGCGTGTCCAACCTGCCGTCATATAAAAGTTCAGACGGTCTGCTCGGTCGAACTGTGCTTGTCCACATACTGGTCGGCGGACCGCTCGACCGAGCCCTCCGCCGGGTACCGGCGGCTTCCGGCGCGGTCGGGGTCCTCGGCGGTCCGGCCGCCCGCGCTCGCCTTGTCCGCCTTCTCGGTCCGGTCGGCCTTCTCGGGCTTCTCCGGCGTGACGAAGCGGTAGCCGACGTTGCGCACGGTGCCGATCAGCGACTCGTGCTCCACGCCGAGCTTGGCCCGCAGCCGTCGCACGTGCACGTCCACGGTGCGGGTGCCGCCGAAGTAGTCGTAGCCCCACACCTCCTGGAGCAACTGGGCGCGGGTGAAGACCCGGCCGGGGTGCTGCGCGAGGTACTTCAGCAGCTCGAACTCCTTGAAGGTCAGGTCGAGTACCCGGCCCTTGAGCTTCGCGCTGTACGTCGCCTCGTCGACCGACAGGTCGCCGTTGCGGATCTCCATCGGGCTGTCGTCGTTGCTGATCTGCTGGCGGCCCATGGCCAGCCGCAGCCGCGCCTCGACCTCGGCCGGGCCGGCGGTGTCCAGCAGCACGTCGTCGATGCCCCAGTCCGCCGTGACGGCGGCCAGGCCGCCTTCGGTGACCACCAGCATCAGCGGGCAGCCGGGGCCGGTGGAGCGCAGCAGCTGGCACAGGCTGCGCACCTGCGGCAGGTCCCGCCGGCCGTCGATCAGGATCACGTCGGCACCGGGGGTGTCGACCAGAGCCGGGCCCTCGGCGGGTGCCACGCGCACGCTGTGCAGCAGCAGACCGAGTGCGGGCAGCACTTCGGTGGAGGGTTGAAGGGCGTTGGTCAGAAGCAGGAGTGAACTCACCGGGCGCTCCCGTAGGTCGTCGTCCGGCCGCGGTACGCCGTCGCGGACGAGGGCGGTGGTGCCAGGACACGTCTCACGACCTGTCTCAAAACCGAACCCTCCTCGATTTCCGCGAGGCGACACGCATGCCGGAAAGCACGAAAGGACCCGGGGGCGACATTGCCCAGGTCCTCTTCCGGGGAACAATAGCCCACATGGACAGCCCTGCCGAGAGCGACGACAGCCTTTCGCGTGTTTCGGTGGTCACTTCGAGTGGCCGCCGGGCGGTGTTGTTGACATCCGATCGGGTGCCCGTCGAGGCGGAGCACATCCCGGCACCGGCGGGTTCCGGCCGACTGGCGATCGTGGTCGCGCACGGCTTCACCGGCGCCCTGGAGCGGCCCGCGCTGCGCCGCGCGGCCGGGCGGCTGGCGGCCTACGGCGGCGTGGTGGCCTTCTCCTTCCGCGGCCACGGCGGCTCCGGCGGACGCTCCACGGTCGGCGACCGGGAAGTGCTCGACCTGGACGCGGCGGTGCGCTGGGCACGGCAGTTGGGATACCCGGACGTGGCCACCGTCGGCTTCTCGATGGGCGGTTCGGTGGTGCTGCGGCACGCCGCGCTGTTCGGCGTGGACGCGGTGGTGTCGGTCAGCTCACCGGCCCGCTGGTACTACCGCGGCACCCCGCCGATGCGCCGGCTGCACTGGGTGGTGACCCGGCCGGTGGGGCGGCTGGTCTCGCGCTACGGGCTGCACACCCGTGTGCACACCCGCGACTGGGACCCGGTGCCGCTCTCCCCGGTGCAGGCGGTGCCGCTGATCCCGCCGGCGCCGCTGCTGATCGTGCACGGCGACCGGGACGCGTACTTCCCGCTGGACCACCCGCGCTCGCTCGCCGAGGCGGCCGGTCCCGGCGGCGCGGAGCTGTGGATCGAAGCCGGCTTCGGGCACGCGGAGAACGCGGCGGCGCCGGAACTGCTGGACCGGATCGGCACGTGGCTGACCGCCCGCTTTCCCGCGAGCTGACGCCGACGGGCCATGATGGACCCGCACGACGCACTGACCTGAGGACGGAGCGATGGCAGCACCTGACACGGCGGGGCCCGCGGCGGGCACGATCCGCTACTGGGCCGCGGCGAAGGCCGCCGCGGGCACGACGGAGGAGCCGTACCGCGCGGCGACCCTCGCCGACGCCCTGGCCGCGGCCCGCGCACGGCACGCCCGCGAACCGGAGTTCGCCCGGGTGCTGCTGCGCTGCTCCTTCCTGATCGACGGCACGCCCGTCGGCACCCGCGACCACTCCGCGGTCCCCCTGCCAGACGGCGGCACGGTGGAGGTCCTTCCGCCGTTCGCGGGAGGATGAGATGAACGACTTCCACGGCCCCGACGGGCCGCACGGCACACCTGCCGCCGACGGCGCCCCCGGGCAGACGCCCCCCGGGCAGGCCCCGGCCGAGGGCTACCCCCAGCAGCCGGCCGACGGTCACGGGCAGCCCTACGGCCACTCCTACGGTTACGCGCCGCCGGCCCCCGGCGGCTGGGGCGACGGTGCCCCCGGCTACCCCGACGGCGCCCCCGGCCCGGAGGCGTACGGCCCCGGCCCCGGCCAGGACGCCCACCCGCAGGCCGGGTACGACCCGTCCGGGTACGACCAGGGCGGATACGCCCGGCCCGGCTACGGCACCGGCTACGAGCAGGCCGGCTACGAGCAGACCGGTCACGGCCACGGCGGCTACGCGGAAAACGGCTACACACAGGGCGGCTACGCACAGCCCGATTACGTACAGCCCGGCGACCCGCGGGCAGGCGGCGGGCCGGGTGCGTACGCCGCACCCGGCGACCCCTACGGCGCGGCCGGCCCGGGCCACTCCCACGCGCCCGACGACGGGACCACCTACGTACCGGAGCCGATCGGCGTGCAGCTGCCCTCCGACGCGGAGCCCGGCAACGGATTCGGGGGGTCCGCGGCCGGCGGCACGTGGAGCGGTCAGGCGGCCGCGGGACAGGCGCAGGCGGCGCCGCCCGCCGCGGACACCTGGGCCGCGGCGCCCGCACCCGCGCCCGCCTGGGGCACCACGCCCGGCGGCGCTCCCGGATACGCGCCCGGCCAGGACGCCGACTACGGGTCCGGCTACGGAAGGCAGCCCGCACCCGCCCCCCGCCACGCCCCGGACGTACCCGCCGCCGTGGCCGCTCCCGCCGGGTACGCCCCGGCCGGAGACGAGCAGGAACCCGAACTGGAGCGGACCGCCGCGCTTCCCGTGGTTGAACAGGAAGCAGCCGTGCCGCCGCACCGGACCGGTTCGCCGATCATCCCGCCCGGCATCCAGCCCGCCGGGCTGACCGCGGTGCTCGGCCTGCTCCTGGCCGGCGGGGCGGCGGTCGGCAAGCCCGCCCTCGCGGTGGTACTGGTGCTGCTCCAGGCGGTCACCGCCGCCGGCTGGTTCCGGCTGAACGGCATGTGGCCCGCCCGGCAGGGCATCGTGCTGGCCTTCCTGTCCGGCGTCACCGTGGACATCGCGGTGCTCGCGGTCAGCGGTGGCCACGGCCCGGTCGCGCTGCTCGGCACCCTCGGGGTGTGGCTGCTGCTCGTCCTGGTGCTCCAACTGCGCCACCACGGCTCGGCCGACGAACGCCTCTCGTCGCTCACCGCGACCTCCGCCTCCACCCTGCTCACCGTGGTCGCGGGCGGCTACCTCCTCACCGCCACCTCGCACGCGGGCAGCGACCCGGTCGTGGTCGGGGCGGTCGCGGTGGCCGCCGCCACGCTGGTGCGCGCGGTGCGGCTGCCGGGCGGGGAGCCCGTCTCGCTGGCCGCCGCGCTCGTGGTGGCCGCCGCCACCGGGGTGCTCACCGGCCCGGCCACCGGCTTCGGCTCGGGGCACTCGGTGCTGCTCGCCGCCGCGGCCGGCGCCTGCGCGCTGATCGGCCTGCGGGTGGCCAGTTACGACTGGCCGTCCCGTTTCGTGCACTTCACCGCGGGGGTCGCGCTGCCGCTGACCGCGGCCGCCCCGGTCGTCTACGCCCTCGGCGCCGCACTGACCTGATCACGAGCGTGAGATAAATGATCGGCCCGACGGGAACCGTACGGGCCCCGCCGCCCGTCAGGCGTTGCGAGCGAGTCGAACGGTAGAACGGTCAACAGCCGGGGAGAACCCATGCGCGCGGCGCGAATAACACTGATCGTGGTCCTGGTCCTGGGCGCGATCTTCGTCGGGCTGGACCGGATCGCCGTGTACGTGGCCCAGAACAAGGCCGCCAGTCAGGCCCAGACCTCGGAGGGCCTGACCGACAAGCCGAAGGTGGGCATCAAGGGCTTCCCGTTCCTCACCCAGGCCCTGTCCGGCAAGCTGCACCACGTGACGATCAACGCCGACGGCGTCGCGGCGGCCAGCGGCGGCCGGAGTGTCCAGGTCGAGGACTTCCACGCCGACCTGTACGACGTGAAGCTCTCCAACGGCTACAGCGAGGCCAAGGCCGACCGCGCCACCGGCGAGGCGAAGATCAGCTACGAGGAGCTGACGAAGGCCGCGCCGGACGGGATCACCGTCTCGTACCCGGGCGGCGGCGCCACCGACACCGTGCGGATCACCGGCTCCTACCTCGGCACCCACCTCAGCGTGCTGAGCAAGCTCAGCGTCGTGGACCCGAAGTCCGGGGCCGCGCCCAACACGATCCAGTTGCACGCCGAGGGGCTGCCGAAGGAGTTCACCGCGCTCGGGCTGGAGACCAAGCTCCGCAACCAGATCGACTTCACCCCCGAGCTGACCCACCTGCCCGCGGGGCTGGGCCTGACCTCGGTCACCACCGGCCCGGACGGCATCACCATCAAGTTCGGCGGGCATGGCGTGGTTCTCGCAGGCTGAGACGCCCCTGTCCACCACGGCGGCCCCGGCCGCCCCGGCACCCCTCGTGCACCGCTCGAACGCGCGCGCGAGGGGTGCCGTGCGTGCGGCGCCCGCAGCTCGTCTTGTTATATGGACAGTCTCGTCTCGTCATGCGATACACCGGTGACACTTCGCGCTTTATTTCCCTACGATCGGGACTCATGAAGCGACAGGCGGACCTCACAAAGCGGCGGGCAGTGGACCTGTGCCGCGTGGCCGCCATGCTCTGTCGACTTTCCTGAAGGGCGCCCGCCCCGCCGCGACGCCGCGGCCCGATGGCCCTCCGCGGCCGGCGCTCCGCCCTCCCAGCTGCCGCAAGGCACCCCCGACGCGCCCGCGCGCTTCGACGCAAGTGACCGCGCCACCGCACATTCCGTACTGCCCCGGAGGAGATCAGCATGAGCCGCAGTGACGTCCTCGTGGACGCCGACTGGGTCGAGGCCCACATCGACGACCCGAAGGTGGTCATCGTCGAGGTGGACGAGGACACCTCGGCCTACGAGAAGAACCACATCAAGAACGCGGTCCGCATCGACTGGAAGTCCGACCTCCAGGACCCGGTCCGCCGCGACTTCGTCGACCAGGCCGGCTTCGAGGCACTGCTGTCGGCCAAGGGCATCGCCAACGACGACACCGTCGTGCTGTACGGCGGCAACAACAACTGGTTCGCGTCCTACGCGTACTGGTACTTCAAGCTCTACGGCCACGACGCGGTGAAGCTGCTCGACGGCGGCCGCAAGAAGTGGGAGCTGGACGCCCGCGAGCTGGTCGACGAGGTGCCCGCGCGCGCCGCGACGACGTACCGGGCCAAGGCCCAGGACACCTCGATCCGCGCCTACCGCGACGACGTGGTGGCCGCGATCGGCGCGCAGAACCTGGTCGACGTGCGTTCGCCCGACGAGTTCTCCGGGAAGCTGCTCGCCCCCGCGCACCTGCCGCAGGAGCAGTCGCAGCGCCCCGGCCACGTGCCGAGCGCGCGCAACATCCCGTGGTCGAAGAACGCCAACGACGACGGCACCTTCAAGTCGGACGACGAGCTGAAGGCGCTCTACGCCGAGGAGCAGGTCGACCTCGCCACGGACACCATCGCCTACTGCCGGATCGGCGAGCGCTCCGCGCTCACCTGGTTCGTGCTGCACGAGCTGCTCGGCGTGAGCAACGTCAAGAACTACGACGGCTCGTGGACCGAGTACGGGTCCCTGGTCGGCGTGCCGATCGAACTCGGCTCGAACTGACTTCGAGCAGGACCTAGACGAGGCGAGGACTGAACCTTATGTGTGGAGCGAAGGCCGGCGGCCCGGACCTGGCAGGAGTTGACGTGGCGAACGAGACGATCATCCAGGGGTCCGTGACCCGCGACGGCGAGCCGGTCAGCGGCTATGTGCGGCTGCTGGACGGCGGCGGCGAGTTCACGGCGGAGGTGCCGACCTCGGCCACCGGGCAGTTCCGCTTCTTCGCCGCCCCCGGCACCTGGACCCTGCGCGCCCTCGTCCCGGGCGCCACGGTCGACCGCACGGTGGTGGCCCAGCAGGGCGCCGCGGCAGAGGTCGCCATCGCCGTCTGACCCGGCCCCGGAGACCCGGACGGGCCGCACCCCGCGCAAGGGGGTGCGGCCCGTTCGCATGCTCTGTTCGGTGGAGCCGTGGAGCCGTGGAGCCGTGGAGCCGTGGAGCCGTGGGGCCGTGAGCCCGTGGGGCAGGGTCAGTCGCGGTGGCGCTTGCGGTTGCGGTTTCCCTCGTCCAACTCCGCCCACCACGCGTCCGACTGCGGGTCGCCGCATCCGCCGCGCATCCGCTTGTCCGGCTCGGGCGCGGCCTCGTCGGCTTTCCGGTCGGCTTCCTTGCCGCCGCGTGGGCCCTTCTCGTCCCACCACCGGTCCTCGGGGCCTTTCCGGTTCGCCACGATCGCCGCGACGGGCGGGATCACCATGGCGAACAGGCACATGCCGATGGCCGCCTGCACCGACCAGAGGCGCACGACGGACCACGCCAGGACGAAGAGCACTACGCAGGTGCCCATCATGGCGAAATACCAGTGACGACGACGCGCGTACACACTTCAACGGTACGACCCGTACCCCCGAATGGCACCTGCCCGAACAGGCCGACGGGCCGGGGCCCAGCCGGGGCAGGGAAGGTGCCGCGCCCCCCGCGCGGCGCGTCGGCCGCGCCCCGGGCGGCTCAGCCCGCGGCGGCGTCGAGCAGGATGCGGACCAGCTCGTCGGGCTGCGAGAACATCGGCCAGTGCCCGGTGTCCATCTCGACCAGCTCCCAGGTGTCGCCGGTGAGCAGCTCCGCGACGGTCCCGCTCGGCTCCGGCCAGTCCAGCAGGCACTTGATGTACGTCGCCGGCAGGGCTTCCAGCGGGCGGGGGAGCGCCGCCGGCTCGGTGAGGCTCGCACCCGGGTGGGGTGTGGCGCCGGCCAGCAGCCGGGCGGTCTGCTCGGGGGTGAGTCCCTGGCCGTCGAGGTCCTCCGGCCCGGGCGGCGCCCAGAAGCCGCCGCCCGCGGTGACCGCCTCGGCCACCTCGCCGCCACCCGGGAAGCTCGTCACGAACGACCCGCCCTCGACCGGCACGTTGGCGTCCACGAACACCACGCGGGTCAGCCGGTCCCCGATCCGCCCCGCGGCCTGGCCGACCGGGATGCCCGAGTAGCTGTGCCCGACCAGGACCACGTCGTGCAGGTCGGCGTCCTCGACCGCGCTGACGATGTCCCGCACGTGGGCCTGCTGCCCGGCCGGCTCCTCGCCGCCGCGCTCCGCGACCCCGGTGAGCGTGAGCGGGTGGGCGCCGTGGCCGGCCACCCGCAGCCGCGCCGCCACCTCGTCCCACGCCGACGAACCGAGCCAGGCGCCTGGCACAAGTACGAAATCCGTCATGCCCGCAACCTAGCCGAGCGGTCGGACAACGGCCGTGCGGGCCGTGCGGGCCGCGCCCCCCGTTGTCATACGCCCAGGTCAGGCGGGAGCCGCGCGGGGAGACCGCGCGGGGAAGCCGCGCGCCGGGGGGCTCAGTAGACGAGCGCCTGCACACCGTCCTTGGTGATCTCGCTGACGAACACCTGCGCGCCCGCGATCCGTACACCATCCATGACGTCGCGCTCGGTGATGTCACGGCGGGCCGCGCACTGCGTGCACAGGGTGACCTGGCCGCCGGCCAGCAC
Organism: Streptomyces sp. NBC_00448; assembly: GCF_036014115.1. NCBI lineage: Bacteria > Bacillati > Actinomycetota > Actinomycetes > Kitasatosporales > Streptomycetaceae > Streptomyces > Streptomyces sp. NBC_00448. The sequence goes on from NZ_CP107913.1 coordinate 5,570,065, forward strand.
GGCGTCGAGCAGGTCGGGCAGCGGCGCGGAGTGCGGGAGTTCGAACTCCGCGGCCCGCCCGGGCAGGGCGAACCACGCGGACTCGCCGGTGAGCCAGAGCGACACGTCCACCCCGCTGGCCACGGCGACCGCCGCCACGGTGAACGCCTGCGAGCACCGCTCGGGCGCGTCCGCGCCTGCCGTCACCTTGATCACGACTTTATTTGTCATACGAGCACCCTAAGCGGTGATATAAAGCAGACCCGCGCGGATCGTACGCGCGTACACATACGTGCCCGGGGGGGCTTGGGTGGGAATCAAGGACGGCAGAGGCCGTCGTGGGGGGCTTGCCGCCGCCGTGACCGGACTGGTCGCGCTGGCGGCGGTGACGGCCGGCGCGGTGATCACGTTCGGCTCGTCCCCGGGGGGAGCGGACGCCGCCGCCACGCCCTCGGCCACGGCTTCGAGGACCGGCGCCGGCGCACCGTCCGGTTCCGCCTCCGCCTCGTCCCCCGCGCCGAGCGCGTCGCCCACGGCGAAGAAGCCCGCCGGACAGATGGCGCACGGCACCCACACCGGCGACCTGCGGTACTTCCTGGTCCCCCCGCCCGACGGCGCCGACGTCTACGGTGACCCGGCGGGCAGCGCCGACTCCGCCGCCGACGTGGCCGCGGGCTCGGCGGACGGCAGCCAGGCCGCGCGGGCTCTTTCCACCTACGGATTCCGCAGCGCCGCGAGCCGTACATACCTGACGGCCGACGGCGGGTCCGAGGTGTCCGTCGAGCTGGTCCGCTTCCGCGGGCCGAACCAGGCGGCGGCGTACTACTCCTCCTCCGGCTACCAGGCCACCACGCTTCCGCTGCAAGGGAGTTACCCCGCCCGCGGGTACGACCTGGCGTCCGGGTCGGCCGAGTCCTCGGACACGCTGCTGGCGATCTCCTACCAGGGCGACGTGCACATCACGATCTCGGTGACCGGTGGGAAGGCGCCCTCCCGCGCCCTGCTGCAGCACCTGCTCGACGCGCAGTACCAGAGGCTGAGGACGGGTCGCTGACCCGCTCTCCCCATCCCGTGGAGTGACCCCTTGACCCAGGACACCCCTGTCCAGGAACCGGACCCCGTCCCGGTTCCGGAACAGGTTCCAGAACCGGTTCCCGTACAGGACGCGGAGCCGATCGCGGCACCGGCCACGGAGCCGGTCACCGAGCCGTTCGCCGAGCCGGCTGCCGAGTCCGCGGCAGAGCTCGTCGCAGAGCCGACCGCGGAACCCGTCGCAGAGTCTGCGGCGGAACCGGCCGCAGAACCGCTCGCCGAACCCTTTCCGGGGCCCTTCCCCGAGCCCCCGACGTACAAGCCGCGGCGGCGCGGGCGGACCACGCTGCTGATCGCGGCGGCCGCGGTGCTCGGCGTGCTCGCGGGCGGCGGCCTCGGCTACCACATCCAGCAGAAGCGCTCGCCGACGCCGCTGCCGCCGCTCACCGGACCGGTGCTCGCCCAGCCCAAGGGGGCCGGCCCGGCGGCGCCGAAGCTGCCCGCCGCCCAGGACGGCGGCCTGGTCTACCGGGGCGACCTGCTCAAGCTGCTCGTGCCGACGCCCAAGGGCGCCAAGGAGGAGACCCGGGACTGGGTGTCGCTGCTGGAGTACGCCGACGGCTACACCCACGCCGGGAGCATGTTCAGCACGTTCGCGAGCGAGTCCTTCCAGCGCAGCGTCGAGGCGGACTGGACCGACAAGCAGGGCGACTACTACGAGGTGCACCTCACGCAGTTCCGGGACGAGGGCTACGCCGAGACGCCGTCGCTCTTCCAGGACCAGCGGAACAACGCCGACAGGTCGCCGAACAGCGGCCCCGGGACGGACCTCGCGGGCGTCACGGACGGCAGGTCATGGGGTTCGGCGAAGCCGTACCAGGAGGCCGGATACCTGACCTACTACCTCGCTCGCGGCCTCGGGCGGGTCGGCAACATCTACGTCGAGGTCTACATCGACTCGCTGCACCCGGTGAAGTCCGGGCGGATCAAGCCCATTCTCGGGAAGCAACTGGAGCGGCTGTGAGCGACGAGACCCCTCCGCGGAGACCGGAAGACTTTCCGGCCGCTGCCCCGGACCTGCCTCCGGCCGTACCCCCGGCCGAGCCTCCGGCCGTGTCCTCGGACGTCGCCCCTGGCACGCCGCCCGTGCCGATGCTCCCCGCGGCACCCCCGCTTCCGCCGGAGACGGCCGGGCCCGCTCCCGTACGGTCCAGGCGCGGGCTCGCGCTCGGGCTCGCCGTGCTGGTCGCGGTCGTGGCGGGCGGCGGCGTCGGGTACGCCGTGCTGCACGGCAAGGACGGCAGGACGGACGCGAAGCCCGCCGCCACCCCGTGGACCGAGCCGACCCCGACCGCCACCAAGGCGTTCGGCACGCGGTCCGGCGGCAGCCACTACGGCAGCCCGCGACTGCTGCTCCTGCCGATCCCCGGCGGCTACCTGCCCGGCCCCGACGTGGACGAGTACGGCAACGACGTCGCGCTCGACGCCGAGCAGGCACAGCGACTGGTCAAGGGCGACTCCCGGGACATGTCCGCGAAGGAGCGCAAGGAGCTGAACGAAGCGGTGGACAGCCTCCACATCGAGAGCGCGGGGATGCGGACCTACACCCAGACCGGCGGCGGGCTGGTGGTCCAGATACGCATCGTGCAGATGAGGAACAAGCAGGCGGCGAGGGCGGAGACCGACTACTTCACCGCCTTCACCAAGGCCATGGGCGTCTTCCGTACCGGCCCGAAGGTGAAGGGCTACCCGAAGGCGACCTGCGTCCTGCCGCCCGCCGAGCCGGGCGACGCCCTGGACGAGATGACCTGCCAGGCGACCGAGGGCGACCTGATGGTGACGATGACCGCCGACGGCCCGCGGCCGCTGGCGAAGTCCGACGCGGTCGACCTGCTGCGCGACCAGCTGGACCGGATCAAGGACCCGGGGATGACGGTCTGATGACGGAGACGACGACACCTGAGACGCCGGCCGAGACGCCGGCCGAGACGGCAGCAGAGGCCCCGGCCGAGCCGGCACCCGTGACGGCCGCCCCCGAACCGTCCGAACCGCCCGCGCCGCCCATGCCGCCGGCCGCACCGCCGTTCGTGCCGCGGCCGCCCAGGCGGAAGCTGCGGGCCGCGATCCGGTGGACCGCCGCCGTGCTGGTCTTCGCCGCGCTCGGCGGGGCGGCGACGTACGCCGTGACGCAGCCGGAGCGGACGAAGATCCCCGGGCTCAAGACACCCGACGACGGCCGCTGGGCGTATCCGCCGATCGCGCTGCCGAAGCTTCCCTCGGGCAAGCCGCGCCCGCTGGTCTCGGCCAACCCCTCCGGCGCGCACTACGCCGACGAGCGGTCGCTCCTGCTGCCGCTGCCCGAACAGGCCGTGCCGGACCGCTCCTTCCCCGGCACGACCGGGTGGCTGCCGACCGCGGCCTACCAGAAGCGGTACGACTTCGGCCTCCCGGACGTCGCGCGCGACGCCGACCTCGCGCTGCGCGCCGACGCGGTGCGGCACATCGCCGCCCGCGCCTGGACCATGCCCGACGGCACCAGGACCGAGGTCTACCTGGTGCAGTTCCTCACCACCGGGTACCGCGTCGTCTACTTCGACGGCATGGCGGGCGTCTCGGTCAGGGGCGCACTCGACACCGTCGAGGACCTCAAGGTGCAGTCCCCGTCGATCCCGCGGGCGGTCGCCGTGACCGCCCAGGCCGAGCTGAAGTCGAGCGGGGACACCTCGACCCGTTTCGCGATGCTCAACGCGGGCGACACGTTCGCCCTGGTGGTGCAGACCCGCAAGGGCCCGCTGCCCGCGGTGCCCTTCCACCAGACGGTCCGCCTGCAGGCCCAGTTGCTTGGCTGAGCCACCACGGGCGCGGCCTGGCCGCGCCCGTGGCAGGGCCGCGCACTAGACTTGCCCGCGGTTCGTGCCGTACCCGCGCGCGGACCTGCACCGTCTGCCGCCCGAGGAGCCCCTCCGTGGAAATCCAGTACTACTTCGACGCCCTGCTCGTCCTGGTCTGCCTGGGCGTCGCCGCGTTCGCGCTCTACGCGGTGAAGAAGCTGTACCAGGGCCAGCGCTGACATGATCGAGATCCCCTCCGACCTGCACCCGACGCTGGTCCCGCTCGCCTTCCTGCTGGGGCGCTGGACCGGGGCGGGCGTGCACGACTTCCCCGGCGCCGAGAAGTGCAACTTCGGGCAGGAGGTCGCCTTCACCCACGACGGCCGGCCGTTCCTGGAGTACACCTCGCACACCTGGGTGCTGGACGAGGAGGGCCGCAAGGTCAGGCCGCTGGAGTCCGAGACCGGCTACTGGCGGATCGACGCCGAGCGCAAGGTGGACGTGACCACCACCCGCGACGAGGGCGTCGTCGAGATCTGGACCGGCGAGCTGGCCGACGGCAAGCCGCAGATCGACCTGGTCACGGACGCGGTGGCGCGGCTGCCGGTCGCCCCCGCGTACAGCGGCGGCAAGCGGCTCTACGGGTACGTCAACAGCGACCTGATGTGGGTCGGCGAGAAGGCCACCCCCGAGGTGCCGCTGCGCGCGTACATGTCCGCGCACCTGAAGAAGGTGGTGGACCCCAAGGAGTGGGCCGCCGATGTGAAGGACCTTCCCGACGACGGAATCGCCTTCTTCAAGTAGGCGTACCTACACTGGCCCTGTGGCGAGCACTGACTGGAAGAGCGATCTGCGGCAGCGCGGGTACCGGCTGACCCCGCAGCGCGAGCTTGTCCTGGAGGCCGTCGACGCCCTCGACCACGCGACGCCCGAGGGCATCCTGTGCGAGGTGCGCAAGACCGCCTCCGGGATCAACATCTCCACGGTCTACCGGACCCTGGAGCTGCTGGAGGAACTGGGCCTGGTCAACCACGCCCACCTGGGCCACGGCGCCCCCACCTACCACCTCGCCGACCGGTACGACCACATGCACCTGGTCTGCCGGGACTGCGACCGGGTGACCGAGGCCGACGTGAGCTTCGCGGCCCCGCTCAAGGACGGGCTGCGCGCGGAGTTCGGCTTCGAGACGGACATGAAGCACTTCGCGATCTTCGGCCGCTGCCGGGACTGCGCCCGCAAGGCCGCGCAGGAAAGCTAGCGCCGTACGCTTGACCGCATGAACAAGAGCCCTTTGCTGTCGCTGCCCGGCGCCGTCCCCGCAGAAGGCCCTGACGAAGGCGTCGCCGCCCACTACGGCGACCTGTTCCGCGAGCAGCGCGCGCTCGCGGACGGCACCGGTTTCGTGGACCTGTCGCACCGCGGAGTCGTCACCGTCAGCGGGGCGGACCGGCTCTCCTGGCTGCACCTGCTGCTCACCCAGCACGTCGAGCAGCTCCCGCCGCACCAGGCCACCGAGGCACTGATCCTGTCCGCGCACGGCCACATCGAGCACGCCCTGTACCTGGTCGACGACGGCACCACCACATGGATGCACGTCGAACCCGGCAGCCAGGAGGCGCTGATCGCCTACCTGGAGAGCATGAAGTTCTTCTACCGGGTCGAAGTCGCCGACGCCACCGACCAGTACGCGGTGGTGTACCTGCCGGCCGGTTCGATCGCCCAGGTGCCCACCGAGTGGGCGGTGCGCGAGACGCCGTACGGCCGCGACGTGTTCGTGCCGCGCGACAAGCTGGAGGGCTTCACGGCCACGGCGGGTCCCGCGGCCGGAGTGCTCGCCCACGAGGCGCTGCGAATCGAGGCGCACCGGCCGCGGGTGGGCCTGGAGACCGATCACCGTACGATCCCGCACGAGCTGGGGTGGCTGGAGAGCGCGGTGCACCTGCAGAAGGGGTGCTACCGGGGCCAGGAGACCGTCGCCCGCGTGCACAACCTGGGGCGGCCGCCGCGCCGCCTCGTCTTCCTCCACCTCGACGGCAGCGAGGTGCGGCTGCCGGCCCACGGCGCTCCCGTGCGCGTCGCCGTCGAAGGCGCCGACCCCGCCGAGGGCCGCGCGATCGGCTTCGTCACCTCTTCCGCCCGGCACTGGGAACTGGGCCCCATCGCCCTCGCCCTGGTCAAGCGGAACACCCCGGAGCACGCGACGCTGATCGCCGACGAGAACACCGCGGCGGCCCAGGAGACGGTGGTCGCGCCGTAGCCGCGCCGGCAGTGCGGTCCACGGCCCGCCCGCGCACCGCGAGGTCCGGGGGCGGGCCGTGGATCTCCGGGCGGACGGTCAGAGGTCGAGAACGACCGTGAAGGGCCCGTCGTTGGTGAGGGAGAGCTTCATGTCGGCGCCGAAGACCCCGGTGGCGACGGTCGCGCCGAGCCCGCGCAGTTGCGCGACCACCTCGTCGACGAGGGGCTCGGCGACGGCGCCGGGCGCGGCCGCGTTCCACGTGGGCCGGCGCCCCTTCCGGGCGTCACCGTAAAGCGTGAACTGGCTCACCACGAGCAGCGGCCCGTCGACGTCGGAGCAGGACCGCTCCTCGGGCAGAATCCGCAGGCTCCACAGCTTGCGGGCGAGTGCCGCCGCCTTCTCCTTCGTGTCGTCGTGCGTCACACCGACCAGGACGCACAGTCCCGGTCCCTGGATGGCGCCGACGGTCTCCCCGTCGACGACGACCTTCGCTTCGCTCACCCGTTGGGCCACCGCTCGCATGCCCTCATTGTCGCGGGTCGCGGCGGCCGTACCCCACACGGGTGAGAGCCACGCGACGAGGCGGCGGCGTACGCCCGGTCGGCGGGGTCGCACAACTGTTGTGACGGCCGTTCGGGTGCAGAGTCGCTGCGGGGTGCCAGCGGCAGATGGCAGCATCAAAGCCGGGAGGGGCGTGCGGCACGCCCGGAGGGGACGACAGGTATGACCAGATCCGGCGCCGGAGAGACATCCGGCACCGCGCGACGGGCGCTGTCCGTGGCACCCGGCTTCGCCGTATCGAGGGCCGCCGCGTCCGCGGCGCATCGCACAGCAGGAAGGGCCAACCCATGCTGAAGGCCGACGCTACCGGCCCACTGCGACCGCCCGCACCGCGCGGTCCGCTCGCCGATCCGCCCGCGCCCGACCTGGGCGGGATGGACCTGGCGGCGCTGCGCACCCTGCGCCGTGAGGCGCAGCGGGAGGAGGCGGACCTGTCGTACCTGCGGCGGATGCTGCACGGGCGGATCGACATCCTGCGTGCCGAACTGGCCCGGCGCGGCGGCCCGGAGGCGCCTGCCGCGGATGCGGTGGAGGGCGCCGCGGGCGGTGGCGGCTCAACCGGGGGCAGGTCGGCCGGGGGCAGAGCGGTTGCCGGCGGGGCGGCCGGCGCGGGCGGGCCCGTGGTGGACCGGCTCTCGGAGATCCTGGCCGACGGGCCGTCGCGGGTGCGCTCCTCCGCACGGCACGTCACGCTCGGCACGCCGTTGACCGAGCGGGTGCGGCTGCTCGCCGAGGAGATGCTCTCCGAGGTGGAACTGTCCGACCTCGACGCCCGTACCGACCCCGAACTGCACGCGGCGATGGCCCGGTTGGCCGGTCACGAGCAGCAGGTCTCGCGCCGCCGCCACACGCTCCAGCAGACCGTGGACGGCTGCTCGGCGGAGATCACCCGGCGCTATCGGGCGGGCGAGGCGCATGTGGAGGACCTGCTGGCGGAGGGCTGACGTACCGGCGCCCGGGCGGTCCGCGCCGGTTCGGTCCGGGGCCTGCCGGGGTGCGCCGGTCCACGCCGGTGCAGGCCGGTGCAGGCCGGCCCGTCCGGGCGGATATTCGTGTGCGGGGCGCGGAGCGGCGCGCATATGGTGCCGGGCATGACTGCTGAGATCCGCACCCTCGAAGAGTCCGATGTCGCCGACTGGGTGCGGGCGCAGTACGCGGGCTTCCACCTCGGGCCGTCGGTCGACGCGGAGATGGTGGCGACCCGCCGCTCGCTGATCGACCTGAGCCGGTCCCGGGGGGCGTTCGACCGGGGCCGCTGCGTGGCGACCTTCCGCAGCATGCCCCGGGAGCTGACGGTGCCGGGCGGCGCGGCGGTGCCCGCGTCGGCGGTCACCAACGTCTCGGTGACCGCCACCCACCGCCGGCGCGGGCTGGCCGGGCGGATGATGGCCGCGGACATCGCCGACGCCAGGGAGCGCGGGGACGTGGTGTCGATCCTGATCGCCGCCGAGTACCCGATCTACGGCCGGTTCGGCTTCGGCCCGGCGACCTGGGTGACGAACTGGGAGGTCGATGTGGCGCGGGCCGCGCTCGACCACCGCTACGCCGGGCCGGACGACGGCGGCCGGGTGGACATGGCCACCTTGGCGGAGTTGGGCGAAGTCGGTCCCGCGCTGCACGACCGGGTCAGGGCGACGACCCCGGGCGCGATCGACCGGCCGCCGCTGTGGTGGCGGCGGACCACCGGCGAGGTGCGGCTGCCGGAGTGGAAGGAGCGGTACTGCGCGCTCTACCGCGGCCCGGACGGCGAGGTCGACGGGTTCGTCCTCTGGGACGTGCAGGACCATCACTGGCCGGGGAAGCTGCCGCGGGCGGAGCTCACGGTCTCGGACCTGATCGCGGCCACCCCGGCCGCCGAGCAGGCGCTGTGGCGGTTCCTGCTCTCGATGGACTGGATCACCCGGATCACGTCCGGGTACCGCGCGCCCGACGACATCATGCCGCTGCTGCTGGGCGACCCGCGCGCGGCCCGCCCCGAGGCGTACGCCGACTTCATGTGGCTGCGGGTGCTGGACACCCCGGCCGCGCTCACCGCCCGCCGCTACGAGGGCGCCGCCACCGGCCTGGTGCTCCAGGTCCACGACGAGGTGCGCGACGGCGACCGGACCGTGGCGGGCCCCGCCGCCGGCCGCTTCCTGCTGGAGACCGACGACAAGGGGGCCGCCTCCTGCACCCCCTCGACGGCGCCGGCCGACCTGTCGCTGTCGGCCGCCGACCTCGGCTGCCTGTACCTCGGCGACGAGTCCGCGGTCCGGCTGGCCGTGCTCGGCCGGATCACCGAGCACCGCGCGCAGGCGGCCCGAGCCGCGGACATCCTCTTCCGTACCCCGCGCCGCCCTTGGTGCCCGGACGTCTTCTGACCGCCTGACGCGGAACCTTCCGACCCGCCGGCGGCACCGCGCCGGCGGCCCGGGCGTCGTGGCGCGGCTGCCGGTGGGCTACTGGCGGCCGAGGGACATCCACTTCGACGGGTCGGCGAGCGGTTCGAAGCCGAGCTTCGCGTAGACGCCGTGCGCGTCGGCGGTCGCCAGCATGACGCGGCGCACGTCGTACGGCGCGAGGTGGTCGCGGACGGCGGCGACCAGGGCGGTGCCGAGGCCGTTGCCGCGGGCGGCCGGGTCGACGAACACGTCGCAGAGCCAGGCGAACGTGGCGAGGTCGGTGACGACGCGGGCGTATCCGTGCTGCTCTCCGGTGGTCTCGTGGTACGCCCCGAAGTTGAGGGAGCCGGACATCGCGGCCTGCTGCTTGTCGAGGGAACGTCCCTTCGCCCAATACGAGTCGACGGACAGCCACTGGTGGATGCGGGGGACGTCGAGGCGGGCCGGATCGGCGGAGATCTCATACATGGCCGGAAGCGTAGAGCTGCTTAAGAGTTCCGTGCACGACATTTAACTGGACCTTGCGACGACCTGCGGCGCAGACTCGCAGACATGATCCACGTACCGCTGATCACGCCGTTCGGGCCGGACGGCCGGGTCGACCTCGCCGCGCTGGAGCGCCTCGGGCACGACCTGCTGGAGGCGGGGGCCGGCGGTCTGGTCGCCCTCGGCACCACTGCGGAGGCCGCCGCGCTCGAACCGGACGAGCGGGCCGCGGTCACCGCCGCCGTCGGCCGGATCTGCCGTGCGCACGGCGCCCGCTTCACCGTGGGGGTGGGCGGTGCCGGCTCCACCCGGCGTGCCGCCCGCGAGGTGGCCGCCCTCGCCGGGCTTCCCGAGGTGCCCGACGCCGCGCTCGTCACCGTCCCCTCCTTCACCCGGCCGGGCGAGGCCGGGGTGCTCGCCCACTTCCGCGAGGTCGCCGCCGCGAGCCCGGTGCCGGTGCTGATCTACCACGTCCCCTACCGCACCGGGCAGCCGCTCTCCGCCGCCGCCCTCGTCGCCCTCGCGGCGATCCCCGGGGTGGCGGGTGTGAAGTACGCGGCGGGCGAGATCACCGCGGAGACCGTCGCCCTTCTCGCGTCGGCGCCCGAGGGCTTCGAGGTGCTGGCCGGCGACGACGTCTTCGCGCCCGCGCTGCTGGCGCTCGGCGCCCAGGGCGCCATCCTGGCCTCGGCGCACCTGGCGACCCGGGAGTGGGCGGCGCTCGCCGCGGCGGACCCCGGCGCCGGTGACGCATCCGGCGGGCGCGGGCTGTCGGCGCTGGCCGCCGCCGTCTTCAGCGAGCCGAACCCGGCCGTGGTGAAGGCCGTCCTGCACGCGCGGGGCCGCATCCCGACGCCGGACGTACGGCTGCCGCTGCTCCCGGCGAGCCCGTCGGCGGTGGCCGCGGCGCTCACGGCCCTCGCGGCGGTGGAGGGCGCCCCGCGGGGAGCCGGAGTCGCGGCCGCCGCCGGCCCCGGCCGTCTCGCCCCGTGAAATCGAGCCGCGCCCCACGCCCGGGCCGGGGGATACTCGAAACGGACGGGCACCCCCAGACAGGCATGATCGGAGAGATACCGCAATGAGGATCGGAATCGTCGGAGCGACCGGACAGGTCGGCGGGGTCGTCCGCAAGGTGCTGGCCGAGCGGAAGTTCCCCGTCACGCAGCTCCGCCTCTTCGCCTCGGCCCGTTCGGCGGGCCGCACCCTTCCGTGGGAGGGCGGCCCGGACGGCGCCACCGTCACCGTCGAGGACGCGGCGACCGCCGACTACTCCGGTCTGGACATCGTCATCTTCTCCGCGGGCGGCAGCACCTCCCGCGCGCTGGCGGAGAAGGTCGCCGCACAGGGCGCCGTCGTGATCGACAACTCCTCCGCGTGGCGACGCGACCCGGACGTCCCGCTGGTGGTCTCCGAGGTCAATCCGCACGCGATCGCGACCCGCCCGAAGGGCATCATCGCCAACCCGAACTGCACCACGATGGCCTTCATGCCGGTGATGCGCCCGCTGCACGAGGAGGCCGGGCTGGTCGCGCTGGTCGTCGCCACCTACCAGGCCGTCTCCGGCTCGGGCCTGGCCGGCGTGGCCGAACTGCACGGCCAGGCGGTGAAGGTCACCGAGCAGGCCGACGGCCTCACCTTCGACGGGTCGGCCGTCGAGTTCCCCGCCCCGGCGGTCTACCAGCGGCCCATCGCCTACAACGTGGTGCCGCTCGCCGGGAACCTGGTGGACGACGGCAGCTTCGAGACCGACGAGGAGCAGAAGCTGCGCCACGAGTCCCGCAAGATCCTGGAGATCCCCGAGCTGAAGGTGTCCGGCACCTGCGTACGGGTCCCGGTCTTCTCCGGCCACTCGCTGCAGATCAACGCCCGCTTCGCCCGCCCGATCAGCGTTGCGCGGGCGTACGAACTGCTCGCCGCCGCGCCCGGGGTGGAGATCTCGGAGATCCCCACCCCGTTGCAGGCCGCGGGCGCCGACCCCTCCTACGTGGGCCGCGTCCGGCAGGACGAGACGGTCGAGAACGGCCTCGCGCTGTTCGTCTCGAACGACAACCTGCGCAAGGGCGCCGCGCTCAACGCGGTGCAGCTCGCGGAGCTGGTGGCCGCGGAGCTCGGAGCGGTCACGGTCTGAGTGGTTTCGGTCTGAGCGGTCACGGTCTGCCAGGGCACCGTCTGGCGTCGGGGGCGGTGCACGGTCGCCGTCACCCGTGGGCCACGGCCAGCCGGAAGGCCGCCAGCACCGCCTCGGACTGGACCCGCACCTGCTCGTCGACCGGCACCCAGACCGGGTCGTGGCCGAGGGTCAACTCATCCGCCCAGCGGGCGAGTTGGCGCTCGCATACGGCCTTGACCTCGGCGGTGGCCGGGGCCGGGCGGCCGTCGAGGAGCCGTAGCAGCGTGCCGGCGGCCCGCAGGGGAATCCTGCGGGCCGCGATGTCGAGAGCCGCGAGGTGCGCGGCGGTCAGCGGGACCGCGTCCGGGGGCATGCGTTCCCACTCCGCGGCGACCTGCGGGCAGGCCGCGGCCAGTTCCGTCGCGACCCGCAGCAGGTGGGCGCGGTCCGGGGCCGTGGCCGGCAGCACCGCCCGCACCTCCGCGATCAGCACCTCGACCCGGCGCGCGTGGGTCCGCAACTGCCTTCCCAGCCGGGCCAGTTCGCCGGCCGCCTCCGGATGCGGCGCCGGGTCGGCGACCGTACGGGCCGACCACATCGGCACCTCGAACAGCGCGGTCATCCCGCCGTGGCGGTGCGGCCGGGTCCAGGTCGAACGGTCGACGTCCGCCGGCAGCCGGTCCGACCTGGCCCGCGCGCCCGGCTCGGGCAGCACGTAGACACCGGGCCCCGACACCGTCCACCGCAGCGCGTCATAGGTGCCGGTCTGCACCGGCACGTCGTGCTCGGCCGCCAACTTGCCCAGCGGCTCGGCGAGTCCGGGTACGTCGCGGGTCAACTGCACCCAGCAGCCGCCGAGGTCGTTGCCGTGCAGCGAGCACTGGAGGATCGGCCGCAGCTCGTCGATCAGGTCCAGCAGCGCCTGGGACTCCGGGAGTTGGTCGTCCGGCGGCCGGATCGACGGGGCCCACTCCGGTTGCTCGTCGGGCGGCGGGCGGTACGCGTGCCGGAAGTGCGCGGCGGGGGTGCGGCGTATCGGCGGCCCGGCTTCGTGGCGCACCGCGCCGTCGGGGTCCAGGCACAGCAGCAGGTGCCAGGTCGCGTCCGCGCCCGCGTGCAGCAGCGGGTCGTGCGCGACGCGTTCGGCCAGCCGCAGCGCGGTCGCCGCCCCCACCCGCTCATCGGAGTGCGGCCCTGCCACCACCAGGACGTTCCGCCGTCCGTGCCCCACGGTCAGTACGTGCAGCGGGCGCCCCGCCCGCGATCGGCCGACCGCCCGCAACTCGCACAGGCCGGGATGGAAACCGGCGAACGCCGCCGCCGTCGCCACCACCCCCGCGACACTCGGATAGGCGTCGGCCATCGCCGAAGTCACGCTCCGCCGGTCGTCGTTGCCACGGGATCTCCTCGCTGTCCAAATCAACGGCCCCACGATGAAGTTGACGGGGTAATCGCCGATTTGCCCGATGCCCCGCCAAGGTTCCGACCCCTTCGTCCCCCTGTCAAGACCGCCTCGCGCCCGGAAGCGCACCGGCACCCTCACGGCGTCTCGTGCCGCCTCACCCGCCTCACCCGAGCCCCGCGGCGGCGGCCAGCACCGTCCGTGCCTGCAATTCCATCTGCTCGGAGATCGGCACCCACACCGCGTCCATCGTCGCGATCAGGTCCCCCGCACCCGCGTCGAGGCGCCGCTCCAGCCGGGCCCGCAGCCGGGCGGGCGCGCTGTCCGGGTCCTCGTCCAGCCGCGCCTCGTCGAGCAGCCGCAGCAGCGTCCCCGCCGCCCGCAGCGGCGCCTGCCGCGCGGCGATGTCGAACGCGGCGACGTGTGCCATGGTCAGCGGCACCGGCGACTCCCGCCCGATCGCGTCGAAGTCCTCCGCGAGCGCCGCCCACCCGGTGACCGCCTGCCGTGCGGCCCGCAGCACCGGCCCGTCCGCGGCGTCCCCGAGCAGTTCCAGCGCCTGCTCGAACGCCTCCTCCCCGGTGGTCCCCTCGTTCCGCAGCCGCGCCGCCAGCACGGCCAGCGCGTACGCCGGGTCCGGGTGCGGCTCGGCGTACGCCACCCGCCGGGTCGCCCACATCGGCACCTCGACCCGCAGTTCCGGCCCGTAGCGCCGCCCCGGCCCCGCCGGCCGTACGAAGACACCGGGCCCGGCGCCGTGCGAGGACAGCGCTTCGTACGTGCCGGTCTGCACGGGGATGTCGAGTTCGGCGGCGATCTTCCCGAACGGCTCGGCCAGCCCGGCCACTTCGGCGGAGAGCCGGACCCAGGCGCCCCCCACGTCCGTGCCGTGCAGCGAGCAGCGGAGCACCGGCCGCAGCTCGTCGACGAGGGCGGACAGCGCCAGCGTCTCGGGGAGCCGACCGGCCGTCGCGGCCAACGAGGCGGCGGTGTAGGGGCGTTCGGAGGAGGCGGGGCGGTAGGCGTGCCGGAAGTGCACCGCGGGCGGGCGGGGACCGGCCGGACCCGTCTCGTTGAGGAGTGCGCCGTCGGGGTCGAGGCAGAGCAGGAAGTCCCAGGTCAGCCCGGCTTCCCTGAGCCGCCGCCGGTCGTGGACGGCCTGCTCGGCCAGCCACAGCACGGTGCCGCCGCCCGCCTGCTCGTCGCAGTTCGCGCCGGCCACCACGAGGATGTGCCGGCCGCTGTCCCGCGGGTGCCCGACGGACAGCAGCCACAGGGGCCGCCCGGACCGGGACTCGCCGGCCAACCGCATCCGGCACAGGTCCGGGTGGCGCAGCGTGAGCATCCGGGCCGCCGCGGCGACACCCGCCACCGTCGGAAACGCGTCTGGCCCGCGCATGACCGCTCCTTCGCTGCCGTCGCCCGCCGTCCAGTCGTACAGCCGTGCCTGCACGTGCGGGGCGGTGCGTTGCCTGCTGTGCGTTGCGTGCTGTGCCTGATGTGCGTGCTGTGCAACGGAGTTGGCGGCGCGGCTCGATCGGCGGTGGCGCGCCCCGCCCCAGCGTCGGCGGGCGGCCCGCGGGTGTCAAGAGCGCCCAGCGGCCACTCCGGCGGCGTGCGAACGGGCGATGTCGGGACCGCGGTACATGTCCTCGGGGATGCTCGCCAGCGCGGACTCCCGCAACCGGTCGCCGAGTCCGTACAGTTCCTGGAAGCTCATCAGCAGCGGCCGCCAGCGGTCGGGGTCGATCCGGTCGCGCGTGCCGGGCATCCGGATCGCGTCGTGCACGAGCACCCGCTGCACCCGCACCTCGAACACCACGATGCCGCCGCGCTGTTGGGGGTCGTCGTCGGCGAGCGGATGGGTGGCCTCGACCACCGCCTCCATGGCCACCGGGCACTGCGCGGCGCGCGGCGGCCGTACGGTGTCCGAGTCGACCGGGGTGAGCCCGGCGCGGGCGAACTTCTCCTTGTGGAAGCGGTATCCGCGCTTCTGCTTGCCCTCGGGCACGGGGTCGCGGCCGGTGGTCAGGGCGAGCGCGTCCACGGCCGCGGCGAGCGAGTCGTCCGGCAGGTTCAGCACGCATTCGCCGGTCCTGAGCAGGTTCAGCGTGGTCTGCGACCTCGCGCCGAGCCCGAGCATCGCCCGCCAGCCGAGCCAGAACGCGGACGACATCGGCGCGAGGTTCGCGCTGCCGTCCTCGTTCTCGGTGGAGAGCAGCACCACGGGGGTGCCGAAGTAGAGGATGCCGGGCTCGATCCGGGTGTGGCGGGCGGCGGGGCCGTCGGTCCGGCCGTCGGCGTGGTTCTGGGCGTTTCGCGTGGTCATGCGGTCAGTCTTGTCACGGGTGCGGGGCGGTGCTGGCGGGAATCGGACGTCGCGCGGCTGTACGAGGCCGTACGCGGTTGTACGCGGTCGTGCCGTCCGGACCGGCCCGCGCGGAGGAGCACCGGCCGGCACGGATCAGGGTGCGGCGTTCTCCGCTGCCCCGCCGACCGTCCAGCCCGTGTCCGCCGCCCACCGTTCGGCACCGGCCATCAGCAGCTCCGTGGCCGTCGCCTTGATCTGGCCGTAGTCGAAGATGTCGGGCACGCTCGCGGCCAGCCGCTGCTTGAACGCGCCCCAGCCCGCGCGGGCGGCCTCGTCCGCGCGCAGATAGTCGCGGAAGAGCAGCGCGAAGCGGGAGTTGGGGCCGTCGGCCCGCCGCAGGTGCACGTTGCAGGAGCGCGCCCCGGGCGGCGGCGCGAAGACGAGCTTGCGGCACTCCCGCCCGCCCGACACCTCCGTCCGGTTCCACGGCTCGGGCCGGCACCGGAAGCCGATCGCGGCGAGCAGCGGCTCCAGCCGTGCCTCGTCCACGTCGCCCACCCGCACCTGCACGTCCACGCAGTCCTTCGCCGCCAGGCCCGGCACGGACGTCGAGCCCACATGGTCGATCGCGACCGCCTCCGCGCCGAGCGCCCCACCCAGCACCCGCGCCAGCTCCACGAAGTCCGCCCGCCAGGTGCTCTGGTACGGCACGACCCGCACCGGCTTCAACTCGTCCTCGAACGGCATGGTTCGGCACGCTACCAAGCCCGGGCGCCGGGGCCGTCGTAGGATCTTCACCCGCTGTCGGAGGGAGCCGCACGATGTTCACGGTCGAGGAGCGGGACCGCCTGCGGGAGTGGCTGGTCGCGCGCGCGGAGGCCGATGCCGCCGTGGTGGGGGCCGCGTTCACGGGCTCGTACGCGGTCGGCGCCGGCGACCGCTGGTCGGACACCGACCTGGTGCTGTCCGTACGTGGGGAGGTCGCGGACACGGTGGCGCGCTGGACGCGGTGGCTCACCGCCGAACTCGGCGCCCTGCACCACTGGGACCTGCCGGTCGGCACCGGCACCGTCCGGGCGTTCCTGCTGCCCGGCTGGCTGGAGGCCGACGTCACCTTCGCGCCCGAGGCCGAGTTCGGCCCGCGCGGACCCAACTGGCGCCCGCTGTTCGGCACTTCGCAGCCGCTGCGGCCCTACCGGGACCCGGACCCCGACCTGCTGACGGGCCTGCTGTGGCATCACGCCCTGCACGTCCGGATCTGCCTGGCGCGCGGCCGCCTGTGGCAGGCCGAGCACTGGATCGGCGCGATGCGCGAGCACCTCCTCACCCTCGCCTGCGTGCGCCTCGGGCTGCCCACGGCCCACGCCAAGGGCGCCCACCTCCTGCCCGACGAGGTCACCGACCCGCTCGCCGCGACCCTCGTCCGCGCCCTCGACGCCGCCGAGATCCACCGCGCGCTGCGCGCCACCCTCACCGCCGCGGGCGCCGAACTCGCCCTCGCGGACCCGCAGACCGCGGCCGCGGCCGCCCGACTGGAGCCGCTGCTCGCCGAGTTGGCGGCTCCCGACCTCCCCTTCTGACCCTTCTGACCGCGGCCACCGGCGGGCCGAGCACGCCGCGGACCGGCTCAGACCGTCGCCTCGTCGAGGAGGAAGGTCCCGCCGGCCGCCTCGGCCAGCTCGGGGCCGAAGAGCGCGCCGGGCGTGTAGGCGCCGGGCTTCCCCTCGCCCCGCGCGAGGCGGCTCGCGACCTCCGAGGCCACCGCGGCCGTGAACGACATGCCGTCGCCCGCCCGCAGCCACCCTTCGCGGTGGCCGCCGTCGGCGTCCTGGACCAGGGCGCGCGCCCAGGAGAACTCCCGGTTCCGTTCGCCGGGGCCGACCTGGACCCGGGCGAAGCGGCGCTTCACCGCGTTGCCGAGCGGGCGGCGCGCCAGCAGGACGGCCGCCGCCGGCAGCACCGCGCGGATCGCCCGCCCGGCCGGCATCGCGCCCGACGCGGCGACCACGAAGGGCGCCCCGCTGGCCCGGTGGGCCGCCTCCAGTTCGCCGGACGGGCCCCCGGCGCTGTGGGCCGCCGAACCGTCGGGCAGGGCGAACCGCTCGAAGTCGCCGCCGAGCCGGGCGGACACGAGCCGCCCCCGCTCGTAACGGCGCCCGCCGACCGAGAGCGCGTCGATGATGCTCGCCGCCAGCGCGGCGCCGATCGCGCCGGGCTCGTTCTCGACCGCCGCCAGCGCGTCGACCCGCACCCGCGCCGGTGCCGGCCGGCCCGCGCACAGCTTCAGCACGACGCTCTCGGTGGCGAGCACGCCGAACCCGGCGCCGGTCACCAGGCAGCGGCCGTCGGCGGCGGCCTCGTCGTGCAACCCGAGCAACCCGGTGACCGCGAGGAGTTCGTTGGCGAGATCGAGGTAGTGGGTGCCGGGCGGGCACGCGCGGGCGATCGGCAGCGCCGTCTCGGTGAACGGGCCGATCGTGTTGACGACCACGGAGGGCGCGGCCGCCGCGAGCTGCGCGGTGATCGCGGCGACGGTGGCGGCGGAACCGTTGGCACGTCCCCGGCGGGCATCGCCTGGGCCATTGGTACGGGCTGAACCACGGGTTCTTGCTGTGCCATGGGCATCAGCCGATCCATGGGTACCGGCTGTGCCATGGGGACCGGCCGCACCTGCGGTTCCGGTGGCCGGGCCGATCACCACGGTCCGCGAGGTGCCGCCGATCGTCCCGGCCAGCTCGCCCAGCCGCGCGGCATCGCGTCCCACCAGGACCAGCGGGGCGTCACCCGCCGCCAGCAGCGCGGCGATCGCGCGTCCGGTCCGGCCGGTCGCTCCCAGAATCCAGATCTCGTTCATGGTCGGCTCGTTCCGCTCGTTCCGCTTGTTCGCTCGTGCTGGTCGCGATGCCACGGACCGGGCCGTCCGCGACGTGCCCGGCACGGCCGTACGGTGGCGCCCGGCCCGTGCTGCCACCTTGCGGGCGCGCGGCGCCACGGGTCCAATGAATGTTCCGGAACGCGCATCCCGATATCCGCAACACCGCAGGTCACGGCACATGCAAGCGGTGAAGCGGCCAGGTGCGGCCGCTACGCTGAAGTCATGACAGATCCGCCAGTGCCCCGCGAGGACCTCGACCTGCGGCTCGTGCGCTCCTTCGCCGCCGTCGCCGAGCACCGGCACTTCGGGCGGGCCGCCGTGGCCCTCCACCTCACCCAGTCCTCGCTGAGCCGCCAGATCAACCGCCTGGAGGAGCAGGTCGGCGCCCGCCTGCTGGACCGCACTCCGCAGGGCAGCCGGCTCACCGGGGCCGGCGAGGTCTTCCTCCCGCTCGCGCGGGCGCTGCTGCGCTCCGCCGCCCAGGCTTCCGCGCGGGCCCGCGCCGCCGCCGAGCCCAGCCGTATCACCATCGGCTACATCACGAACATCATCATCACCCCGGCCGTGCGCGAGCTGCGCCGCAAGCACCCGGACGCCGACGTGCGCACCCACCACCTGCTCTGGCACGAAGCGGGCGAGGCCCTGCGCGACCACCGGGTGGACGCGGTGGTCACCCGGCTGCCGTTCGCCACCGGCCGGCTGCATGTGACGGTCCTCTACGACGAGCCGCGGGTCCTGCTGGTGCCCTACGACCACCGCCTCGCCGGGCGGGAGTCGGTCACCCTCGACGACGTCGCCGACGAACCCATGCCCCGCGTCGCCGACCCCGCCTGGAACGCCTTCTGGCGGATCGACCCCCGCCCCGACGGCAGCTCCGCGCCCGGCGGTCCCGTGGTCGACTCCGTCGAGGACAAGATCGAGCTGATCGCCGCCGGGCAGGCCGTGGCGATCGTGCCGCTCGGCTCCGGCACGATCGGCCCCCGCCCCGACCTGGCCCTGATCCCGCTCGAAGGCGTCGAACCGAGCCATGTGGTGCTGGCCACCCGCGCCGGCGACCGCAGCCGGCTGGTGACCGCCTTCCGCAAGCACGCCGAGGCCCTCCTCACCGGCCCGGGCGGCGCGCACCCGGTGGGGCCCGCGGGCCGGCCGTAGACTGGCCGGGTGATGATCGAGGACCTCGTCCGGCTCCGCAAGGCCAGAGACGCGATGGACCGCGACTACGCACAGCCCCTCGACGTGCCGGCGCTGGCGCGGGTCGCGCTGATGTCGCCCGGGCACTTCTCCCGCAGCTTCCGCGCCGCCTTCGGCGAGACCCCGTACAGCTACCTGATGACCCGCAGGATCGAACGGGCCAAGGCGCTGCTGCGGCGGGGCGACCTGAGCGTGACGGACGTCTGCTTCGCGGTCGGCTGTACGTCGCTGGGGTCGTTCAGCTCGCGCTTCACCGAACTGGTCGGCGAGAGCCCGAGCGCGTACCGGGCCCGCAGCCATGACCCGGGCGCGGCCATCCCGGCGTGCGTGGCCAAGATCCTCACCCGGCCGGTGCGCAACGGTCCGGCCGGGCGCGGAGGCGCGGAATCCGCCACCAGCCCATAGCGTGAAGCCCATGGACATCAGGCTTTCGCAGTGCTTCATCGCCGTCGACGACCATGACAAGGCGCTCGCGTTCTACCGCGATGTGCTCGGTCTCGAGGTGCGCAACGACGTCGGGTTCGAGGGGATGCGCTGGGTGACGGTCGGCTCGCCGTCGCAGCCGGACGTGGAGATCGTGCTCGAACCGCCGCTCGCGAACCCGAACGCCTCGCCCGCCGACAAGGACGCGATGGCCGAACTGCTCGCCAAGGGGATGCTGCGCGGCGTGATCTTCGCCACCGACGACGTGGACGCGACCTTCGAGCGCATCCGCGCGGCGGGCGCCGAGGTGCTCCAGGAGCCGGTCGACCAGCCGTACGGCGTCCGCGACTGCGCTTTCCGCGACCCGGCCGGCAACCTCCTGCGCTTCAACCAGCCGCGCAAGCGCTGACGGCGATCGAGCGCCGACGACCCCCACCACCCCGGTGAGGTGTCACAACCTCGGTCCGGGCGGTGTCTTCATGCCGAACAGGCAGACATTCAAGGAGGACACCATGGCGCTACGCGTACCGAAGGCGGAACTCCCCGCCGACGTCCGGGAGAAGATGACCGAGCTGCTCGGTACCGTGCCCGAACCCGTCGAGGTCACCTGGCACAGCCCTCGGATCGCCCAGGACAACCTGGAGTTCGGGCGCATGGCGGGGCGGTGGGACGCGGCGGACGCGAGCCTGAAGACGTTCGCGCACATGGCCGTCGCGGCGCAGGTCGGATGCAGCTGGTGCCTCGACATCGGCTACTTCCAGGCGCAGAACCAGGACTTGGACCTGGCCAAGGCGAGCCAGGTGCCGCGCTGGCGCGAGTCCGACGTCTTCACGCCGTTGGAGCGGGACGTGCTGGAGTACGCCGAGGCCATGACGGTCACGCCGCCGACCGTCACCGACGAGCTGTCCGCGCGGCTGCTCGACCGGCTCGGCCCGGCGGCGATGGTCGAACTCACCGTGGTCATCGCCTTCGCCAACCTCGCGACCCGGAGCAACACGGCGCTCGGTATCGAGTCGCAGGGCTACTCCGCCGCGTGCGAAGTCCCGCTGGCCGCACGCCCGCAGGCGTCCGGCGCCGTACCGGCGCGGTGACCGGGGACCCGTTCGTCGCCCATCGCAGCCTGCTGTTCACCGTGGCGTACGAGATGCTCGGGTCGGCGGCCGACGCGGAGGACGTGCTCCAGGAGTCCTGGCTGCGGTGGGCCGGTGCCGACCAGGCCCAGGTGCGCGACCCGCGGGCCTACCTGGTCCGGGTCGTCGCGCGGCAGGCGCTCAACCGGCTGCGCACCCTGGCCCGCAGGCGTGAGGAGTACGTCGGCGAGTGGCTGCCCGAACCCCTGCTGACCAGCCCCGACGTCGCCGACGACGTCGAACTCGCCGAGAGCGTCTCGATGGCGATGCTGACCGTGCTGGAGACGCTCGGGCCGACCGAGCGGGCGGTGTTCGTGCTCCGCGAGGTCTTCGACGTGCCGTACGGCGAGATCGCCGAGGCGATCGGGAAGTCGGCGGCCGCGGTGCGGCAGATCGCGCGGCGGGCACGGGAGCACGTGGCGGCCCGGCGGCCGCGGGTGCGGGTGAGCCGGTCGGAGCAACAGGCCGTGGTGGAGCGGTTCATGGCCGCGTTGCGCACCGGGCGGCTCGGGGAGCTGATGGAGGTCATCGCGCCCGACGTGGTCATGATCGCCGACGGGGGCGGGTTCGTGACCGCCGCGCTCGTGCCGGTCCGCGGCGCGGAGCGGGTCGCGACGCTGCTCGCGCGGGCGAACCAGGTGGTGGACGGGTTCGCGGTGGCGACGGTGTGGCTCAACGGCGCGGCCGCGGTCCGGATCGAGTTCGACGGCGAGCCGGCCGCGGTGAGCCTCGTGGTGGCGGACGGGCGGATCACCCGGATCTACGTGGTGCGGAACCCGCGGAAGCTGACGCGGATGGCGGAACCGGCCGAACTCAGCAGGTAGCGGGCGTGGTTGGGGGCGTGGTCCGGGCGGTGCGCGCCGCCCGGACCGCGTCGCGGGTGCGTGCTCGTACCCGCGCGGGCGAACTCCTCGCGGTGCGTTGTGCGGAGTGCGGGCTGGCCCTCGACCGACTTGAGGGCCCTACGGTCGGCGGCCATGGCCTCACTCGGCACCACGGACCCGGTCGTCCCCCCACCCGCGCGGACGGCGCTTCCCCGGTCGTACCTGCTCTGGCTCGCGGGGACCCGGGCCTCGCTGGCCGGCGACGCGGCTCTCGCCTTCGCGCTGGGGTGGGCGGCCAGCGCGCACGGCGGCCGGACGGCCGCGCTGGTGCTGACCGCGATCACGCTGCCCCGGACCGTGTTCCTGCTGCTGGGCGGGGCGGTCGGGGACCGCTTCGGGGCGCGCCGGGTGATGATCGCCGGGGACGTGGTGATGCTCGCGGCCGTACTCGCTCTCGCCGCCGCGGGCCGGGTGTGGGGCGCGCCGCCGGCGATGCTGCTCGGGTTCGCCGCGGTCGTCGGGACGGTGGACGCGTTCTATCTGCCCGCGACGGGGTCCATGCCGCGCCGCCTGGTGGGCAAGGAGCAACTGCCCCGGGCGCTGGCCGTGCGGCAGGCCGGCGGTCAGGTCGCCGCCCTGCTCGGGGCTCCGCTGGGGGCGGTGCTGGTCGCGGTGGCGGGCCTGAGCGGCACCGCGCTGGTCGACGCGGCCACGTTCGCGGCGGTCCTCGCCGTCATGGCGTGGGTGCGGCCGGCCGCCGAGGCGCGACGGTCGCCGCGTCGGGAAGTCCCGGGCGGGGAAGTCCCGCGTACGGAAGCCCTGGGCCGGGAAGACCAGCGTCGGGAAGTCCCGGGCGGGGAAGTCCCGCGTCCGGAAAGCCTGTTCGCGGGGATCGCCGGTGGGGTGCGGCTGGCCGCGGCCGATCCCGTGCTGCGTCCCGCGCTGCTCCTGACGGCCGTTGCTGCCGCCGGAGTGCTCCCCGTGGTCGGTCTGCTCGCGCCGCTGCTGGCGCGGTCCGACGGCTGGGGGCCGGGTACGGCGGGCCTGGTCGCCGCCGGTCAGGGCGCCGGCGTACTCCTGGCCGCGCTGGTGGCCGCCCGCCGCGGACCGCTGCGGCGGATCGGCGCGGGCGCGGGCCTGGGGCTGGTGTCCGCGGCGCTGGGAGCCGCCGCGCTCGCGGCCGTTCCGGCGTCCGCCCCTGCCGCCGCCGTCGCCGCGGCCGTCCTCGTCGGCAGCGGCTCGGGCATGTTCGCCTGCCACCTGGGCCCCCTGGTCCTCGCGGGCGCCCCCGACACGCACCTGTCCCGCGTCCAGTCGCTCCTCGCGCTGGTCCAGAGCCTTGCCCTGGTGGTCGGCAACAACGCCCTCGGCTGGCTCGCACACGCCTCCGGCCCCAGACCCGCGATCGCCCTCTGCGCCACCCTCGCCTGCCTGGCCGGCCTCGCCGCCCTCACCACCCCACCCCTACGATCTCTGCGCCGCGAAGGTCCGTAGCACCGGCGCGTCCACCGGTGCGTCCACGGGCGGAACCACGTCGGTCCGCCGGCGAACTCACCTTCCATGGAAGGGGAGTTCGCGTGCCAGGAAGTCGCCGACCGCGGCGCGGAACGCGTGGGGCCGCTCCACCCAGGGGAGGTGGCCGGCGCCGTCGAGCAGTGTCCGGGAGACCCGGGGGAGGGCTCGCTCCAACGAGTCGAGCGCCCAGTCCGGCCGGATGTCCTCGGCGCCGTGCACGATCAGCACGGGCACTTCCAACTTCTGGCAGGCCGCGAGTAGTTCGGGTGTGCCCGAGGTGCGGCGGACGTCGGCGTTGACGGTCGCGTTGCAGGCGAAGTTGACGCCGAACCAGGGTGTGGCCGATTCCTCGGCCTGTTCCCACGCCTTCTCCCGGTCGGCGTAGTCGGCCGACCACTGCAGTACGCACCACTCCCGTTCCTCCGCCTCGGTGCGCTGCTCGCGGTCGCCGAGATCCTCCCAACGGTCCAGGTCCGCCCCGAGGTTGGCACGCAGGTTCCGCTGGTAGACCGACCGCCAGGTGTCGCGCGCGTCGATCCCGCTGCCGGAGACGTAGACCAGTGCGCTGACCCGCTCGGGGTGGTCCAGCGCGTACTGCAGGGCCAGTTGGGCCCCGTACGAATGCCCCAGGAGCGCCATCCGCTCCAGCCCGAAGTGGCGCCGTACGGCATCCAGGTCGGCCACCGACCGGGCGACCGAGTACGGCCCGCGCCGCTGCGACCGCCCGCATCCGCGCTGGTCCCAGCGGTACACGGTGGCCCGGTCCGCCAGCAGCCCGGCCAGGTCCCCCAAGAAGTCCCACAACCCGGGCCCACCGTGGCAGCACACCACCGGGGCCCCCTCACCGCCCCGGGTCGCCCACAACCGCGTCCCGTCCTCCGCCGTCACCACCTCATCCGTACCCATCCGCCCCACGATGCCACCCCCACCGACCCCTGTCACGACTCCCGCCGCGGGTGGAGGGAAACAGTTGCAAGCAGGTTGCTTGCAATAGTTAGCGGGGTGGGGCACGCTGGGGTCATGGGTGCGTTGAAGGTGGGCGAGCTGGGGGAGTTCCTGCGGGAGCAGCGGCGCAGTGCGCAGTTGAGCCTGCGGCAGCTCGCTGATGCCGCGGGGGTGTCGAACCCTTACTTGAGTCAGATCGAGCGCGGGCTGCGGAAGCCGAGCGCGGAGATCCTGCAGCAGCTGGCGAAGGCGCTGCGGATATCGGCGGAGACCCTCTACGTGCAGGCGGGAATGCTCGACGCGCGGGAGCGGGACGAGCTGGAGGTGCCGGCGGCGATCCTGGCCGACCCGTCGATCAACGAACGGCAGAAGCAGGTGCTGATCCAGATCTACGAGTCCTTCCGCAAGGAGAACGCCGCGGCCCCGGAGGGGGCGGACGGCACGGGCGCCACGTGGGAAGCGGGTCGGGACGGGGCGGCCGCTTCGGTGGTGGCGGGCCGGGCAGCACCCGGCAGGACCGGCGGGCAACCGCCGAACGAGTGACAAAGCAAGCGATGAGCAAGCGACGTGCAAGCGACGAAGCAAGGAAGAAGAGGGACGAGAGCAATGACGATCACCGATGACATCGTGAAGGGCCTGCGCAACCCGACCCCGCTCTACGCGGTCGCGGGCACCGCGGACCTGGCCGCGGAGAAGCTGCGGGAGGTCCCGGGCCTGCTGGAGAAGCTGCGCGAGCAAGCGCCCGAGCGGTTCGAGAAGCTGCGGGCGACGGACCCGAAGGACGTGCAGCAGCGCGTCACCGAGGGAGCCAAGGACGCCCAGAGCAAGCTCAACGAGACCTTCTCCGATCTGGACCTGAAGGAGCTGCGGCCGGACTTCCGCAAGATCGGCGAGTCCGTGCAGGGCTTCGCGCTCCAGGGCGTCGGCCGCGCCGCGGAGTACGCGGTGCGCACCCGCGAGACGTACGACGAGCTGGCCGTGCGCGGCAAGGACGCCGTGGCGAAGTGGCGTGGCGAGCCGGCCGACGAGGTCGTGGACTTTCCCGCCGTGGGGCACACGTCGAAGTCCGGCTCGGCATCCGGATCGGCCTCGGCGTCCGCCGCCAAGCCGAAGCCGCAGTCGGGCAAGGCCGCGACGGAGTCCCCCAAGCCCGCCGCCCCGAAGAAGCCGGCCGCCCAGCGCCGTACCACCCCGCGGAAGCCGGCGGAGTGACCCGCCCGCCTCGGCGCGGCCGACCGGGGCCGAACGAGGTGAAGACCGACCGATGGACCGGGCACCGGATGCGCGCCCGGTCCGTTAGGCGGGTAGGACCGGTACGGTGGCCATGACCAGACAGTGACTGAGAGGCGGTGGACGACTTGCTGATCACAGCGTTCTTTTCGGTGGTCGGCCTGATCTCGTTGGCGCTTTTCCTCTTCGCGCTCTTCGCGTTCGTCGACGCGGCGATCCGTCGTGAGGACGCCTATCGGGCAGCGGACAAGAACACCAAGGCGTTCTGGCTGATCATCCTCGGCATCGCGGCCGCGGTGATGAAGCTGTTCAGCATCATGTCGTTCCTGCCGGTCATCGGCCTGATCGCCGTGATCGTGTACATGGTCGACGTCCGCCCGGCGGTCCGCGCCGTCAGCGGCCGTGGGCGTAGCGCCGGTGGCGGCGGTGGCCGCTTCGGTCGCCGTGGCGGCAGCCGCAGCGGGGGCAGCAGCAGCGACGGTCCGTACGGCCCGTACAACGGCCGCCGCTGAGAGTCTGAGTCCGGGCGGGGCACCTGGTCCGGGTCGCTTGGATGACGGGCCACCTGGATGACGGGGCCCCGGTCCTCGCGGCCGGGCGGGTAGCCCCCGCCCGCAGCGCGACACCGTGCCGCACCGCGTCCTACGGCTGCCGCTCCAGCAGCACCACGGCCACGTCGTCCGTCAGCTCACCACCGTTGAGTTCGCGCACCTTCGCCATGGTCGCGTCCAGCAGTTCCTCACCGCCGAGGCCCGCGGCCATCAGCTGCCCGGCGAGCCCGATCATGCCCTCCTGGCCCAGCCGCAGCGTGCCCTTGCCGATCCGGCCCTCGATCAGGCCGTCGGTGTAGAGCATCAGCGACCACTCGCCGTCCAGCCGGACCCCGATCCGGTCCCAGGAGGCGTCCGGCAGCAGCCCGAGCGCCGGCCCGCCCGCCTCGAACGGCAGCAACGCCGGCGGCCGGTCGGGGGCGGCGAGCATCGGGGCCGGATGCCCGGCCAGGTGCAGCTCGGCCGAGCGGCCGTCCGGCGCGATGTCGACCGCGCACAACGTGGCGAAGATCTCCTCGTCGGCACGCTCGTGCACCAGCACGTCCTGCATGGTGCGCAGCAGTTCCTCGCCGCCCAGCCCGGCGAAGGTCAGCGCCCGCCAGGCGATCCGCAGTTCCACGCCGAGCGCGGCAGCGTCCGGGCCGTGCCCGCACACGTCGCCGATCATCGCGTGCACGGTCCCGTCGGGGGTGCGCACCGTGTCGTAGAAGTCGCCGCCGAGCAGGGCCCGGCTGCGGCCCGGCCGGTAGCGCGAGGCGAACCGCAGCCCGGTCGCGCCCTCCAGCAGCGGGGTGGGCAGCAGCCCGCGCTCCAACCGCCGGTTCTCCCGGGCGAGCAGCCGGGTCTGGGTGAGCTGGCGCTGCGCGAGGTCGGCGCGTTTGCGCTCCACCGCGTAGCGCACGGCGCGGGTGACGGTCCCACCGTCCACGCTGTCCCGTACGAGGTGGTCCTGCGCGCCGACCCTGACCGCCTCGGCGGCGGTCTCCCCGTCGTCCGTGCCGTCGGTGAGGACGAGGACCGCGGTGCCCGGCGCCAGGCGCAGCACCTGCTGGAGGCCGCCGAGCACGTCCGGCAGATCGAGCAGGATGCAGTGCACGTCGTCGGTGAGCAGCCGCCCCGCCGCGGTCAGGTTGCGCGCCCGCAGCAGGCGGATACGGGGGCCGCCCGACTCGTGGAAGTAGGGCGCGGTGAACGCGCCGGCCGGGTCGTCGCCGATCACCAGCAGGGTCAGCACGAGCGGGTCCGGGACGGTGTCCTGGCGCTGCCGGGGCAGCGCCAGCGTCTGCCCGGTGGCGGTGGAGCCGGTGGCGGTCGCGCCGGCGGGCGCCGGATCGGATGAGCGGGCCGGTGCCGGTCCCGGCGCCGGGGGCTCCTGGGGAGCGTCGTGCCGCGTCGAGGCGTCCGCGGGCACGCCTTCACGGCCCTGGGCACCGCGGTGGGTGTCCGAGGGCCGTTCGGTGCCGCGCCTGGCAGCGGACATCACTCGGCTCCTTCCCTCCCCCTGAGGTCTCGGTCTGGCGACCCTAGTGGTTCAAGCGGACGGGACGGGAGTGCCGAAAGTGAATCCCCCGTGCCATATGCCGGTACGGGTGGGCGGTTTGGGAGCCAATGGGGGCATCCGCCCATGACCAAGGTCACGCGTGACGGGTGCAACCGTGTGGCGTACGCGACCCTCTTCCGGGTCCAGGTGGCGTTCTCAGGGCGCCCCGGACCCGGAAGGCGCGGCCGCTCACGGCGCGACGGATTCCCACGCCAGCGTGATCTCGCCCTGGCGCCAGCGGGTGGGACCGTCGAGCACCGGCCACCCCTGGTCGCGCAGGTCGCGTACCGCCCTGATCCAGCGCTGCCGCGCGCCGAGCGAGGAGAGGGGCGCCGCGGACGCCCAGGCGCGATCGAACGCCGTGAGGAAGGCGTGGACGGGCTCGCCCGGCACGTTGTGGTGGATGAGCGCCTTGGGGAGGCGCTCCGCGAGGTCGGACGGGCGGTGGAGCGAGCCGAGCCGGGTCGCGAAGGTGATGCTGCGCGGACCCTCCGGGCCGAGCGCGACCCAGACGTGCCGGCGCCCGATCTCGTCGCAGGTGCCCTCGACCAGCAGGCCGCCGGGTGCCAGCCGGGCCCGTAGCGCGGCCCAGACGCCGGCCACCTCGGCCTCGTCGTACTGGCGCAGCACGTTCGCCGCGCGGATCAGCAGGGGGCGGCGGCTGCCGGGCAGCGGGAGTTCGAAGCCGCCGTGCAGGAAGGTCAGGCCGTCGCGGGTATAGGGGAGTGCCGCGGTGACCCGGGCGGGCTCGATCTCGACGCCGACCACCTCGACCTGCGGCCGTACCCGGCGCAGCCGCGTCAGCAGCTCGACGGCGGTCCAGGGCGCGGCGCCGTATCCGAGGTCGACGGCGAGCGGGTCGGCGGCGTTGCGCAGCTCCCGGGCGAGGGTGGCGGCGATCCAGCGGTCCATCCGGCGCAGGCGGTTGGGGTTGGTGGTGCCCCTGGTCACCGTGCCCACCGCGCGCCCGCCGCTCATGGGCACGAGGGTAGACGAGCGTGAACGGGCGGACCGGGGGCGTGCGCACCGCGAAGGGCCCGGCCGCGCGATACACCGGGCGCCGGGCACGGGGCTTCGCACGAGGGAGCGCGCGGTCACGCCGTCGTCGTACCGGCGCGGGTACGGCCATGCCGGTCACGCGGGTCATGCCGGTCGTGGCCCCGGGCGCCGTGGTAACGACCTGACATCGGTGCGGAAGATCGGAAATGGAATCGCAGATTCCGGTGTTGTGCGAGGTTGACGACGGGGGTACGGCTGCCGGAAGGATCGCATGGTGACCACGTACACGTCCCGGCTCGGCGCGCGCCGCGGAACCCCGCACAAGCGGTGGACGGTCGGGCGCCGGGTACGGCGGGTGGCGATGCTGAGCGTGCACACCTCTCCTCTGCACCAGCCGGGCACCGGCGACGCCGGCGGTATGAACGTGTACATCGTGGAGCTGGCCAGACGGCTGGCCGAGCGGGACATCGAGGTGGAGATCTTCACCCGGGCCACCACCGGCGGCGCGCCCCCCGCGGTCGAGCTGGCCCCCGGCGTGCTGGTGCGGCACGTGGACGCCGGCCCGTACGAAGGGCTCGCCAAGGAGGACCTGCCGGCCCAGCTCTGCGCGTTCACGCACGGCGTGATGCAGGCGTGGGCCGGTCACCGCCCGGGGCACTACGACCTGGTGCACTCCCACTACTGGCTCTCCGGCCACGTCGGCTGGCTGGCCGCCGAGCGCTGGGGCGTACCCCTGGTGCACGCCATGCACACCATGGCCAAGGTGAAGAACGCCGCGCTCGCCGCCGACGACTGCCCCGAGCCGACCGCCCGGGTGATCGGCGAGACGCAGGTGGTGGCGGCCGCGGACCGGCTGATCGCGAACACCGACGAGGAGGCCGCCGAGCTTGCGCGG
Source organism: Streptomyces sp. NBC_00448 (assembly GCF_036014115.1). Classification (NCBI taxonomy): domain Bacteria; kingdom Bacillati; phylum Actinomycetota; class Actinomycetes; order Kitasatosporales; family Streptomycetaceae; genus Streptomyces; species Streptomyces sp. NBC_00448. The sequence continues at coordinate 5,599,515 of NZ_CP107913.1, forward strand.
CACTACGACGCGGCGCCCGGCAAGGTCGCCGTCGTCCACCCCGGTGTGAACCTCGACCGCTTCCGGCCCGACGCCGGCGGGCGGTCCGCCGCCCGGGCCCGGCTCGGGCTGCCGCAGGACGCGGTGATCCCGCTCTTCGCCGGGCGGATACAGCCGCTGAAGGCGCCCGATGTGCTGGTCCGCGCCGTGGCGGTGCTGCTGGAGCGCGACCCGGCGCTGCGCGAGCGGCTGGTCGTGCCGATCGTCGGCGGCCCCAGCGGCAGCGGGCTGGCCAAGCCCGAGGCGCTGCACAAGCTGGCCGCGCGGCTCGGCGTGTGCGACGTCATCCGGTTCCAGCCGCCGGTGGACCAGGCGCGGCTCGCGGACTGGTACCGCGCGGCGACGGTCCTGGTCATGCCGTCCTACAGCGAGTCCTTCGGGCTCGTCGCGATCGAGGCGCAGGCGTGCGGCACCCCGGTGGTCGCCGCCGCGGTCGGCGGGCTGCCGGTCGCGGTCGCCGACGGCCGCACCGGCTTCCTCGTCCCCGGGCACGACCCGCGGGACTACGCCGACGCGCTGCGGCGCTTCGTCGACCACCCGCACCTCGCGGACGACCTCGGCGCGGCCGCGGCCCGGCACGCCCGCGGCTTCGGCTGGGGCGCCGCGGCGGCGGACACGGCCGAGGTGTACGCGGCGGCGCAGCAGGAGCACCGCCGTCACCTACGATCGGCCCATGGCTGACGCTTCCCCGGAGCACCCCGAGTCCACGGAGCCCTCGAAGTCCACGGAGCCCTCCGCGCCGGGCGGGCCGAGCGCGCCGGGCGGGCCCGACGCGTCGTCCGTGCCCTCCGCGCCGGAGGGGTCTCCCGAGCCGCCGGAGCCCGCGGACACCGGCCGCGCGCCGTCGCCGGCCACCGCCCGCGCCCGGGCGGCGGTGGAGCAGGCGCTGCGCGAGGCCGAACTCCCGTGGGAGTCACCCCGCGTGGGCACGTACGTCACCCAACTCCCGGGCACCCGCAAGCTGTCCACCACCACCCAGCTCATCGTCGGCGAGCACACCCTCTCCCTCAACGCCTTCGTGATCCGCCACCCCGACGAGAACCACGACGCCTTCCACCGCTGGCTGCTCGAACGCAACCTCCGTACGTACGGCGTCGGTTACGCCATCGACCGGCTCGGTGACGTCTACCTCGCCGGCCGCCTCCCGCTGGCCGCCGTCACCCCGGCGGAGGTCGACCGGCTCCTGGGCGCGGTCCTGGAGAACGCGGACGGCTCCTTCAACGTGCTGCTCGAACTCGGCTTCGCGTCCGCGATCCGCAAGGAGTACGCCTGGCGGGTGGCCCGCGGCGAGTCCACCCGCAACCTGGATGCGTTCACCCACCTGACCAGGCCGTCCTCCGAGGAGTAGCGGGCCGCCGCCCGTCCTCTCCGCAGACGCCTACGTCTCCTGGACGAATCCGCGGCAGGCGGGTCTTCCCCGTTCCCGTCGGAAGCCATCCCGCGTATCGTACCGGCGGACGCATGAGTGAATCGTATTCAGATTCATGAACTCAGTGGAGGGCGGGGCCATGGCGGAGCACCCGGGCGGCGGGCTGTGGGCGGAGTTCGTGGCGAATCCCTACGCGCACCCGCAGATCCCCTACGTGGCGCAGGCCGGCTGCGCGGACGGCGCCACCGACTTCCCCCGGCGCCAACTCCGGGCGCGCGTCGAGGAGTTCGGTGCGCGGGCGGACGGCACGGCGGACGCGGCGCCCGCGATCAACCGGGCGCTGCGTGAGGTGGGGGAGTCCGGCGGCGGGGAGGTGCTGCTGGGCCCCGGCACGTACCGGATCGACGACGTGGTGCAGGTCGGCTGGAGCGGCACCACGCTGCGGGGCGCGGGCAGCGGGCGGACCACGCTGTACGCGACCCGCCCGCTGGAGGAGATCGTCGGTGGCTACGGCAGCAGATACGGCGGCGACAAGTCCAGCTGGTCGTGGGCGGGCGGCCTGGTCTGGATGTGTCCGGCGGCCCGCTACCGCGAGTTGACCGGCGCGATCCGCGAGCGGGACTGGCCGTTCGAGGGCTGGACCGGCAACCGCCGAACGGACTTCGAGCCGCTGGCCCGGGTCACCACGGAGTCACTGCAGGGCAGTTGGAGCGTGCGGGTGGACGACCCCTCGTCGCTGCGGGCCGGAGACCGGGTTCTGCTGCAGTACGCCGACACCCCGTCCCATGGCCTGCTGCGGCACATGGCCGGCGACGTGCCGGGCGCGGCGGCGTACGACTGGTCGGACAAGACGAAGCTGCTGTCGTACCTGCCGTACGAGTGGCCGGTGCGGATCGCGTCCGTCGACGGGGACGAGATCGGCCTCGACCGGCCGCTGCCGCTGGACACCCGCTCGGAGTGGCAACCGACGTTCACCACCTGCGTGCGGCCGCTGACCGGCTCCGGGGTGGAGGGCCTGACGATCGCGACGGCGGCCGGCGAGCAGGGCCCGCACCTGCGGGACCGGGGCTGGAACGGCCTTGCCGCGCAATGCACTTGGGACTGCTGGGTGGACGACGTGCACGCGGTCGACGTCGACAACGGCTTTCTGATGGTCGCGGCGAAGGCCACCACCTTCCGGCGTACCCGCGTGGCCGGCCGCGGCTGCCACCACGCGTACGCCTGCCGCGAGGGCTCGCACGACAACCTCGTCACCGACTTCGCCGTCGAGCGCCGCACCACCCCGGCCCCGCCGGACGCCCAACTGCACGGCATCAACGTGGAGGGGCTGTCGTCCTACAACGTCTGGGCGGGCGGGCGGATGGAGATGGGGACCTTCGACACCCACCGCGGGCTGCCGTTCGCCTGCGTGCGTACCGACATCAGCTGCGAGAACGACGGTCGGCACGGTGGCGACCTGACCGCCGGGCCGCTCTACGGCGCGCGGTTCACCCACTGGAACATCACCGTCACCAACGGCCGGGCGGGCTGCGTCCGCATCGACGAGGTCGCCCCGCGCAGCGCGACGGTCGCGGTCTCCGAGGTCACCGAGTTCGCCCAGACCGATACCCCCGACTTCGCCGGCCCGCTCGACACCAGGCTCCAGTCCTACGGTGCCCCCGGTCCGGCCGCGGACGTCCCCGCGGATCTGTACCGGGCGCAGCGTGAACTGCTGCGGTGACGGGGGTGCGTGGCGGGGGTGCGTGGCGGGGCGGGCGGAGGCGGTGCGGTCAGACCGGGTCGAGGTCGTTCCCGGTCGGAGCGACGGGTGTTGGCGTTTGTGCGGCCGGCGTCTGTGCGGCGGGTGAGGTCTGTGCGGCGGGCGGCGCCGCCGGAGCGGGCACCTCCGCGAGAAGCGGCGACGTACGCGTACGGAGCAGGCCGTAGTAGCCCGCGCCCGCCACGGTGCCGACGGCCGCGCATCCCCACCAGACGGCGCCCCGCCCGAGGTGGTCCAGGGTGACGCCGCCCGCGAGCGGCCCGGCGAAGGCGGCGGCGGACCAGGACAGCGAGAACATGCCCTGGTAGCGGCCGCGCGCGGAGGCGGGGGCGAGGTCGGCGACCACCGACATGGACGCGGGGGCGTGCACGATCTCGCCGACCGTCCAGATCACGACGGTCAGCGCGTAGACCGCCACGGACCCGGCGAAGGCGGTGGCCCCGAACCCCCAGGCCATCAGCAGCGACCCCGTGGCCAGCAGGCCGGCCGCGCTGCGCGAACGCAGTGCCCGGGTGAGCGGGATCTGGAGCAGCACGATCACCAGGCCGTTCAGCGCGATCACCAGCCCGTACTGCCGCGCCGAGTAGCCGTCGGCGCCCATGTCGACCGCGAGGGTGGAGGAGCCCTGCTGCATCACCGCGCCGACCAGGAAGGTCAGGCCGACCACGGCCATGAAGCGGCGGTCGCGGGCGACGTCGGCGAGGGTGATCGGGCGGGTGGGGCCGGCGGGGGCGGTGCGCGGATCGCCCTTCCCGGCTGCGGCGGTGCGTGCGGCCCTGCGGCCGGGCGCGGCACCCGACGTGGCGTGCGCCGCGGCACGTGGCACGGTGCTCGGCGCGGCATTCGGCACGGCGCTCGGCAGCGTCTCCCGGACCTTGGCGAAGACCACCAGCGCACACAGCAGCGTGGTGACCGCGTCGCCGAGGAACAGCCAGAGGTAGCCCTCGGCGGCGACGAAGCCCGCGACGGCCGCCGAGACGCCGAACCCCATGTTGATCGCCCAGTAGTTGAGGGAGAACGCGCGCACCCGGTCCTCCGGCGGCACCAGGTCGGCGATCATCGCGGAGAGCGCGGGGCGGGAGGCGTTGCCGACGAGGCCGAGGAGCGCGGCGACCGCGGCGACGGCGAGCGGCGCGGTGACCAGGCCGAGCACGGCGGTGGCCGCGGCGGCGCCGACCTGCGCGGTGAGCAGGGTGATCCGGCGCCCGATCCGGTCGGCCAGCACCCCGCCGAGCACCGCGCCGCCGGCCCCGCCCAGGCCGTAGAGCGCGGCCACCAGCCCGGCGTACGAAGGGGAGTAGCCGCGCTGCGCCGTCAGGTACAGCGCGAGGAAGGTCGCGACGAAGCCGCCCAGCCGGTTGACCAGGGTGCTTGTCCACAACCACCAGAACTGCCGGGGCAGCCCCGACATGGTCTCCCGCACCGTCGATGTAATAGTCACTCTCACGATGCGCAGATTACATAGGCCGGTCGCGGGGCGCCACTCGATTTCCATTACGCTCAGAGGCATGGCTGCTGCTGCGTACAAGCTGATCCTGCTCCGCCACGGCGAGAGTGAGTGGAACGCGAAGAACCTCTTCACCGGCTGGGTGGACGTCAACCTCAACGACAAGGGTGAGAAGGAGGCGGTCCGGGGCGGCGAGCTGCTCAAGGACGCCGGCCTGCTCCCCGACGTGCTGCACACCTCCGTGCTCAAGCGCGCGATCCGCACCTCCCAGCTCGCCCTGGAGGCGGCGGACCGGCTCTGGGTCCCGGTGCGGCGCTCCTGGCGGCTGAACGAGCGGCACTACGGTGCCCTCCAGGGCAAGGACAAGGCGCAGACCCTCGCGGAGTTCGGCGAGGAGCAGTTCATGCTCTGGCGCCGTTCTTACGACACCCCGCCGCCGGTGCTCGCCGACGGCGCCGAGTACTCCCAGTCCGACGACCCGCGCTACGCCACCATCCCGCCGGAGCTGCGTCCCCGCACCGAGTGCCTCAAGGACGTCGTCGAGCGGATGCTCCCGTACTGGTACGACAGCATCGTGCCCGACCTGCTCACCGGCCGCACCGTGCTCGTCGTCGCCCACGGCAACTCGCTGCGGGCCCTCGTCAAGCACCTCGACGGCATCTCCGACGCCGACATCGCCGGCCTGAACATCCCCACCGGCATCCCCCTCGCCTACGACCTCGACACCGACTTCCGCCCGGTCATCCCCGGCGGCACCTACCTCGACCCCGACGCCGCGGCCGCCGCGATCGAAGCGGTCAAGAACCAGGGCAAGAAGTAGCCCTTCCAGCCTCACCATGCCCCCGACCTGCGGGTTCATCCGCGGGAAGGGGGCATGCGCGGGTCCGGGGCCGTCTGCGGGCCGTGTCGTGCTCGACGGTTCAACCCCAGAGCGGCTGTGGGCTGAAAAATCTTGATCGTTCGGTGTCCCCGGAGGAGTCGGAACGAGCACCGGCTCATCACGCGGCCTGGCTACTCGTCTATATGAGTTGAGATGTTGGTGTGTACGAGTTCGGGGAGCCTGCCCGGATCGTCGACGCTGCGGCTGCATAGGCCGTGCTCACGTGGCCGGAAGCTGGTAGGCGAGGACGTACGCGTCGGCTGCCATCACGGTGTCGCAGACTTCGACGGCGCGTCCCTCGGTGTCGTACGCGGTGCGGATGAGGTGGATGACGGGCACTCCGGATGCCAGGTGGAGCGTCTTGACCTCTTGCGGGGCGGGCATGCGGGCGCGGATCTCCTCCTCGAAGTGGTCCAAGCGGTGGCCGAGTTCTTCGAGGCGGGCGTAGATGCCGCCGGGGCCCGGGTTGGGCTTGGCGATGGCGGTGCCGCGGGCGAGGTCCAACGGGAGGTAGGACGCGGCGAATTCGACCGGGCGCCCGTCGAGGAGGTAGCGGCGGCGCCGGGCCAGTACGCGGCGCGGTCCGCCCAGGCGGGTGGCGAGACCGCACAGCCAGGGTCAAGGCCATGCCTCCGGCGGGGGCGCTCCGGCTCCGGGATGGCCCCAACCCGTTGGCGGCCGCGGGTTCGTCGTGCGAGGGGTGCGGGAGTTCCCATCCCGTCTGCCATCGACCCGGGCAAACCGAGCAGTCGCGGCCCAGGGCGTCAAGGTCGTTCGTACAGTGGCGCGCTCCACCTTGACGCCCCGAACCACGCCCGCTCCACATCAGTGCGGGCCGACGGCAGACGGGATGGGAGCTAGGAGGGGGTCGGTTGAGGCGAATGGTGCAGGTGGAGGGAGGTGGTCCGGCCGATTGTCGTTGTCTGCTCTCGAACTGAGGTTCATGATCTAGACATGGTCGAGTCCGGGAGACACCGCGCCGAACCCCTGCCGCCCATGCCAGCGGGTAAGCGGTTTGGCAACTGGCTTCGAACCTGGCCACGGAGGCCCCGTCAGTCGATTACTTGGAGGCACTTCATCCCGAAAACGGGTCTGCTGTTCGAGCCATGCCTATTGACTGCGGGCCTGCTGTACGACGGTGTCTGGGTGTTGTTCGGATCTCATCAGACGTTCCGTCTCGGAGGGGCGCTTGCCTTGCTAGGAGGCATAGTGCTCACGACGGTGATCATTCTCTATGTACGCCGCCCCACGTCACCGAAGCAGAAGGTTCCTGGGTCTGGCCAGTGAGCCGGGCCGACGTGCCACGCGCGTGCCACGTCGGAGGGGAAGTCGCGGGGACTCGCGGTGATTCGCACGGACGGGGGCTCTCCGGAGCCGTGTCCCGAACGTTGCCCCCAGGGCCGCAGCGAAGTACAGCAACCACCCAGACCACAGCCGACCCACCCCAGCGACAGGTCCCGTAGAAGGTCACGGCGGGGGCGCTGCACTGGTCTTCCAAGTTGGGGCTGAACGGTGCCGCACCTTGCCGGTACGATCTGCCTCGTGTCCGAGTACGTGTGGCCGCCAGGGCTCGGAACCTCGGCGCAAGAAGACGTCCGCCGAAGTTGGCCGGCGACCGTGTCCTCCCTGCCGATGGGAGCATCGGTCAGCGGCCTCGTCATCGGTCGCCAACCATTCGGCGTGTTCATCCGGATTGACGGTGTGCCTAATGCTGTGGGCCTGGCCGAGATCACGGCTATGCCTCGCGAGATGGATCTACCGCCCATGGGCGCCGTGGTCACGGGCCGGGTGATCTGGCATGCCGACCACAATCATCAGGTGAAGCTCAGGCTGGATGAGCGGGCGCGCCCGTAGGGGATCGTCTCCCGGGCCGTCCGGCGCTGCTCGACGGTGCCCAAGGACGACCGATGACGACCCCTCCGGCATGCACGGCAGGCGCCCTCACCAGCGAAACCCCAGGTCGCCGCGATCCCCGCCAACAATCGGGGCAGAAGTACTTCTTCACGGCACCCATGCCCCCTTCCAGCGGGATGCGGGCGGCCTGGAACGAACCCTGCGGGCGGTTGCGGACCGGGCCGAAGTGCGCGGGGCGGCGCAGGTGGCGGTGCGCTTCTCGCGGACTCGGGGAACCTCCCTTTCCTGAGGCTTGGTTGTGGCGTAGGCAGGGGAGCCAGTAGGCAGGTGCCTGCGCCGGTCTGTGTTCGGGGAGAGACCTCGCGGGGGTCGGAAGCGGGGGGATGGGATGAGCGAGCAAAGGCGTTGGCGTCTGCTGATCATTGCGTTGTGCGCCTGGGCTGCTTTCTGTGTCGCCGTGGACCGGTGGGTCTTTGACGAGTCGTGGCGGCAAGTGGCCTTCATTCCCCTGCTCGTGGCACTTCCGGTTCCCGTCGGGGAGTTCAGGCGACGGCGGCAGCGGAAGCGTTGGGCGCCGCCACCGCCGTTGTGAGTTCTCCTGTCGGAGCTGGGCGCGGGCGGAGTCAGGCGTGGAGCGCGTCGGAGGGTGGCGGCGGCGAGGGTGATCGCGGCCTGGGCGGCGTGGGTTTCGCGGAGGGCGTCGACCATCACGAAGTCGTGGATGATGCCGCTGGTAGCGGACAGCGGTGACCGGTACGCCCGCGGCGCGCCGCTTGTTCGCGTACGCCTCGCCCTCGTCGCGCAGCACGTCCGTCTCGCCGGTGATCACCAGGGCCGGGGGCAGGCCGGCCTGTTGGTCGGTGGTGTCCGCAGCGGCGAGACGGTGATCTCGGCGCGCTCCGCCTTGCTGGTCGTGCACTGGTCCCAGAACCACCGCATGCCCTCGCGGGCGACAGCTCACCGCCAACGCGACGGCTGGCTGACGCCCCGCGCGGACATACGCCGGCGCGGCTGCCGGCTGAGCTGCCGGCCGGCCCCGGCATGCGCGGGCTCCGCCCGGTCGACCGGGCGGAGCCTGGATACGCGTGCTGGTGGGAGGAACTAGTGGGAGCAGCCGCTGCACTGGCAGGGGCCGCCGGACTGGCAGCCGCAGCCGCAGCCCGAGCCGCAGCCGCAGGCGGCGACCAGGGGGAGCGGGGTGCGCAGGGGGGACGCGTTCTCTGGCGCGGGGCGGTCGCGGTCGCGGACGGGCGGTGGGGTGGGGGACTGCGGCATCGGTGACACCCTCCTCAGGCTTGCCTGACCACCAGTGAACCCCGGCGTGTTCCGGTGTTCAAGGGCGCACGAGGGCATCCCGGGCAGGCGCCGCCGCCCCGCGCGCCCCCCTCCGCCTGGCCGGGGCGCGCGCCCCGCCGCCGGCCCCGGGCCGCGACCGTCGACCGGTGACGCGGACCCGGAACCGGAACCGGCGGCCCTGCCGTGCGCCGCCGCCGGCCCTGAGCCGCTGACCGGCCCGCCGTAGGACGCGCCTCACCGTAAGAACGCGCGCCCCCGCCGTTACGCGCCCTCGACCGACGTCGGGGTCGGGCTCAGCTCGTCCGCGTGCTCGCCCGTCACCAGGTAGACCACCCGCTTGGCGACCGAGACCGCGTGGTCGGCGAAGCGCTCGTAGTACCGGCCGACCAGTGTGACGTCGACCGCGGTCTCGATGCCGTGCTTCCAGCGGTCGTCGAGGAGGTGCTGGAAGAGGGTGCGGTGCAGCTCGTCCATGCGGTCGTCGTCCGCTTCGAGCTGGAGCGCGTCGTCGACGTCCTTGGTGATGATCACCTCGGCGGCCTTCGCCATCAGCCGCTGCGCGAGCTGCCCCATCTCCAGGATGGTGCTGTGCAGGTCGCGCGGCACGGCCGACTCCGGGAAGCGCAGCCGGGCGAGTTTGGCCACGTGCCGCGCCAGGTCGCCGGAGCGCTCCAGGTCGGCGCTCATCCGCAGGCTCGTCACGACGATCCGCAGATCGGTGGCGACCGGCTGCTGCCGGGCGAGCAGCGTGATCGCGCGGTTCTCCAGCTCGCGCTGGAGGTCGTCGACCTTCTCGTCCGCGGCGATCACGCTCTCCGCGACCTTGAGGTCCGCGTCCAGCATCGCGGTGGTGGCACGGCCGATCGCGGACCCGACCAGCCGGGCCATCTCGACCAGCCCGTCACCGATCGAGTCAAGCTCCTCGTGGTATGCGTCCCGCATCGCTTTCCTTCCGTACAGGCCGAGGGCACACATGCCGTGGCCGAAACGTGTGCTCAGAAACTGTGCTCAAAAGAGAGGCTTCTCCTCCACGCTCACACGCTGATGGGTGTACGCGTACCGATCGCGCCTCGCAGATGAATCAGGACCTTCCTCAAGGTGAACTCTTGGCAACGTACATCCGAGAGCTCGCTCCCGGGGTTGTAAAGCAATTGAGCAGGCCACCTAACCTGTAGGTGTGGACGTGAACGCGGCAGTAGCCGCCGCCAGCGCGATAGCCGGTCTCCTGACCGGCGCCAGCGCCGTACTCGCGTTCCGGTGGAGCGAGCGGGAACAGGCCCGGCCCACCCGCAAAGCGCAACGGACCGACAACATGACCGCTGTACTACCGCCGGGCGTGGACACCGTCCTGTCCGTGCTCCGTTCCTCCGCCGTCGTCCTCGACGAAGGCGACACCGTGGTCAAGGCCAGCTCGGCGGCGTACGCCCTCGGGCTGGTCCGCGGCGGCCGGCTGGCCGTCGACCAGATGCTCCAGATGGCCCGCGAGACCCGCAGGGACGGCGAGATACGCCAGGTCGAGCTGGACCTGCCACGCCGCGGTGCCGGGCGGGGCGAAGGGCTGGCGGTCTCCGCCCGGGTCGCCCCGCTGGGCTCCCGGCTGGTGCTGCTGCTGGTGGAGGACCTGACCGAGGCCCGCCGGATCGAGGCGGTGCGCCGCGACTTCGTGGCGAATGTCAGCCACGAGCTGAAGACCCCGGTCGGCGCCCTCTCGCTGCTCTCCGAAGCGGTGATGGACGCGTCCGACGACCCCGAGGCGGTCAACCGCTTCGCCGGCCGCATGCAGATCGAGGCCACCCGGCTGACCAGCCTGGTGCAGGAGATCATCGACCTGTCCCGGGTCCAGGACGACGACGCCCTTGTCGACGCCGAGCCGGTCGCCGTGGACGACCTCGTCGCCGAGGCCGTCGACCGCTGCCGGCAGCCCGCCAACTCCAAGCAGATCACCATGGCCACCGGCACCACCCCCGATCTCTTCATCTGGGGCAACCGGGGCCAGCTCGCCGCCGCCCTCGGCAATCTCGTCGAGAACGCCGTCAACTACAGTCCGGCCCGTACCCGGGTCGGCATCGCCGCCCGCCGGATCAGTGCGGCCGGCGTTGGGGGCACCACCCAGGCCGCAGGCTCTGGGGGACTGATCGAGATCTCCGTGACGGACCAGGGCATCGGCATCTCCGAGCGGGACCGCGAACGGGTCTTCGAGCGCTTCTACCGGGTCGACCCGGCGCGCTCGCGGGCCACCGGCGGCACCGGTCTCGGACTGTCCATCGTCAAACACGTGGCCGCCTCGCACGGCGGGGAGGTCACGGTGTGGAGCGCCGAGGGACAGGGCTCCACCTTCACGCTGCGCCTGCCCGAGGCAGCCCGCGGCCGTCCCCCGGAACCAGGCTCCGGATCGGACCGATCCGACCGCTCCGACCTACCCCACCAGCCGGAACGGTCCCACCCATCCGCCCGTTCCGACCCGGACGAGCAGTACGACGACGCCGTCGACGAGCCGACGGACGACAAGCTCTTCCAGACCCTCCCCGAACACATCCCCGCCCCGGAGGTCCTCCCGTGACCCGCGTACTCGTCGTAGAGGACGAAGAATCCTTCAGCGACGCGCTGTCGTACATGCTCCGCAAGGAGGGCTTCGAGGTCGCGATCTCCGCGACCGGGCCCGACGCGCTGGACGAGTTCGAGCGCAACGGCGCCGACCTGGTACTGCTCGACCTGATGCTGCCGGGCCTGCCCGGCACCGAGGTCTGCCGCCAGCTTCGGCTCAAGTCCAATGTCCCGGTGATCATGGTGACCGCCAAGGACAGCGAGATCGACAAGGTGGTCGGCCTGGAAATAGGTGCCGACGACTATGTGACCAAGCCCTTCTCCTCCCGGGAACTGGTCGCCCGTATCCGTGCGGTGCTGCGCCGCCGGGGCGAGCCGGAGGAGATCTCGCCGGCCGCTCTGGAGGCCGGTCCGGTCCGGATGGACGTGGACCGGCACGTGGTCACCGTCGGCGGCGGCAAGGTGGACCTCCCGCTGAAGGAGTTCGACCTGCTGGAGATGCTGCTGCGCAACGCCGGGCGCGTGCTCACCCGGATGCAGCTCATCGACCGGGTCTGGGGCGCGGACTACGTCGGCGACACCAAGACCCTCGACGTCCACGTCAAGCGACTGCGGGCGAAGATCGAGCCGGACCCGGGCGCGCCGCGCTACCTGGTGACGGTCCGCGGCCTCGGTTACAAGTTCGAGCCGTAGACCGGCCCGGCGCGCCGCGAACGGTAAGGGGCTCGACACCTGGTGTCGAGCCCCTTACGTCGTCTGCGTGCTACGCCTTGGGCGTCTCCGTGCCGGTCGGCGTGCTCGACGAGGTGCCGGACGTCTTGTCCGAGGACTTGCCGGACGACTTGCCGGACGTCTTGTCCGAGGACTTGCCGGAGGTCTTGTCGGACGACCCGGGCGAGCCGGTCGGCGTGGAACCCGTCGACGGCGTCGTCGGCGCCGTCGTGGGCAGCGAACCCGGCCCGTACGGCGCGAAGTAACTGCTCGCCGGCGTCACGTTGACTTCCATCTTCACCGCGCCGGACGAGCTGAAGGAGAAGACCGCGTTCTGGACGTCGCCGTCACGCAGCGCCTCGTTCCGCCCGGGCAGGACCGCCGCGGGGTTGCCCTTGCCGCCGATCAGCACGCTGCCGTGCGCCGGCACGCTGATCGTCGACCCGCCGTGCGCGCCCTTGAGCGTGGCCATCGTGGTCCCGCCGATCTGCACGGACTGCAGGCTCTGGGCGGAGGAGCCGTTGTTGAACAGGCGGGCGGTGAGGGTCGCCGGTCCGCTCGGGTCGGTGAGCACGAAGGCGTTCTGCACCTTCACGTTCCCCGTCGACCCCGAGTCGCTGTCCGGGTGAACCTCCAGCGTCGCCGCGTCGTTGCCGGCCGAACAGGCGGCGGCGAGAGGCGCGAGCGAGAGCGCGAGTACGGCGGCGAGAGCGCCGCGACGGATGCTGCGGACCACGGCGGCGGCATCTCCTTGGGCAGGGTACGGAAGATCTTCCAGCGGCCTTACATTACCGACGCCACGCCCTCAGCCGTGCACCGGCCCCGCCTTTAGGGCGCGTTGATTACCGGCGCGCCCCAAGATCGGTCACGGGGCCTTTTCCATGATCGGGCAAAATTCGATCTTCGGACGGCCGGTAACCGGCCACCGGCCCGAACGGCGTAGCGAGGGCGCACTCCGGTGGAAGCGACGAATCGGGACGTATCGCCCGTCGTTCGGGGCCGTTCGGGGCTGTAACGGGTACGTTTCGGGCCCGGCGTATACCGGCTCCGACCTGCGAATACCCCGTCGCGGGCGCCCCCTCCAGCACGTTCCGGGGGCGGTTGTCAAGCCCCGAGATATGCCCTGACCTGCGGAAACGCCATTCAGAAGACGCCGTTCCCGTGTTACCCTGGATAGCCACGGAAGGGGTACCTGTCACATGACGTTCAAGGTTGGCGACACCGTGGTCTATCCCCATCACGGGGCCGCGCTGATCGAAGCGATCGAAATTCGCCAGATCAAAGGCGTGGACAAGACCTACTTGGTGCTCAAGGTCGCCCAGGGCGACTTGACGGTACGCGTGCCCGCGGACAATGCGGAGTTCGTCGGCGTACGCGACGTGGTCGGTCAGGACGGTTTGGACCGGGTCTTCGAGGTGCTGCGCGCGCCGTACACCGAGGAACCCACCAACTGGTCCCGCCGCTACAAGGCAAATCTGGAGAAGCTCGCGTCCGGCGACGTCATCAAGGTCGCGGAGGTCGTGCGCGACTTGTGGCGGCGTGAGCGCGAGCGCGGCCTGTCGGCGGGTGAGAAGCGCATGCTCGCCAAGGCGCGACAGATCCTGGTCAGCGAACTCGCACTGGCCGAGAACACCAACGAGGACAAGGCCGAGACGCTGCTCGACGAGGTCCTCGCGTCGTAAGACCGTCCCTTTTCGGACGTTCTCGTGTCGCGTCCTTGCCGGTGTGAGACCACACGCCGCCCCATGTGACGTACCGACTTACGCAGACGCACCCCCGGCCACCCTCGGGGGACCTGCCGCGGCACCCGGTTGAGCAGGATGACCGGGTGCCGCGGCATGCTGATGCCACGGCATGCCCCTCGTGCCGGGCGAGCGAAGGTCCTCCGGAGGTCACGGAAGGGGTCCGGAGGAACACCGCGCCAGGCACTCTGAGTGCGATACCCATCTGACACAAGGACACAAACCTGCGTACCGCCGCTGTCATTCCCGCCGCCGGACGTGGCGTCCGGCTCGGCCCCGGCGCGCCCAAGGCGCTGCGCACCCTTGGCGGGGTGCCGATCCTCGTCCACGCGGTCCGCGCGATGGCCGCGGCCCGGGCCGTCCAGGTCATCGTCGTGGTCGCTCCGCCCGACGGCGCGGCCGAGGTCAGGGCGCTGCTCGACGCCCACGAACTGCCCGAGGCGACCGCCGTCACCGTCGTCCCCGGCGGCGAGTCCCGGCAGGACTCGGTACGGCTCGGCCTGGCCGCGCTGCCCGACGACGTCGACGTGGTGCTGGTCCACGACGCGGCCCGCCCGCTGGTGCCGGTGGAGACCGTCGAAGGCGTGGTCGAGGCGGTGCGCGCCGGCGCGCCGGCCGTCGTCCCCGGCCTCCCGCTCGCCGACACCGTCAAGAGCGTCGAGCCGGAGACCGGCGCGGTCACCGGCACCCCGCAGCGCGCCCTGCTGCGCGCCGTACAGACCCCGCAGGGCTTCGACCGGGCCGTACTCGCCAAGGCGCACGCCACCGTCACCCAGGACGTCACGGACGACGCGAGCATGGTCGAGCAACTCGGCGTGCCGGTCCGGGTGGTGCCCGGACACGAAGAGGCGTTCAAGGTGACCCGTCCGCTGGACCTCGTGCTCGCCGAGGCCGTACTCGCCCGCAGGAGGGCCCATGGTCACTGAGGAGCACAGCGCAGGACCGTACGACGGCGGGCTGCCGGGGCTGCCGCAGGTCGGCATCGGCACCGACATCCACGCCTTCGAGGAGGGCCGCGAACTGTGGTGCGCGGGCCTGAAATGGGAGGGCGAGGGGACCGGCCTCGCCGGGCACTCCGACGCCGACGTGGTCGCGCACGCCGCGTGCAACGCGCTGTTCTCCGCGGCCGGGCTCGGCGACCTCGGCGCGCACTTCGGCACCGGGCGGCCCGAGTGGGCGGGGGCGTCGGGGCTGACGCTCCTCGCCGAGGCCGCCCGGATCGTCCGCGACGCGGGGTTCGTGATCGGGAACGTGGCCGTCCAGGTGGTCGGGCAGCGGCCCAAGATCGGGAAGCGGCGCGACGAGGCGCAGCAGGTACTGGCCACCGCCGTGGGGGCGCCGGTCTTCGTCAGCGCCGCCACCACGGACGGGCTGGGCTTCACCGGCCGCGGTGAAGGGCTCGCCGCGATCGCCACGGCGCTGGTGGTACGGACCGCGCGCACGACCGCGTCCTGACGGCTCCCGGACCGTCTGTGCGGGGCCGGCCGGCGTGGTGTGTCGAGGAGATGTCAGGATCGGGTAGAGGGGGCGGGCCGCTCACGTGGAGCCACTACCCTTGTCTCCGTGACTATTCGCCTGTACGACACCAACGCGCGCCAGGTTCGTGATTTCGCCCCGCTCACGCCGGGCCGCGTCTCGATCTACCTGTGTGGCGCCACCGTGCAGGCGGCCCCGCACATCGGCCATATCCGGTCCGGTCTGAACTTCGACATCATGCGCCGGTGGTTCGGCTACCGCGGCTACGAAGTGACCTTCGTGCGCAACGTGACGGACATCGACGACAAGATCATCAGGAAGGCGGCCGAGCAGGACCGTCCCTGGTGGGCGATCGGGTACGAGAACGAGCGCGCCTTCACCAGCGGTTACGACGCGCTGGGCTGCCTCCCGCCGACGTACGAGCCGCGGGCCACCGGCCATGTGCCGGAGATGATCGAGATGATGCGCGGCCTGATCGAGCGCGGCCACGCCTACGAGGCCGACGGGAACGTCTACTTCGACGTGCGCTCGTTCCCCGACTACCTGGAGCTGTCCAACCAGGAGCTGGACAACCTGCGGCAGCCGGAGGGCGACGGCGAGACCGGCAAGCGCGACCAGCGGGACTTCGCGATGTGGAAGGCCGCCAAGCCCGGCGAGCCGTCGTGGGAGACCCCGTGGGGCCGCGGCCGGCCCGGCTGGCACCTGGAGTGCTCGGCGATGGTCCACAAGTACCTGGGCCGCGTCTTCGACATCCACGGCGGCGGCATCGACCTGATCTTCCCGCACCACGAGAACGAGATCGCCCAGGCGAAGGCGTACGGCGACGAGTTCGCCCAGTACTGGGTGCACAACGCGTGGGTCACCATGAGCGGCGAGAAGATGAGCAAGTCGCTCGGCAACTCGGTGCTGGTCTCCGAGATGGTGCGGCGCTGGCGGCCGATCGTGCTGCGCTACTACCTGGGCACCCCGCACTACCGCTCGATGATCGAGTACAGCGAGGAGGCCCTGCGCGAGGCCGAGTCGGCGTTCGCCCGGATCGAGGGCTTCGCGCAGCGCGTGGTGGAGAAGGCGGGTGTGGTCGAGCCGGCCGCCGAGGTCCCGCCGGCCTTCGCCGAGGCGATGGACGACGACATGGGCGTCCCGCAGGCGCTGGCCGTGGTGCACACCACGGTCCGGCAGGGCAACAGCGCGCTCACCGCCGACGACAAGGAGACGGCGGTCGCGCGTCTGGCCGAGGTCCGTGCGATGCTCGGAGTACTGGGTCTCGACCCTCTCGACCCGCACTGGAGCGGCTCCGAGGGCGGCGACGACCTGCACGGCGTCGTCGACTCCCTGGTGCAGCTGGTCCTGGAGCAGCGGCAGTCCGCGCGGTCCCGCAAGGACTACGGCACCGCCGACGCCATCCGCGACCAGCTCGTCCAGGCGGGTCTGGAGATCGAGGACACCCCGACCGGCTCGCGCTGGACGCTCAGGGGCTGACCTCGGCGACCGGCCCGCAGGGGCCGGTCTTCCAGGGGTTGGCCTCCGGGGTCGGCCTCCGGTGTTCACCGGCTCGCGGGACCCGTGGAGCTTTGCAGCGTTCGACCGAAGAAGTGAGAGTGTCCCATGGCCGGGAACAGCCAGCGCAGGAACCGCCGTACGTCCAACAAGAAGGGCGCCACGGTCGGCAGTGGCGGGCAGCGCCGCAAGGCCCTCGAGGGCAAGGGCCCCACGCCGCCGGCCGAGGTGCGCAAGGGGCACAAGAAGAACCGGGTCGCCAACGCGCAGGCCCGCAGGACCGTGTCGTCGCAGTCCCGCCGGCCGTCGGGCCGCGGTGCCAAGTCGACCTCGGAGATGGTGGTCGGGCGCAACCCGGTGGTCGAGGCGCTGCGCGCCGACATCCCCGCGACGGCCGTCTACGTCCAGCAGTACATCGAGAACGACGACCGGGTGCGCGAGGCCGTGACGCTCGCCACTGACCGCGGGGTGCCGCTGCTGGAGGCGCCGCGGCCGGAGCTCGACCGGATCACCGCGGGGCTGAACCACCAGGGGCTGGTGCTCCAGATCCCGCCCTACGAGTACGCCCACCCCGAGGACCTGGTGGCGGCCGCCGCCGGCCG
Source organism: Streptomyces sp. NBC_00448 (assembly GCF_036014115.1). Lineage (NCBI taxonomy): Bacteria > Bacillati > Actinomycetota > Actinomycetes > Kitasatosporales > Streptomycetaceae > Streptomyces > Streptomyces sp. NBC_00448. Next base: position 5,616,731 of record NZ_CP107913.1, read on the forward strand.
CGGCGAGGACCCGCTGATCGTGGCGCTCGACGGCGTCACCGACCCGCGCAACCTCGGCGCCGTGGTGCGCTCGGTCGCCGCGTTCGGCGGGCACGGCGTGGTGGTGCCCGAGCGGCGCGCGGCGGGTATGACCGCGGGCGCCTGGAAGACCTCCGCGGGCACCGCCGCCCGGGTGCCGGTGGCCCGTGCCACCAACCTCACCCGCACCCTTGAGGCGTACCAGAAGGCCGGGCTGACCGTGGTCGGGCTGGCCGCCGACGGGGAGTTGGAGCTCCAGGACCTGGAGCTGCTGGACGGCCCGGTGGTCGTGGTCGCCGGCAGCGAGGGCAAGGGGCTGTCCCGGCTGGTCGGCGAGACGTGCGACGTGCGGGTGCGGATTCCGATGCCGGGCGGCGCCGAGTCGCTCAACGCGGGTGTCGCGGCCGGCGTGGTGCTGTACGAGGCGTCCCGCCGCCGCGCGTCACGCTGACGCCGCGAGGGGAGTACGGGGTGTACGGGGTGCCAGCGAGGTGCGGGGTGCTGCGGGGTGTCAGGGGTGTAAGGGCTGCCGCCCAGGTGCGGCGCCCTTACCGGCCGGGCGAGCCCGGGAGCGGCCCACCCGGTTCCTAGCAGGGGTACTCCCACTTGCGGGTGATCGCGCGCAGTGGCTCCGGAACGTCCTCCGGGCTCGGCAGCGGGCGCGGTGCCTGGACCCGCCCCGACTTGATCTTGTCGCTCCAGTCGCCCATCGCGACCTGGAACGGGCCGTGGTCCTGGCGCCCGTAACGCACCATCTTCGGCGTCCAGTCGACGCCCAGGAACGTACACAGCCGGCGGCACTCCGCCTCGGGGTCGGCGGTCAGGTCCTCGTAGCGGACGGTGAGGCCGTCGAGCGCGCCGCGGGCGGCGTCGACCTGCTCGACGTAGCGCCGGATGTGCCGGACCGTCCAGTCGATGCCCTTGTCCGGCCGGGAGTCCATCTGGGAGGCGACCACCGAGGCGGGGTGGCGCAGCAGGAAGATGAACCGGGCCCGGGGCCAGGCCTCGTGCAGCCGCTGCCACTGGTCGGCGTTGCCCGGCGTCTTGTCGACGATGACCTTCTTCTCGCTGCGCACCAGCTCGCGGTGGAGCACCCGGTCCCACAGCAGGTGCTCCAACTCCCGCTGGTCCAGGTCGAGCAGGCCCATCGCCTTCTCGGTGTAGGGCTCGGAGTAGGTCAGGGTGAGGGTGCGCAGGTGCATCTCGTGCGGGGCGCGGACGTCGGGATGGCTGTTGAGCAGCACCCGCAGCAGCGTGGAGCCTGAGCGGATCGAGGAGATGACGAACACCGGGTCGGGCACCAGGCGGGTCGCCTCGGGCCCGAGCACCGGGGGAGGCGCGGTGATCACCCGCCGGGCCTTGAGGCGGACCCGCCGGGCGAGCCGGCGCACTCGGGGGTCGTGCAGGATCATCGCACCGCTCCTGGACCGGGACTTGGGCTGTCCACCGCATCCTGCTGGCGGTTTCTTGGTGCCGCCTTGGTGACACCATGGGAGGGAGATGAGATTTCGGTGAGATCCGCTGACGGGTGGAACGGATCGGCCGGTTCCTCCCTCAGGGTCTGACGGCCCGACGGGTCCGCGGCGCGGGTGGTCTGACGGGGGACCGTCAGGCAGTGTCCTAAACGACCGTCACTCGGTTAGATGAGTGTGGACACCAGAACACCCCGCACCTCCACGGGGGGAGGGGCGCCCGGGTTTGATGAGCGCGTGATGACCATGGCACGGGTGCCGAGCGATCCCGCCCAGGTCATCGTCAACCACGCGAGTTTCCGGGTGCAGCTCGGCGCCGCCTCGACCCGCGCCCTCGGCGTCACGGACACGGTACGGATGCCGTCCGCGCGTCGCGGCAAGCCCGTTGTGTGGTCCGGCCACACCTCGCCCGAGTTGACGCAGGCGGTGCGCCGGCAGGCCGGCGCCGCGGCCGGTCCGAGGAGCGCCGGAGCCGCGACGCAGGTGCTGCCGCGGATCGACGACACGTCCGTACTGCCTGCCGCGGTTCCCACGGTGATCGGCCAACGCGCCCCCTTCGACGAGCCGTTGATCGGCACGAGCGGTCGCGGCTACGACGACGACGGCTACGACGACCGCGACGGGCCCGACGGCGACGACCGCGGCCGCGCGCGCGGGCGCCGCAGCGACGCGGTCAGGCACGCGTACTACCCGCACCGGCGGATGAACCTCGGCATCGTGCTGCTGCCGCTGCGGGTCTTCCTCGGCTTCGTGTCGATCTACGCGGGCATGGGCAAGCTGTGCGACCGGGTCTACTTCGACGGCGGCCACCGCGGCTCGATGGTCAAGTGGCTCTCCTCGCTGCACCCTTGGGGCGCCGCCGAGCCGCTGCGCGACGCCGCGCTCAACCACCCGGTGGGCGCGGGCCTGTCCATCGCCTTCCTGCAGGTCGTGGTGGGCGTGCTCACCGTCTTCGGCCTCTGGCAGCGGATCGCCGCGGCGTTCGGTGCCGCCGTGTCGATCGCCCTGCTGGTCACGGTGAGTTGGCGGACCGTCCCGGTCTACGACGCGCCCGACTTCATCTACCTGGCCGCCTGGAGCCCGCTGGTGATCGCCGGCGCCCCGGTCTACTCGATCGACGGCCACCTCGCGAGCGACGCCTGGCGCCGGCTCGGCCCCCGCGTCACCCTGTGGGACCTGCGCCGCCGCGTGCTGCGCAGGGGCACCGTGCTCGCCTCGGTCACCATCGGCCTGACGCTGCTGGTCGGTTCGGTGCTGGGCGCGGCCGTCCGCGCCAGCAGCACGGAGCACGGCCACTCCGGCCCCGCGTCGACTCCCGTGAACAATCTGCCCGGTTCGCCGCTGCCCGAGGTCTCCGGCGGTGACAGCGACGGGGGTTCGACCGGTGCCTCGGCCGACCCGACGCGGTCGTCCGGCGCCGGCAAGCACGGGAAGGGCGGCGGCGAGGGGGCGCAGCCCGGCGCGGAGCCGAGCCACACGCACTCGTCGGCCGGCAGCACCACGCCGCAGAGCACCCACACCACCATCGGTACGGGAGGCGGCTCCACGGGGTCCGGCACCGGCACCGGGTCCGGGTCCGGCGGCTCGTCCGGGGGCTCCTCCGGCAGTTCCCCGGTGACGCACGCGCCGCCGCCCGCCGAGACGCAGGCTCCGCCGCCGCCCGCACCGCCGGCGAAGCCCTCGCAGGGCGCGATCGGCGGGCTGCTCGGCAGCGGGCCGCTGCTGGGTCTCTCGGCGGGGCCCGTGGGCCACTCGGAAGCTCCGCAGAACATGGCCTGACCGTCTGGACACCGCGCAGGGGCGCCCCCTTTGGAAGGGGGCGCCCCTGCGCGTTCGTTCTGCCTGCCGCGAGGGGGGAGAGACGGCCTGGGCCGGGGCCGCGGAACGGGCCCTGAGGGCGGCTCCCGGGGCGCGGGGCTCCGGGATGGCCGTGGGAGGGCCCTGACGCGGTCCTGACGCGGCTCTGGGAAGGGCCCCTGGGGCGATCCCGTGGCACGGCGCCAGGACATCACCCCTGGTGCGAACCCAGCTCCTTGGCGGCCTCGTTGAGGTCCTTGGCGGTGTCGATGGCCCGCCAGTACGCGCCGTGGGGGATCGGGAACCCGGCGAGCCGGCGTTCGCGGGCGAGCCGGGGGAAGGTCGTCCGCTCGTGGTCCCCGAGGTCGGGCAGCATCGCGGTGAACTCGGGCGCGAAGACGTACACGCCGGCGTTGATCAGGTAAGGCGACGGGGGTGCCTCGATGAAGTCCAGCACCTGCCCGAACTCGTTGGTCTCCACGGCGCCCCAGGGGATACGGGGGCGGGCCAGCGCGAGTGTCGCGACGGCGCCGCGCTCCTCGTGGAACTCGGCCATCTCGTGCAGCGGGAAGCGGGTCCAGATGTCGCCGTTGGTGGCGTACCAGGGCTCGTCGGGGCGGGGCAGCGAGGCGGCCGCGTACTTCAACCCGCCGCCGCGGCCCAGCGGCTCGCGTTCGATGACGGTGGTGACGTTGAGCGGGAGTGGGGTCCCGTCCAGCCACTCCTGCAGCACCTCGGCGAGGTGGCCGCAGGAGATCACGGCGTCCGTGACGCCTTCCGCGGCCAGCCAGGCCAGTTGATGGCCGATGATCGGCGTCCCGGTGCCGGGGATCTCCACCATCGGCTTGGGCCGGTCGTCGGTGTACGGCCGCAGCCGTGACCCCTGGCCGCCGGCGAGCAGTACCGCCTGGGTGACCGGGGTGGAAGCTCCGCCACCGGTGTCCCGGGCGGCGGTGGATGAGGCGGTGGTACGGGGTCGTTGGTCGGCGCGCTTCATGGAGCGCACCCTATGCGACGAGGGGCGTACGGCCCGTGTGGTGCGGGCCGTACGCCTGTCCGCGTGCCGTCAGGGCGGGGGACCGTTCAGCCGACGGACGCCACGCCCGTCGCGAACGAGGTGTCGCAGACCGGCCGCGACCACGCCTGGGCGCGGTGGGCGGCACCGTCGTACTTGGCGACGGCCGCGCGGCCCAGCGAGCGGGCGATGTCGACGCAGTAGCGGGCCAGGCTGGGCTGCTTGGCCATGGCCACCTGGAGGTCGGTCAGGGCAGCGCCCGGGTCCTTCTCCTGGAGTTCGGCCAGCAGCTTCTGGCGCAGCGCCTCCTGGGGCGCGAGGGCCGCTTGCTTCTTCGACGACGCCGCGGTCAGCACCTGCCCGTCCGAGGACGAACCGGCCCACGGCACGCGGGTGACGGCGAGCGTCCCCGACAGCACGAGGACGACCGGAAGAACGAGCGCGAATGTCTTGCCGAGACGGCGAGCTACCTGGTTCACGCATCGGATCGTAGCGACTGGTGATGATTTGGCGACATTTAGTCACTCTGACGAGGGAGGTGAAACAGGGCAGGCGCAGTCACCGTGTTGACGAACCCACCCGAAAGGCCGGATTTGCGGATTTATGTCGGGTGGTGGGGCGGGCCGGGTGAACGGTGCCGAGTGGAGCGGGCACGCGCATACGGCGGCGGGCCGGTACGTCCGTCCTGGACGTACCGGCCCGCCGCCGTGTCGCTCGTGTCAGCGCTGGTGTCAGTCGCTGAGGCGCTCGGTCGTTCAGTCGCTGAGGCGCTCGCCGGTGGAGGTGGCGAACACGTGGCTCTCACCCGGGCGCGGCACGACGTGCAGCACGGCGCCCTTCTCCGGGATCTCGCGGCCGCCGACGCGGAGCACCAGGTCCTTGTGCTCGCCGCCGACCTCGGCGGAGCCGTACACGTAACCGTCGGCGCCGAGTTCCTCGACGACGTTGACGGTCACGGCCAGGCCCTCCGGGCCCTCCTTCGACAGGCCGCCGGCGCCGGAGGTGATGTCGAAGTGCTCGGGGCGGACGCCGACGGTGACCGTCTTGTCACCCTTGTCGGCCGCGGCCTTCACCGCGTCGCGCGCCACGTTCACCACGGTGTTGCCGAACTTCACGCCACCGTCGGTGATCGGCACCTCGACCAGGTTCATCGCCGGGGAGCCGATGAAGCCCGCGACGAAGAGGTTGGCCGGGCGGTCGTACATGTTGCGGGGGCTGTCGACCTGCTGCAGCAGACCGTCCTTGAGCACCGCCACGCGGTCGCCCATCGTCATGGCCTCGACCTGGTCGTGGGTGACGTAGACGGTGGTGACGCCCAGCCGGCGCTGGAGGCTGGCGATCTGGGTACGGGTCTGCACACGCAGCTTCGCGTCGAGGTTCGACAGCGGCTCGTCCATGAGGAAGACCTGCGGCTCACGCACGATCGCGCGGCCCATCGCGACACGCTGCCGCTGACCACCGGAGAGCGCCTTCGGCTTGCGCGCGAGGTACTCGGTGAGGTCGAGGATCTTCGCGGCCTCTTCCACCCGCTTGCGGATGTCGGCCTTGTTGATGCCCGCGATCTTCAGGGCGAAGCCCATGTTGTCCGCGACGGTCATGTGCGGGTACAGCGCGTAGTTCTGGAACACCATCGCGATGTCCCGGTCCTTCGGCGGCAGGTGCGTGACGTCGCGCTCACCGATGCGGATGGCGCCGGCGTTGACGTCCTCCAGCCCCGCGAGCATGCGGAGCGAGGTCGACTTGCCGCAGCCGGACGGGCCGACCAGCACCAGGAACTCGCCGTCCCCGACCTCGATCTCGAGCCCGTCCACCGCGGGCTTGTCGCCGCCCGGGTAGATCCGGGTCGCCTTGTCGAACGTGACAGTTGCCATGACTGTTCACAGTCCCTTCACCGGCAGGAACGTGCCGGACGATCCGAGTAAAGGAAGCTTCCGGAGTAGCTCCGGAGGTGTTCCGCGAAATCGAACAGCCCGCCTCACCAGCGGGCTCACCGTGACGCTACCTGCCGATTTCCGTCTTGTCACCAGCCCCAGGGGCAAGATTTTCGCCACACCCCCACACCCCTGGCCCGGTACACTGGCCCCCGCGCCTCCTTAGCTCAGTTGGCCAGAGCGACGCTCTTGTAAAGCGTAGGTCGTCGGTTCGAACCCGACAGGGGGCTCCAGATTTGTCCCTTTTGCGGCTTTCCCGGCGGCGGGCCGCCGCCGCGAGGGGTGCCGATGGCCGGCGGTGACGAGGCGGCCGCGGGCCGCGGGCCGCTTCGCTGGACGGGTCGACCGCGTGGGGATCGTATGCGGACCGTCGAGACCGAGACCGGGACCGAGTGAGCGCAGCATGGGCTGCCCGCTGCCCGCTGCCCGCTGCCCGCTGCCCGCTGCGGTGGGACGGCGGTGCGGTGGTGCCTGCGGTGCCGGTGGGTGTCCGGCCCGGGCCGGGCGGTAGGGGCAATGTGATCGGTCGGGCTGCTGTCGGGGTCGAGGGTGGGGCCGGTCGGGCTGGGAAAAGGCCGGGCCCGTCGAATGAGCGCTTTGTTCGGTCCTCGCACTGGGCGTCCCTGTATCTGCCTGTATGACGCGGCAACGGATCTGGGCCGTTCGGGGGGGAGTTGTCGACCTACCGTTTTCCCGTAACCGCCCGCCGGCCGGTTTGCGAGGGAGCTGCCGTCGGGGAACACCCCTCTGTTCCACATGAGTTGAGGAGAAAACTGGTGTCATCGCCTTGCAGCCCCGAGTTCGCCCCCGTGGGCGATGTGGGTACGGCCCTCATGATGATCGACTCCCGACTCAAGGCCGTTCATGGCAACAGGATCGGGGTCGACCCTGAACAGCAGCTCCTGATCGACCAGTTCACCGCGTCGATGAGCCCCAAGGAAGCCGATGCCGTGCTGGACGGCGCCTGCACGCTCGTCTACATGTTCATGCGGTGGCTGCAGGCGGCCTACGACGACCACGGCAAGGACGTCATCGAACACGTGGTGCCCGACCTCGTGGGCACGATGCGCAAGATGCCCAAGAGCGTCCGCCCGGAGACGATCCCCACCATGGCCGGCCTGGTGATCGCCGCGGCCACCGGCCTGGGCCCCGGCCTGTGGCGCAAGCAGTACGGCTACTGGACCGAGAACGAGATGACCCCGCTGGAAGCCACCGCCTTCCTCCTCGCGGAGCACATCAACCAGCTCACCGAAGACCCCGAGTTCGCCACCCGCCTGATCGGCGACGCCCTGGCCGGCGTGGACATGGACTGACGTCGCGGCCGCGCCGGGCCGGCTGCGACGTCCACGGTCCGGCCTGCCCGCCGCGGCGCCCTTGCTGGGCGCTGACCGCTGACCGTTGACCGCCAACTGTTGCCGCCGCCTACGACGACCGGCCTCGTGCCTGCGAGCACCGGAAGTTCCGGCCCGAAGTACCGAAGTACCGAAGTACCGAGTCTGCCTATGCTGTTGAAGCCTCTCAGGGGGCTCTCTTTCTTGATCGGCGAGGCCATGGGGGTTCGGGATGCGGGTCGGGCTGTCGCGTTGGCGGGTGGCGGTCACCGCCGTGCTGGTGGCCGCGGTGGTCGCGGCGTGCGGGGGCGGGGGCGGGGGGAGCAAGGACGATCCGACGCCGACCCCCGATCCGCCGGTGTCCCTCAAGCTGCAAGCGCTCGACACCTACGCGCGGGGCACCGACGGTCTGCTGGCCCTTTCGATGCACACCAACGGAGCGCACCCCCCGAAGGTGAAGGTCGCGCTGCGGTTCGACGTTCCGGCCGGCAAGTCGCTGAAGACCCGGTACGAGCCGGTGGGGTCCACCGGCTGGGACGGCTGGCCCACCCTGAAGCTCGCCAGATCCGCGGGACCCGAGGCCGGGCTCGACACTCTGACCGGCAGCTACACCGTACCCATCAAGGACGAGGACATCTGGCGCCTCTACCTCAACCCGCAGTACGGGCCGTCCGGCGCGGACGACGCCGTGGCCGTGCACGCGACGCTCAGCTCGGCCGGCCGCACCCTGGCGAGCGACAGCGTGAAGGCGCCGCTCGCGGCCCTCACCGTCGCCGCGCTCGACGTGAAAGGCACCACGCTGCACCGCGACGGGCGCTGGACCGAGGCGACGTATGCCGTCCACAACGTGTCCACCCGGGACATCGCGCAGGTGGACGCGGGGCTCAGCATCTCCCCGTGCAGCGCGGACGACGTCGTCAGCTGCGACCCGACCGGCGCCGATGCGGCCGATGACTTCACCATGCAGCAGGACGACGGCCACCGGTGGGTCGCGGTGACGCGGTCCGCCAACGCGGTCGGCCATGTGCTGAGCACGTCGCTCAAGGCGGGTGCCAGCGCGCGGGTCCGCGTCCGGGTCGCCGCGGCGGCCGGACTCGGCAAGGACGTGACGCGGGTCGACATCAGCCTCGCGGCCGGTGGGAAGATGCCCGGCGCGAAGACCTCCTCCTACGACTCCGCCGCCCGGACGTTCGACATCGCCCGGTAGCGCTGACGGCGCCGCAGTCTTTGAGGCGCGCCGCCGACGACGCGCAGGGCGCCCACGGCGCAGCGCGCCACGCTCGGCCGTACCGCCGGCGGTCCGGCCGGCCGTATCGGACCGCCGGCACCGCTGGCCGTATCGCCGGTCCGGGGACTTCCGCGACGTTCACCGACTTCCGCGGACGAGGGCCGCCATGTCCGGCAAGGGCCCGACGAGCGCCATGAACATCGGTGTCCGGATGCCCGCGCCGGGCTTCGGCGTCTACCAGAGCATGCCCGGGAGGCCGCCTGGCCGTACCTCGCCCGGGTCCGGAGCGAGGCGCTCCGCATTGAATCCCGTTCAATGACGGAGGGGTTCGTAAAACGTATTGACAAACTCGGCGGGCGGTTCGTAGGTTCGAACGGCACTACACCGACACCTGCCGTGCGGAGGACCTGATCGCCATGACCTGGCGCCAGGACGGCTGGTGGTCGACGCCGTAAGAACCCGACCGCTGCGCCCTGCCGCGCAGCGCCGATGGGAGCGTGCAACCACGTTGACCACCGACACCCGGCGGGCGCTCGTCGTCCGCAGCGGCTGGGCCGGTCGTCATCCCCTGGTGAGCCGCGGCGGGTTCGTCCCGTCGCCCAAGGGGCACGAATCGACCGTCCGGAATGTTCGTCATATGCGGAACGACGAAAATGTCCCGGTCGCCGAGGGTGGACCACGTGCCGGACGTACGCTGCCCGTTCCCCCGTAGACGTCAAAGGTCGAACCCCATCTGTGAGCGCCCGGACCCGGGCGCCGCAACCGGTCTCTGACCGGCACCCCGCCCTGTCGAGCCCAGCTATCAGGAGACCGTCCTCATGCATGACGACCGCAAACTGGTCGAGGCACGCTTGGAGCGCGTCCTGCGGGAGCGCATCCGTCCGGCGATCCACCCGGAGACGACGCCGCTGACCGTGGAGATCTGGTCCACCTCCGGCGAGCCCGTGCCCGTAGCGGAGGGGCTGTCGGCGACGACGCGGCCCATCTCCGCCGGCACGCCGTGGGGTTCGCCCTGGGGGACGAGCTGGTTCAAGGTCAGCGGCACCGTGCCCGCCGAGTGGGCCGGCCGGACCGTCGAGGCCGTGCTCGACCTCGGATTCACCCCGCGCACCCCCGGATTCCAGTGCGAGGGCCTCGTCTACCGGCCCGACGGCACCCCGGTGAAGGGGCTCCACCCGCGCAACTCCGCCGTACGCGTCGGCTCGCCGGTCGCGGGCGGCGAGACGGTCCGCTGGCACATCGAGGCCGCGTCCAACCCCGACATCGACGGCGAGGTGCCGTTCCAGCCCACCGTGCTCGGCGACCGCGCGACCGCCGGCGACGCGCCGCAGTACGTACTCGGGCAGATGGTGCTGGCGGTCTTCGACGAGACGGTCTGGAATCTGGTCCTGGACCTGGAGGTGCTCGGCGAGCTGATGGCGGAGCTGCCCCTGGAGGGGGCACGCCGCTGGGAGATCCTCCGCGCGGTCAGCCGCGCGCTGGACGCCGTGGACCTGCAGCACGTGAACGCCACCGCGCAGGCCGCGCGGGACGAGTTGGCGGGAGTGCTCGCCGCGCCCGCGGTTCCGGCCGCGCACCGGATCAGCGCGGTCGGCCACGCCCACATCGACTCGGCCTGGCTGTGGCCGCTGCGGGAGACGGTCCGCAAGGTCGCGCGCACCGCGTCCAACATGACGGCCCTGCTGGACGACGATCCCGACTTCATCTTCACGATGTCGCAGGCCCAGCAGTTCGCGTGGATCAAGGAGCACCGGCCCGAGGTGTTCGCCCGGGTCAAGCAGGCGGTCACGGACGGCAGGTTCGTGCCCACCGGCGGGATGTGGGTGGAGTCCGACACCAACATGCCCGGGTCCGAGGCCATGGCCCGCCAGTTCGTGCACGGCAAGCGCTTCTTCATCGAAGAGTTCGGCGTGGACAACGAGGAGGTGTGGCTCCCCGACACCTTCGGCTTCGCCGCCGGCCTGCCGCAGATCATCAAGGCCGCCGGCTCCAAGTGGCTGCTCACCCAGAAGATCTCGTGGAGCCGCACCAACACCTTCCCGCACCACACCTTCGCGTGGGAGGGCATCGACGGCACCCGGGTCTTCACCCACTTCCCGCCCGTCGACAGCTACAACTGCGAGATGGCCGGCCGTCAGATCGCTCATGCGGCACGCAACTTCAAGGAGAAGGGCGTCGCCAGCCGCTCCCTCGCCCCGACCGGATACGGCGACGGAGGCGGCGGCACCACGCGGGAGATGGTCGCCAAGGCCGCTCGGCTGCGCAGCCTCGAAGGGTCGGCGACCGTCGAGTGGGAGGCGCCCGCGGACTTCTTCGCCAAGGCCGAGGCGGAGTACCCCGACCCGCCGGTGTGGGTCGGCGAGCTCTACCTGGAACTGCACCGCGCCACGCTGACCAGCCAGGCGCAGACCAAGCGCGGCAACCGGCGCAGCGAGCACCTGCTGTACGAGGCCGAGTTGTGGGCCACCACCGCGGCCGTACGCACCGGGGCTCCGTACCCCTACGAGGCGCTGGACCGGATCTGGAAGACGGTGCTGCTGCACCAGTTCCACGACATCCTGCCCGGCTCGTCGATCGCCTGGGTGCACAGTGAGGCGCGGCGGACCTATGCGCGCGTGGCCGAGGAGCTCGAAGGGATCATCGGCGAGGCGCAGCGCGCGCTCGCCGGGACCGAAGATGGCGCGGGGAGCTCGGGGGAGCGGGCCGGCGTCGGCGACGTGGTCTTCAACTCGGCTCCGCACGGGCGCGGAGGCGTTCCGGCCGGTGGCGCGGGTGTCGCCGGCTCGCCGGAGACGGTGACCCCGGCCGTGCGCGAGGGCGGCGGCTACATCCTGGACAACGGACTGCTGCGGGTCGAGATCGACGCGCGCGGACTGGTGGTGTCGGCCTACGACATTGCGGCCGGACGCGAGTCCATCGCCCCCGGGCAGGCGGGCAACCTGCTCCAGCTCCACCCCGACCTGCCCAACCAGTGGGACGCGTGGGACGTCGACGCCTTCTACCGGAATGTCGGCGCCGACCTCACGGATGTCGCGGACCTCCGTGTCGACGGTGCCTCGGTCCGCGTCGAACGTGCCTTCGGCGACTCCCGGGTCGTCCAGCTGCTGTCGCTTCCGGCGGACGCCAAGCGAATCGACATCGACACCGAGGTGGACTGGCACGAGACCGAGCGGTTCCTCAAGCTCGCCTTCCCGCTGGACGTACGCGCCGACCGGTACGCGTCCGAGACCCAGTTCGGCCATGTCTACCGGCCCACCCACCAGAACACGAGCTGGGAGTGGGCCAAGTTCGAGGCGTGCAACCACCGGTTCGTGCACCTCGACGAGCCGGGCTGGGGCGTCGCGCTCGTCAACGACGCGACATACGGCCACGACGTCACCCGTGCGGTGCGCGCCGGAGCCGACGCCGGTACGACGACCACGGTGCGCGCCTCGCTGCTGCGGGCCCCGCGCTTCCCCGACCCGGAGACCGACCAGGGCATCCACCGCTTCCGGCACGCGCTGGTGCCGGGCGCCACCATCGCCGACGCCGTCCGTGAGGGCTACCGGGCCAACCTTCCCGAGCGCCGCACCTCCGGCGCGAACGCCGTGGCCCCCCTCGTGACCGTGGACGACGACGCGATCGTGGTGAGCGCGGTGAAGCTCGCCGACGACCGCAGCGGCGACCTCGTCGTCCGCCTCTACGAGGCGAACGGCGGCCGTGCCCGCGCCACGCTCCGCGCCGACGGCTTCGCCGCCGACCGTGCCGTGCTGACCGACCTGTTGGAGCGGCCCCTCACCGACACCGCGGGCCTCGAAACGGCGGACGGCGGGGCGGTCCTCACCCTGCGGCCCTTCCAGATGGTGACCCTGCGCCTGCCCCGCGCCTGACCGCGACCACACCCAGCGAACGGAGCGAACGATGTCGGCCGCCGGCACGGGAAGCGACCCCCGACCGGCGGCTCGGCGGACCGGTCCGGACGGAGAATCCGGTGGCGTACCATGCCACCCATCAACGCCGTCGAAGGGGCGGTGGCCTGGTGCCGCGTCCGCCATCCGAGGCTGGGAGAGGCACGGTTGACGACCATCGACAGCGCCGGCAACGACAGACCGCCGATCCGCCGCGGCACCAACCTGCCGCGGATGGGCGACTACAACGAGTCCGTCGTCCTCGATGCCATCCGCCGACACCCGTCCGGGCTGAGCCGGGTCGAACTCGCCCAGGCCACCGGCCTGTCCGCCCAAACCGTCTCGAACATCACCCGCCGACTGCTCGACCAGGGCGTGGCGCGGGAGTCCGGGAAGCGGAGCACGGGTCCCGGCAAGCCGCGCACCCTCCTGGAGGTCGTCCCCACGGCCCGGCACGCTGTGGGGGTGCACCTCGACCCGGCGGTCATCACCTATGTCCTGGTCGATCTGCTGGGCGCGGTGGTGGCGCAGTACAGCGAGCGGACGCCGAGAGGTGGCGGCTCCGACCAGATCGTCTCGGGTATGGCGGCCTCGGTGGCCGCCCTGGTCGACGAGTCCGGCGTCGACGCCGAACGGATACTGGGCCTCGGCGTTGCCGCACCCGGTCCCGTCGACACCGTGGCCGGCCAGGTACTCGACCCTCCTGAACTGCACGGGTGGGGCAGTTTCCCCCTCCGCGACCGGCTCAGTGAGGCCACCGGCTACCCGGTACTCCTCGACAAGGACGTCACCGCCGCGGTCGTCGCCGAACGCTGGGCCGGTGCGGCCACCGCGAGTCGCAACCTCCTCTTCTTCTACTTCGGTACTGGCTCGGGCATGGGACTGGTGGTGCAGGACACCGTGCTGCGCGGTGTCTCCGGCAACGCGGGCGAGGTCGGCGGCCTCGGCGCGGGCTGCTCGATCCGGACCCTCGTCGACGAGGCCATCTCGCTCGGCGTGCTCGGTGCGGAGTTCACCGTGCTGGACCCGGCCGACGCCCCGCGCGGTGTGGAACGGCTGGCCTCACTCACCGCCGAGGGCGACGAGGCGGCGAAGGCCATCATCGATCAACTGGCTGTCCGTATCGGCCGTGGTGTCTGCGCTGCCGCGACCCTGCTGGACGTCGACACCATCGTCTTCGGTGGTACGACCTGGCAGGTGCTCGCCGATCATCTCCTTCCTGTCATAGAACCGATGGTTGCGCGCTCGCCCTTCGTCAAGGCGACCCACCCGACGGCGGTCGTCACCACCACCCTCGGCGAGAACGTGGCCGCCGTGGGAGCGGCGTCCCTGGTACTGGACCAGGCGCTCTCGGCTCAGCCCACATCGCTGCTGCTGGGCTGAGCCCGTCGCCGGACCCTCTCTTGGCCGCGCCTCTGCTGGACCTGGGCCGTCCTGTCCTGGCTCCGTGCTGGCCTGTCCGGGTGCGGGTGCGGGTGCGGGTGCGGGTGCGGGCGGGCATGGCCGGGCGTGGCCGGGACCGGGAGCGGGAGTGGGACCGGGTCAGACGATCCCGCTGATGGTGCCGCTGACCGTGACCGGCGGCGGTGACTGGCCATTCACCGAGGTGACGGCGAGCGCGGCCGTGGCCGCTTCCCGTATCGCGCGGGCGACGTCGAGCGCGCGATGGCCGCGCCGGGCGACGACGTGGACGCTCACCGTCCACGACGGCCGGCCCTCACCGGAGGTGAGGCGGACACCCTCGGTGGATTGGCGCGATGCTCCCTGCGTCGTGGAGCGTATGGACGCTCTCAGCAGTCCGCTGAGACTGGGCTTGAGGAATGCGATGCCGGGCACTTCGCGGACGGCGGTGGCGACCTGGGCGGTGAGCACCTCGCGGGCGGCGGGTTGGGTCATCGGGTCCGTCCTTCGCTGGCCGCCTCATCAAGGAGATCGGTGAGGCGTACGTCGACCGCCGCCACGCGCATGCCCAGTTGGCGGTCGGCGGCTGCGAAGACCTCCTGGCGTACCTGGTCGGCGAGTTCATTGAGGTCGGGGGCGAACGGGAACGTCACCTCCAAGCGCACCCGGACCGGCTCCCGGCCGGGCAGCCCGGGGCGAGCCGGTAGGAGAGGATCGTTCAGTTCGTCCATCGCCACGGGCGCGATACGGCATGACCCGGCCCGTACTCCCGGCAGCGACTCGGCTGCTGCGCGGAGAACCCTGGCCGCCGTGGCCTCGGTGATCCACGCGTCCTCCTCCGGTTCGCCGAGAGGCAGTGTGCGACCGGGCCGCAGCTCCGAGCGGACCACGTCCATGACGCGTTCGGCGAGGGAGGCGGTGTCCATCGGTGGAGGCGTGCGGGAGCGCAACTCCCTGATCGCGCCGCCGAGCAGATCGAGGTCGGCCAACGCGGCCGAGCAATAAGGGCAGTGGAGGGTGTGCGAGTCGCTCTCACCGCTGTCGGTGGACTCCCACACCTCGGAGAGCATGCGGCCGCAGAGCAGTTGCTCGTCGTCGGGGAGTGGCTCCGGTGTCTGGCCGGGCAGGCGGCCGGCTCCGCCCGGGTTGCTGGTCATCGCCATGCGCCCATCGCCTCCGTCAGGCCGCGTCGTGCACGGAAGATGCGGCCGCGAACCGCCTGAGGGCTGATTCCGACCAGTTCGGCGATCTCCTCGTACGTCTGTCCGTTCAACTCTCTGAGCACCCAGCAGGCTCGCTGCTGCGGCGAGAGCAGAGACATCGCCTCGGCCAGGGCGCGCGTGGCCGCTCGGGATTCGGTCACGCGCTCGGGTGAGGTCTGGTGGTCCGGCGCCGGGAGCTCGGGGGTGCCGTCGAGCGGGACGAGCGGGCGGCGCGAGCGCAGGACGTTCAGACAGCGGTTGGTGACGATACGGTATATCCAGGTCTTAAACCGTGCCTCGCCGCGGAACTCCGGCAGTCTGCGCCAGGCGCTGACGAAGCCGTCCTGAACGGCGTCCTCGGCCTCCACGCGGTTGCCCAGCAGCCGCTCGGCGAGTTGCAGCAGCGGTCCGGCATGACGCTGTACGAGTGTGGCGAAGGCGTCCTCGTCCCCTTCTCCGGCGCGTACGGCCAGCAATTCGTCGGTCAGCAATTCGTCGACCGGCGGGTCGGACAACGGTGGCTCGGACAAAGGCAGATCAGCCGGTGCTTCCGCCGGCGGCAGTTCTACCGTGGCCGCGGGCGCGGCGACGGCTTCCGAGGCGCCGGGCGGCGCTGTGCTGCCGGTGTTTGCGCTGCCCGGCCTGGTGATTTTGCGGTACCCCGACACGCGGCGGCTCCTTTCGTTCGCTCATTGTTTTCGACACGCGAGATCTCCGGATGTCACGCCGTGCGGGCTGATCAGTTCGGAAAAAATCTTCGCCGCGGATGCGTGACGAATCGCCGCCGGCCGGGTCCAACTCATTAACCGCACGTCACGACAACGCACGATCAAGGAGGCAGCGATGGTTGCACAGCAGGTTGAGTCGCCCGTACGCACGATGGTGGAGAGTGGCGTGAAGCCCGGTCAGGGCTCCACGACGGTCAGCGGTGGCAGCGCCGGCGCGAGCGAGCCGGCTGCGAACAGGGGAAAGACGGCCATCGCCGATGTCGTGGTCGTCAAGATCGCGGGCATGGCTGCACGCGAGATCCCCGGCGTCTACGACATGGGTGGTGGCCTGTCCCGCACGATTGGTGCTGTCCGCGACCGTGTGCCCGGCTCCCGTCCCAATGTGGGGCGGGGAGTGAAGGTCGAGGTCGGCGAGCGGCAGGCAGCGGTGGACCTGGATGTGATCGTCGAGTACGGCGTCCCGATCGCCGATGTCGCCCGTGACGTCCGCGAGAACCTCCCCGCCGCCCGCGCCCCCCGCCGCAGACATCGGATGACGTGCCCCTGGCCCCGAACAACCCGCCCCAACACTCCCAAGCGCCGCACCAACCACTGACGTTGCCGCACTCTGCGCCGACACTCCCCAGGCCGCACCATCCCCGCCCGCGCCCCCGGCGCCCCCACTCCGTCGCGAATCCCGCCGCGAAGCCCCACCCCCTCATTGGTCCGACCGCTTGCACGGGTCATTGACGTGTTCCTGCCGCGTGGCTAACTTCGCCGAGAGCGCTCTCCTCTCGTCGGCGTCCTTGGGCGCCCCTGAGCCCCGGAGTCCCCCCATGTACGCACTCGCATCAGTACGCGTTCCATCTCCGTATGGCCTGACAACGTTGTCGGATCTCGCTCATCACTCCGGAGTCGCGCTCCTGTGGAGCCAGACAACGATGTCGAACTCACGAGCAGAGGAGAAGTACCCGCGATGACACGACTGTCGAGACCACCCGGAGCGGCCGTGATCGGCGTGCTCGCGGCTGCGGCGCTGGCCGTGGCCGGGATGTGTACTCCCGCGTCGGCGGCCGGGAAGGCCGCGCTCGTCACGTCGCCGGCCACCCTGGTCAACCCGTTCATCGGGACTTCGAACCAGGCCGACGACTTCCCGGGCGCCGACGTGCCGTTCGGCATGGTGCAGTGGAGCCCGGACACGCCGTCGCGTCCGTCCGGTGGCGGTTACGAGTACAACGACTCGACGATCACCGGTTTCAGCCTCACCCATATCGCCGGGCCCGGTTGCGGTGCGGCCGGTGACATACCGGTGCTGCCCACGGTGGGTGCGGTGGACACGGGCGCGACGGACGCGTTCTCGCACTCCAACGAGTCGGCGTCCGCTGGGTCGTACAAGGTCACGCTCAACAATCAGGTGACCACCGAGCTGACCGCTACGACGCGCAGCGGGATGGCGCGCTTCACGTTCCCGTCCAGCACCCAGTCCAACCTGGTCTTCAAGCTGAACGGCAGCCAGAACGGCGACACTTCGACGCAGTTCACCAAGGTCTCGGACACCGAGGTGAGCGGTCAGGTCACCAGCGGGCACTTCTGCGGCGCGGGCAACACGTACACCGTGTACTTCGACATGGTCTTCGACCAGCCGTTCGCGTCGCAGGGCAGTTCGGCCGCGAAGCCGTCGTCGACCGCCCCCGCGACGTCGGGCAAGGCCTCCAAGAACGCCGCCGAGAAGCCCAACAAGCCGGTGCTGCACGGCAAGGCGCCGAAGGCCGCGACGTCGAAGTCGCCGGACGCCGCCGCGTCGAACGGCTACGTCACGTTCAACACCACGTCCAACCCGGTCGTGCAGGCCAAGGTGGGCGTGTCGTACGTGTCGGTCGCCAACGCGGTCGCCAACCGCACGGCGGAGAACAGCGGCTGGGACTTCGACGCGACCCGTACCGCCGCGCAGGACTCCTGGAACAGCGCGCTCGGCAAGGTGCAGATCGCGGGCGGGACCTCCGCGCAGCAGCAGAGCTTCTACACCGCGCTCTACCACTCGCTGCTGCACCCGAACGTGATCAGTGACACCAACGGCCAGTACTACGGCTTCGACGGCAAGACGCACACCGTGGACTCCGGCCACAGCGCGGCGTACGCGAACTACTCGGGCTGGGACATCTACCGTTCCCAGGCCCAACTCGAAGCGCTGGTCGACCCGCAGGCCGCTTCGGACACCGCGCAGTCGATGGTCGACGACTACGCGCAGACCGGGATCTTCCCCAAGTGGTCCGAGGACAACGGCGAGTCGTACGTCATGGTCGGGGACCCCGCGGACGCCATCCTCGCGGACTACCACGCCTTCGGCGCCACGAAGTTCGACACCGCCACCGCGCTGGCCGACATGGTCGCCCAGGCGAGCAAGACCAACAACGACCGGCCGGGCCTGAACTACCTGGACTCGCCCGGATACATGCCGCACGACGGCAGCTACGGCTGCTGCAACTCCTACGGCCCGGTGGCCACGACGCTGGAGTACAACACCGCCGACTTCGCGCTCTCGGCGTTCGCCGGTGCGCTCGGCGACACCGGCAACCAGAAGACGTACGCCAACCGCGCGCAGGACTGGCGCAACGTGCTCAACCCGGCGTCCGGCTTCGTCGAGCCGCGCAACGCGGACGGCTCCTGGACCGGCGGCTTCGACCCCACCAGCGGCACCGACATGGTCGAGGCCGACTCCTGGATCTACACCGGGATGGTGCCGTTCGACATCGGCGGCCTGGCGAAGGCCAAGGGCGGCAACGCGGCCATGAACGCCTACCTGGACACCACGCTGCGCAGCTTCACCGGTGACGACGGCTACGCCTGGGTCGGCAACGAGCCCAGCATCGAACTGCCGTGGGAGTACGACTACACCGGCGCGCCCTACAAGACGCAGGGCACAGTGCGGGCGATCCAGGACCAGATCTGGGCGAACACCCCCGGCGGGCTGGCCGACGGCAACGATGACCTGGGTGCGATGAGCGCCTGGTACGTCTGGGCCGCGCTCGGCATGTATCCCGAGACCCCGGGCACGTCCGATCTGGCCCTCGGCTCACCGCTGTTCACCCAGGCCGTGGTCACGCTGCCGTCCGGCAACACGCTCACGATCAACGGTGACGGCGCCGCCGACAACGCCCCTTACGTGCAGTCGGCGACGTGGAACGGCGCGGCCTGGAACAACGCCTACGCCCCCACCACGGCGATCACCGCGGGCGGCACGCTCGACTACACCCTCGGCACCACCGCCAACACCTCCTGGGCGACGGCGGCGTCCGCGGCCCCGCCGTCGTACGCCGGTGACACCACGGCGCCGGCCTCGCCGAAGATCGGCCCGATCGCCGCCGGGGTGGGGTCGGACCTGTGCGTGGACGACGCGACTTCCGGTACCGCCGACGGCACCCACGTCCAGATCTGGGGGTGCGACGGCACCTACGCGCAGGACTGGATAGTCGCCGCCGACGGCACGCTCCGGACCCTCGGCAAGTGCCTGGACGCCGACCACAGCGGGACCACCAACGGCACGCTGATCCAGCTGTGGACCTGCAACGGCAGCGGTGCCCAGCAGTGGACCGCGGGCTCGAACGGATCGCTGGTCAACCCGGAGTCCGGGCTGTGCCTCGACGACCCGAACTCGTCCACGGACAACGGCACCCAGCTCCAGTTGTACGGCTGCAACGGCTCGGCGGCTCAGAACTGGACGGTGCCGAGCTGAGCCGCACACCCGTACCCGTACCCGTACCCGTTTAGCGCCGTTCGCTCGCCCGGCACGTCGGACGGGCACGACGTGCACCGCGCCCCCGTGCGTCCCGTCCCACCGGTCGGGTCGCACGGGGGCGTTCTCGCGCGCCCTCGGGATACGGGGTTCGGCTTGGACCGGCGCGCCGAGGAGGTCGATGCCGACCGCGTACGGCTGGCACTGGCGTACGTCGTCGGCGCCCGCCCGGGGGTGCCGCCGAGGGGGCTCGACCGTGATAGGGATGCAGTTCGCCCTGCCCGAAAAACCAGGAGTGTCCCGGTATGACAATCGCTACGACGCGGGCCGCGCTGCCCGGCCAAACGGGTCCCGGGCAACCGGGGTTCGGGCGGCCGGAACCGGAGCGACCTGACCGTGAACTGCCCGACCGTGAACCGTCCGACCGCGAAGCACCCGGCCGCGTCGGCCACCGCGGGGTCGAGGAACGCGAACTCAGCGCCGGCGGCTTCCGTTTCGTCTCGCGGGTCGCCTGGTGCGAGCATCCGAGCACCGAACCGTTCCTGATCCTCGGCGGCTCCTCCCAGGACCGGCTGTCCTGGACCCGGTTCGAGCGCTCGCTGCTCCCGCTGGGCCATGTGATCACCGTCGACCTGCCCGGATACGGCGGCGCCGCCTTCCTGCCCGCCCGGCACGGCATCGACTTCCTCGCCGACGCGGTGCTCGGGACCCTCGACGACCTCGGCGTCTCCCGGGCGAACCTGCTGGGCGCCTGCTTCGGCGGCGCGATCGGGCTGCGCTTCGCCCAGCGCCACCCCGATCGGGTACGGCGGCTGATGCTGGTCGGCATGACCAGGGACCTGCCGAAGGACTACACCGACTGCGTGCCGCGCTGGATGGAGATGCTCGCCGAGGGCCGCAGCGACGACATCGCCCGAGAGCTGGTGGACCGCTTCATGTCCCCGCCCGGCACCGGGACCGTACGGCGGTACGCCGCCGTGTCCCGGCTGCTGTACCGGCAGTTCGTCGGGCGCAGCGCCGAGGAGGTGCGGATGGACGTGGAGCACAACCACCGTCTGATGTCCCACGACTGGTACGTGCCGCGGCCGGCGCCCCGCGTGCCCGCGCTCGTGCTGACGGGTGAGCACGACACGCTGACGCCGCCCGCCATGGGCCTGGCCGCCGCGCGTTGCCTGGAGGGTGCCTGGTTCACCACCGTCAAGGAGGCCGACCACCTCCTGCCGGTGGAGCGCAGCGACGAACTCGGCGACCTGATCGCGCGGTTCTGCACCGACCGGGCGATCGACCCGCTGCCCTACTGCCACCCGGCGACGTTCGTTCCAGCGGCGGGTCAGGAACTGCCGGGGAACGGGGCGCCGTTGGGCATGCCCGCCGCGACGTAGGCGTCGTAGCGCCGCTGCCAGGCGGGCGGCGGGCCGCTGGGCCGCTGCTGCGCGGGCCGCTCGTCGGATCGTCGGTTCGCCGCCGCGCCGGCCGCTTCACCTGCTGCTTCGCCCGAGACCGCGACCGAGTCCGCGGTCTCGCTCGCCGCGCGGGCGTCGAGGGCGGCCAGGCACAGGTCCCAGCCGGCCGCGTTGCGCGCCGCCGCGTCCGGGCTCTCCAGGAAGTCGGTGAGGGTGAGGCGGGTACGGGCGCCGTCCAGCCGGGTCAGTTCGAACCGCAACTCGTCGCCGCCCCAGGTGAAGGTGAACAGGTGCGGCGGGTCGACCGCGGTGACCTCACCGGTCAGCACCATGTCCGGCATGTTGGGGTCGCCGGCGAAGGTGATCTCGCCGCCCACCGCCAGGTCGACGGTGATCCGGGGGAACGGGAACCAGTGCGCCAACTCGGCCGGTTCGCTCACCAGCGCCCACACCCGGTCGATCGGGTGGTCGTAGACCCGCTCGAAACGGACCGCGGACCGTCCGCCGTCCAGTTCGAGGTAGCTGCCGGGGTCGATGACGTTCATGGCTGCTTCCTGTCTCTCGGTTGCCTCGGTGGTGCCGGTCGCGTCGGTGGCGCGAGCGGAGCCCGCTCCTCGGGATCGGCCGCAGCCGACGCAGCCAACGCAGCCGGCTCGGCTGACGTGGCCGACGCGGCCTGCTCGGACGGCTCGGACCGCTCGGACCGCTCGACAGAACCCGCGTGCGCCTCGTCCAAACGGCGGCCGAGGGCGTCCAGACTCCGGTTCCACAGCCGCCGGTACGGTGCCAGCCACGCGTCCAGCTCGGCCATCGGCGCGGGCTCCAGGGCGTACACCCGGCGCTGCGCGTCGACCCGCACGCGGACCAGTCCGGCCTCGCGCAGCACCCGCAGGTGCTTGGACATGCTGGGCTGGCTCAGCCCGCACCGCTCGGCCAGTTCGCCGACGGGCTGCGGGCCGGTCAGCAGCCGGGCGAGTATCGCCCGCCGGTTCTCGTCGGCGAGCGCGCCCCACACCGCGGTGTCCATACGACCTAATATTCCCGGTCGGGAATATAACCGTCAAGGCATACGCGAGCCTGGGCGCGCCGCCCGACCGCTGGATCGCCTGACCGCGCGCCCGCCCGGTCAGCCACCCGCCCGCGCGCCCGTCCGCCCGGTCGCCCGGCCACCCGCCCGACCGCCCGCCCGGCAAGGCGTTACGGCGCCGCGCAGTCCCTGCTCTCGGTGCCGCCGTTCTTCCCCGGTGTGACCGCCATCGCGGCCAGGTAGGTCCCCTTCTTCGGCAACTGGCCCTTGGGAATCTTGAGCACGTGGCCGTGCCCCGACCAGTGTCGTCCGGCCAGCGGGTCGACCAGGGTGACGGTGGTGGCGGTCGTGGGGCCGACCACCGTCAGCCCGCCCGCATCGGTGACGCAGCCGATGGAGATCGCGGGGGCGTAGCGACTGGACGTGTCGTAGTTCGAGCCGAGGTCGGTGTAGACCGACGCCTTGTCGATGCCGACCTCCAGCAGTCCACCGCGGGAGTCCTCGCCGTAGTCCCCGCCGGAGGGATACGAGACCTCCTGCTGGACCACTGCCACCTCACCGTCGGGGGAGGTGGTGCCGTGCCACTCCTGGGTCCACTCGACCTCCGAGGCCGGGGGATCTCCCTCGTCCATGCCGGACGTCCCGCAGAGCAGATCTCCGGCCATCCGGCGGATGTAGGGCTGGTCGAGCGGCGCCGGCCCGGCGGGTCCGGGCAGGTCGGCGTTGGACGGCGTGTACGTGAGGCTGACTGCGTACGGCCAGCCCGGGGCGTAGACGAAGGTGACCTTGCGGGGCTTGCCCAACGACGTGTCGTCGGCCTGGATCAGCGCACCGATCCCGCAGTCGCTGTGCATGTCGACGATGTGCTGGCCCCCGACGGTGGTCGACCGGTAGCCGAACGGGGGGACGGGGGCGCTGAGTCCGTCGGTGACCTTCAGCGGCCGCCAGCCGAGATCCTTGCCGTCGAAGCCCTCGACCTGGACGTGGGTCAGCCACGGCGGTATGGCCAGCGGGGAAGGCGCGTCCGACTGGCGTTCCCAGTTGAGCGCGAGCGGTGGACTGAACAAGGGAGTGTCGTCCCAGGGCGCGGGCGCGCGGTAGACGATCTTCTCCGACCCTGCTCCGGGGCCGCTTTCGTACTGCAGCAGTTCGCCGCCGGTCGACACCAGGGTCACGTGGGGGAGATGCGGCACCGTGCCGGAGAACAGGATCTCGCCGCTCGGGTGGTGGTTGTCGTAGACGAGGGGAGTCTGGGAATCGGGACTGAAGTCGGGGTAGTTGACCCAGGAGTGCGGGCCGAAGCCGTTGGAGAGCAGGATCTCCATGGCCGCGTGCCCCGGGCCGCGGTCGTTCGGCCGGTTGCCGAGCGTCGGCCAGGAGGACATGCCTTGGCGGGCCTGCGCGGCGGTCACCGTGACCGGCTGCGAGGCCGCCACCTGGGGTGTGTACGTGTGGTCCGGCGGCGCGGCGAACCATCCGCCGGTGAACGCCCCGGCCACCACGGCCGCCACCGCCACCCCCGCGGTCCAGCGCGGGTGCCGGCGCCACCACGTGGAGCCTGAGCCGAGGCCGGAGTTGGGGTCGGGATCAGAGTCGGGGCACTCCGCGCCGGAATCGTCCGGGCGGGAATCCCCGGAACCCGAATCGCCTGAGCCGGAATCGTCTGGGCCCGAATCGTCTGGGCCCGAATCCCCTGGGCCCGAATCCCCTGGGCTGGAATCACCCGGGCGGGAATCCTCGGAACCCGATTCCTCACTGCCCGATTCCTCGGCCGTCTCCGCAGCCTTGTCCGCCGACTCTTCCATCCGCTTCATCTCCCCCACGACCGCGGTGCCACCGCGCTCTCCGACGATGAGTGACGGCGGGACAGCGCTTGGTGGTTCCCTTCCCCCGCCAAGTCTCCACCGGAGTCCCGGCTGCCGCATCGTCGTCACCGGCGCGGGTTCGGGTGTCCATATTGGTACGTGTCGCTTTTTGGACAAGGCTGCCCGTCGAAGGACGAAATCCCTGGTCGTGGTGGGGTTGGAGACGTGTGTTCCGGGCGGAGGCGACCAAACGCAGCTAGGCATCGCCTGGCTTGTTCGGATATCAATTCAGCACGGCACTTCGCGGCGTGACTCCCCGCCTCCCGAAGGTGCCGAGGCGCCTTGGCGCCGCCGGCCGCGGTTTCCCCGTATTGCTGTGGCCGGGTGCCGCCGAGGGCACGACCGGTCTGCTCGCCCGGTCGCCCGGGGGGGAGTCCTCGGCGGACGTCATGGGGGCCGACCGGCCCAACGGCCCCCAGTGCCGCTCGTTCCCGCGCGTCCACCGCACGGGAACGAGCGGCCGGACAGCCGGCCCACCCAGGCGACTCGGCCGCCAAAGTCGCCACAGCCACAGCCACAGCCACAGCCACAGCCACAGCCGACTCGGGCGACTCAGCCGACGGCCACGCCGGACCCGCTCCGGCTCGGCGGCAGCACCCGTGCCAAGTCCTTGTCCTGCCCGAGCTTCAGGCCCGCCTCGAAGCGGCTGCCGGCGTGCAGCCGGTCCATCAGCTTCGCCACCGCCCGCTGCACGGTGCGACGGTGCACGCCCATCTTGCGGGCGATCTGGTCATCGCTCAGACCGGTGGCCATCAGCCGGATCACCACCCGCTCCTGCGGGGTGAAGACCGACGTGTCGGTGCCGGAGGAGGCCGCGTCCGCCAGTGGGACGGCGCGCAGCCAGTAGTCCTCGAAGATCACCTGGAGGGGCCACACCAGTTTGGTGCTGCGGACCAGCAGCATCGGCGAACCACCGGGGTGATCGGGATTCGCCGGCAGGCAGGCCACCTCCCGGTCCTGGAGCAGGATGTCGAACGGCGCGTGGTCGAGCAGCCGGACCGCCACGCCGAGGCCGGACAACCGCTCCAGGTACCGGAGGTGCTTGGACGACTGGAGAACGGCCTCCGGGTATATCGCGCGCAGCCGCACACCCCGCTTGAGCATCTGGGTGTCCTGTTCGATGGACAGCTCCAGCAGCTCCATCGGCGGCATGGGACCCGGGTGCAACGAGTCGGCGCTGGTCTGGGCGATGGCGTTCATCGCGGCGACCATCCGCACCTTCGCCCGGGGGTCCGTGATGGACTCGATCTCCACCTTGTTCGACACGCGCTCGACAGCAGGCCGGTAGACGTAGAGGAGGGCCTGGGTGGCCCGGTACAAGGACTCGGCTCGGCTCGCGTGGTCCTCGGCGGCCCGGTGGTACACGTCCATGGCGCGCACCAGCGCGGTGTCGGGCTCCACCGGCTCCAGTTGGCCGTCGGGGCGCCCGTGGACCAAGCCGAGCTCGGTCAGCCGCCCCAGTGCCGCGGTGGCCCGCTCCTGGTCGAGGTCGGTCGCGCCGCCCATCTCGCCCGGCCGCGCGCTGCCCAGTTGGCGCAGCGCTTCGTACACCGCCAGCGCCTGTTCCTCGTCATCCGGCATCCACCGGCCCTCCCCGCGTCAGAGGTCGAACTCCGCGGGGTTGAGGCCCACCGCGAAGCACGCCTCGCGTACCACTCCCTGCTCGGACTTGTCGAACACGCCGTCCGCGCCGCCGATGACGATACCGATCTGGATGACCGCCCGTGCCTCGGTAGGCTTCTTCTGCACCTTGGCGATCTCCTGGAGCACGGCCACCTTGCCGAAGTCGAAGTCCGCGGCCAGCCGGTCGAGGTAGTCGTCGAAACGGCGCTGGAGGTCGGCGGCCGGGAAGTTCTGCAGGACGTCGTTGCTCGCGATGAGCGAGGCCACCCGGCGCCGCTCCTCGGGCGCGACGCTGCCGTCGGCCGCGGCCACCAGCGCGCAGATCGCCATGCTGGCGTCGCGGAAGGCGCCGCTCTTGAGGTCGTTCTTCTTCGCGTTGAGCTGTGTCTGCATGCCCTGGGCGGATTCCTTGAAGCGGTCCCACAGTGCCATGGCGTCTCTCCTGAGCGTGTGTCGGTACGGGGCCGCGCTGCGGTCGTACGGTTCGTCGCTGTTCCCTACCGAGAACTCATCGGAAGCGTAAAGGAGTTCCCAAGGACGGCAGGTCGATCATGCGACCGATCGGTCCGATCGGCCGACTGCTCCGCCGAACCGCGCCGCCGGCCCCCCATGTTCGCTGAGGGCGAACGCGCGGACGGCTCCCGTCGCACCGGAAATGCCGGGCGGGGGAGCCGTCCGCGGGTCCGCCGAACCGCTGAGCGCGGCCAGGGGCCGAGCAGTCAGGGGTCGAGCGGTCAGACGTCGAGCGGTCAGAGATTGACGCCGAAGTCGCTCGCGATGCCGACCAGGCCGGAGGCGTATCCCTGGCCGATGGCGCGGAACTTCCACTCCGCCCCGTTCCGGTACAGCTCGCCGAAGACCATGGCGGTCTCGGTGGCGGCGTCCTCGCTCAGGTCGTAGCGGGCGATCTCGGCGCCGCCGGCCTGGTTGAGGACGCGGATGTAGGCGTTGCGGACCTGGCCGAAGTTCTGGCTGCGGGTCTCGGCGTCGTAGATCGAGACCGGGAAGACGACCTTGTCGATGTCGGCCGGCAGCGCGGCGAGGTTGACGTTGATCTGCTCGTCGTCGCCGTCGCCCTCGCCGGTGACGTTGTCACCGGTGTGCACGATGGACTGGTCGGGGCTCTGCTTGTTGTTGAAGAAGACGAAGAAGCCGTCCGAGTAGACCTTGCCGGTCGCGTTCACCGCGATCGCGCTGGCGTCGAGGTCGAAGTCCGTGCCGGTGGTGGTCCGGACGTCCCAGCCGAGGCCGACGGTGACGGCGGTCAGACCGGGCGCCTCCTTCGTCAGTGAGACGTTGCCGCCCTTGGTCAGGCTTACCGCCATGGGAAGTCCCCTTTGTGTGGTCGTAGGTGTTCCGGACGAAACTACCGTCACCCGTCTGAACGCCAAGGGGGGTTCGTACGGTTCCGATCCGGCGGGGAAATCCCCGTGACGCGGAGGGGGTGGTGGCGGGATCATGGAGTCATGCCCGGGCCACTGATCATCCGCGGCTCGGTCTCCGTCCCGGAGGCCGAGCTGATGTGGCGTTTCTCCCGCTCGTCCGGGCCCGGCGGCCAGCATGTGAACACCAGCGACAGCCAGGTCGAGTTGCGGTTCGACCTCGCGGCCAACGAGTCGCTGCCGCCGGTGTGGCGGGCGCGGGCGCTGGAGCGGCTGTCGGGCCGCCTGGTGGGCGGGGTGCTCACGGTGCGGGCGTCGGAGCACCGCTCGCAGTGGCGCAACCGCGAGACGGCCGCGGCCCGGATGGCCGCGATCCTCGCGCAGGCGACCGCCCCGCCGCCCAAGACGCGCCGCCCCACCCGCATCCCCCGGGGGATCAACGAGAAACGGCTGCGCGAGAAGAAGCAGCGCAGCCAGACGAAGAAGGGCCGCGGCGGCGCCTGGGACTGAGCGGGCCTGGACCGAATCGTCCTGGACCGAATCGTCCGGGACCCGGCGATCCGGGACCCGGCCCGGCCCGCCGCCGGGTGAGAAATCAGGAGAGAAAGCGGTAGCGGCCGCGGAAATAGGTGAGCGGGCCGCCCTCGGCGCTCGGCGTGCGGGCGGTCAGCACCCGGCCGATGACGAGCACATGGTCGCCCGCGAGCACATGCTGCTCGGTCTCGCACTCGAGTATCGCCAGGGCACCGCCGAGGATGGGGGCGCCGGACGCCTCGCCGCGGTAGTAGGACACGTCCTCGAACAGCAGCCGGTCGCTGATCCGCCCGCGCATCGCGAACCGCCCGGCGATGTGCCGCTGGCTCTCGCTGAGCACGGACACCGCCCACCGG
The DNA here is from genome assembly GCF_036014115.1 of Streptomyces sp. NBC_00448. Lineage (NCBI taxonomy): Bacteria > Bacillati > Actinomycetota > Actinomycetes > Kitasatosporales > Streptomycetaceae > Streptomyces > Streptomyces sp. NBC_00448. The sequence goes on from NZ_CP107913.1 coordinate 5,644,643, forward strand.
GGCTGCCGGTCGAGCAGTTCCTCCATCCGCGACCCGACCCGCACGCTGGCCAGTACCAGCGGCGGTTCGAGCGACACGGACATGAACGCGGTCGCGGTCATACCGACATCCTCGCCGCGCGGCCCGTCCTCCGGGTCGTGCGCGGTGATGAGGACGACGCCCGCGGACAGGCGTGTCATGGCGGCGCGGAAGTCGTCGGTGCTGACGGTCTGACCCATGGTGGTCCCAGGATGCCGTCCAGGCGGAGTGTGAAGCACGTTTCCTTACGTTACGGGCCGGTAGGAAGCCGCGGCATCGGGCTGCGGTCCCATCCCGCGCGGGTATCGGGTCCTAGGACCGGTGCTCTACGTTCTGTACTCAACTGCCTACCTGTGGGTGTGACTTGAGTCACAAGCGGCAGGAATTGTTGACCCTGTGTACCGACTGGACAGCTCGCTGTGATTCAGTGGCGTTGTAATTGGAAGACTGTGAATTACGACGCGGTCGCTACGGCGACCGGGGCATGGGAAACCTCGCTGGAGTTGCCGCCGGACCCGTGGGGAGGGCACTAGGGCATGGACACCGAGTCGGAGCCGTATGTCCGTCTCGCGACCCTGCGTCAGCTCCATCAGGTCGTGGCGGACCTCAACACCGCGCGCAGCCTCGCGGACGCACTCCAGGCGGTCGCCGACGGGGTGGTCCGCGGCCTGGGGTACGAACTGGCCGCCGTGAACCTGGTCCGGCCCGACGGCGACCTCGTGGTGGCCGCGTTCGCCGGAAGTGCGGCGGGCGAGGCGCTGCTGTCCGGGCGGGTCGGCTCGCGCGCGTCCTGGGACCGCCGGCTGGCCATGGGCGAGCAGTGGGGCACCCTGCGCTTCATCTCGCACACCGAGGGCTGGGTGCTGATCGACGACGACGTCCCGCAGTGGCACACCGAGGGCCCGCTGCCCCGCTTCCCCGACGAGTGGCACCCCGGCGACCGCCTCTACGCGCCCATGTACGCCTCCCAGACGGTCGGCAGCGAGCTGATCGGGGTGATATCCGTCGACCGGCCCACCAGCGGCCGCCACCCCGGTCCCTGGGGCTGTGAGGCCCTCCAGATGTACGCCTTCCAGTCCGGCATCGCGATCAGCAACGCCCGGCTGCGGGCGAACATGCAGCGCGCCCTGGTCCGGCTGGAGCGCGACCAGCAGGCGTTGCGGGCGAGCGAGGAGAGCTTCCGGCAGGCGTTCGAGTACGCCCCGAGCGGCATGGCCATCGCCGAGATGGGCGGCGACCAGCACGGCAAGCTGCTGCGCGCCAACGACGCGCTCTGCCGCCTGCTGGGCCGTTCCGCCTCCGTGATGCGGCGCTACTCCTTCTCCGACCTGGTGCACCCCGAGGACGTCGGGCTGCTGCTGCGCACCTCCGCCGAGGGCGGCCGGGCCGAGCTGCGGCTCGCGCGGCGCGACGGCAGCTACGTATGGGTGAGCCTGCGCAACTCGGTGGTCGCCGACACCACCGACGGGCCGCGGTTCCTGCTCACCCACGTCGAGGACATCGAGGAGCGCAAGAGCCGCGAGCTCCAGCTCGCCCACCGCGCCAGCCACGACTCCCTGACCGGGCTGCCCAACAGCGCGGAGCTGCGGTCCCGGCTGTCCGCACGGCTGTGCTCGCACCCGCAGGAGCGCGGCCCCGCCGACCCCTCCGGGCTGCCCGCCGAGCCCGAGGGCGGCGACGGCTTCGCCTTCAGTTACGGCTACGGGCCCGACGAACTGGCCGCGCCGCTCTCCTTCGACTCCCACGTCCACACGGTCGCGCCCGACGAGGGCGACGAGGAAGCGGCCGGCAAGGGGCTCGCCGTGCTCTTCTGCGACCTCGACGGCTTCAAGTCCATCAACGACCGGTTCGGGCACCACACCGGCGACGCCGTCCTCATCGAGGTCGCCCGCCGCCTCACCGGGGCCGTTCGCGACGGCGACACCGTCGCCAGGCTCGGCGGCGACGAGTTCGTGGTCCTCGCCGACGGGCTCGCCCCTGCGGACGCGACCGACCTCACGGTGCGGCTGCGCAACGCGATCATCCCGCCCATCCGGGTGGACGGCCGCGCGGTCCGGGTCGGCGCCTCCTTCGGCATCGGCTGGGCCGGCTGCGGCATGACCGCGGAGGAGGTCCTGCACTCCGCCGACCAACGCATGTACGTCGAGAAGCGCGCACGCTCCACCTCCCGCCCCAACCACCGCCGCGCGGGCTGAGGGCGCCCCCTCCCCGGGGTAGGGGTGCCCTGGCGGGCAGACGGCCGCCATCCAGGGGCGCTGGGGGAACCGTCGCTCCGGGAGCGGGGCACCCTCGCCCCGGGAAGAGGGCACCGCCACCCGCGGGGGCATCCCGGAAGCGGCCGACCCGACCGGAGGTCCACCTTGGGGAGTAGCGCGGATCGCTCTGGGGGCTGACCCCGCGACGGGTTGCCATGCCTACGCTGGGTTATGTGCAGCGCGTCTACGACTTTTTCCGCCGACACCCGACGTGGGTCGACAGCTTCTGGGCCGTCGTCCTGCTGGTGTCGTGCGCGCTGTGGGTCGTCGTCGACAGCACCCCGTCGAGGTCGGCGCGCCTCGCCGCGATCCCCTTGTCGTTCGCGCTGGCCGCCGTCGTCGCGCTGCGCCGCAAGGCCCCGGAGCGGCTTCTGCTGCTCGCGGTGGCCGTCGGCCTGCTGCAACTCGCCCTGGGCGTGCAGGCCAACCCGGGCAACGTCGCCTTTCTGGTGATCATCTACACCTGCGCGTCGAACGGTGCGCGCTGGTCCTCCCGGCTCGCCCTGATCGGCGGCCTGGCCGCCGCGCCGGTGTCGATGCTCCGCTGGCCGCCGCACACCGAGTACTCCACGATCTGGACCACGCTGCTCCAGACCTTCTTCCTGACCGTGATCTTCGCGCTGTCCTGGGTGGTCGGCGACCGCCTGCGCACCCGGAAGGCGTACTACGCCGAGCTGGAGGAGCGGGCCGCGCGGCTGCACCGGGAGCGCGAGGCCCAGTCGAAGGCCGCGGTGGCCGCCGAGCGGGCCCGTATCGCCCGTGAGCTGCACGACGTGGTGGCGCACAACGTGTCGGTGATGGTCGTCCAGGCCGACGGCGCCGCATACGTGCTGGACGCCGCGCCGGACCAGGCCAAGCAGGCCCTGTCCACGATCTCGACCACCGGACGGCAGGCGCTCGCCGAGATGCGGCGGCTGCTCGGACTGCTGCGCGCCGGGGACGACGCGGGCGGCGAGTACGTCCCGCAGCCCGGCGTCGACCAGCTCGCGGACCTCATCGACCAGGTGCGCGGCGCCGGCCTGCCGGTGCGTTTCGAGGTGGCCGGGCAGGCCCGCCCGCTGTCCAGCGGCGTCGAGTTGACCGCGTACCGCATCGTGCAGGAGGCGCTGACCAACGTGCGCAAGCACGGCGGCGACGGCGCCAGCGCCAGCGTGCTGCTCGGCTTCGGGGACGCCTCGCTCGACCTGCTGATCGAGGACGACGGCCGGGGCGCGCGGCGCGAACTGTACGCGCAGGGCGGCCGGGACGGCATGGGCCAGGGGCTGATCGGCATGCGGGAGCGGATCGGCATGGTCGGAGGCACCCTCACGGCGGGGCCGCGCCCCGGCGGCGGTTTCCGGATCAGCGCGGTGCTGCCGCTGCGCGGCGCCGGATGACGCTCCCGGCCGCTGCCGCCCCGGTGCCGCGCCTCAGCGGCCCGCCGGACCCCGCCGCCGCCCCCGCGTGCCGTGGGAACCGGCGGCGGCCCCTGACGGTCCCCTGACCGCCGCCGCAGCACCCCGCGACCCCACCACCCGACCACGAAAGGACCCCGACCGATGGCGATCCGCGTCATGCTCGTTGACGACCAGGCGCTGCTGCGCACCGGCTTCCGGATGGTGCTCGCCGCCCAGCCGGACATGGAGGTCGTGGCCGAGGCGGGCGACGGCGCCGAGGCGCTGGAGGTGCTCAGGCACACCCGGGTCGACGTGGTGCTGATGGATGTGCGGATGCCCCGGATGGACGGCGTGGAGGCCACCCGCCGGATCTGCGGCGGCGACCGCCACACGGACCGCGGCGCGGCCCAGGACGCGGCCCGCGCCGGGTCGCCCGCCGTGCCCCGGGTGCTGATCCTGACCACCTTCGACCTCGACGAGTACGCCTTCACCGCGCTCAAGGCGGGCGCCAGCGGGTTCATGCTCAAGGACGTGCCGCCGGACGAACTGCTGACCGCGATCCGCGCGGTGCACAGCGGGGACGCGGTGGTCGCCCCGAGCACCACCCGCCGGCTGCTGGACCGTTTCACCCCGATGCTGCCCAACGCGGCGGAGCCCGCCGGCCACCCCGGGATCGACCGGCTCACCGAGCGCGAGCGCGAGGTGCTGCTGCTGGTCGCCCAGGGCATGTCCAACGGCGAGATCGCCAGGAAGCTGGTGCTGTCCGAGGCGACGGTCAAGACCCATGTCGGCCGCATCCTCACCAAACTCGAACTGCGCGACCGGGTACAGGCGGTGGTGCTCGCCTACGAGTCCGGCCTGGTGCGCGCGGGAGGCGGCGGCGCGTAGTGAGCCTCCGGTGCAGTGATCTTCCGGTGAAGGTCGGGAACAAGCAGGCGGCACAGGGGAGTTCCCAGGGAAGAATGCACTCAGTTCACACAGGCACAGCGGCAACACCCGACCAGGTACGGACCGACCGTGGGCGCCGCGCCCGCAGCACCTCGGCGCGGTGGCCGACCAGCTAGGGGGAGCACCACATGCGCGCCATCGTCATCGAGGAGTTCGGCGGACCCGAGGTACTCACCCTCGTCGACGTGCCCGAACCACGCCCGGGGCCAGGCCAGGTGGCCATCGACATCGCCTACGCCGGGGTCAACTTCGCCGACATACTGGCCCGTTCCATCGGCTACCGGGTGGCGGAACTGCCCTTCCGCCCGGGCCTCGAGGTCTCCGGGCTGGTCCGCGAAGTCGGTGACGGTGTCAGCGAGTTCACCCCCGGCCAGGAGGTCGCCGCCTTCCTCGACGGTGGCGGTTACGCCGACGTGGTGGTCGCCCCCGCCTCCGCCGTCTTCGTCCTCCCCGGCGGCATCGACCTGCGAACCGCCGCCACCCTGCCCAGCGTGCTGCCGACCGCGTACGGCCTGCTGCACGAGGTGGCCAGGCTCCGCGAGGGAGACACCGTCCTGGTGCAGAGCGCGGCCGGCGGGGTCGGCACCGTCGCGGGCCAGCTCGCCCGGGCCGGCGGCGCCAGCGCGGTCTACGGGGTCGTCTCCAGCCTGGAGAAGGCCGAGCACGCCCTCAAGTCCGGTTACGACCAGGTCTTCACGATCGACACCTTCGACCAGGAGGTGCTGGCCGCGACCGGCGGCCGCGGTGTGGACATTGCCCTCGACGCGGTCGGCGGCGAGACCTTCCGCCGTACGAAGGCGGTGGTCGCGCGCTTCGGCCGGCTGATCTCCTTCGGCAACGCCGGGGGCGCCGGGCCGTGGCGGATCGGCGCCGAGGACGTCATGCCGACGGCCCTCACGGTGGGCGGCTTCTCCCTTCTGGGGCTGGCCGCCGCCGATCCGGCGCTGCTGCGCGTGATGGCCGACCGGGCGTTCCACACCGTCACCGAGGGCGGGGTGGAGCTGCCGGTCAGCGCGGAGTTCGGCCTGGCGGACGCCGCGCAGGCGCATGTGCTGGTCGAGTCGCGGACCAGCACCGGCAAGCTGCTGATCCGGGTGGCGGACTGATCCGGCCCGGCCGGCGGGGCTGACCGACGAGGCAGGCCGGCGGGGCCGGCCGACGAGGCAGAGCGGCCTGGGGCGCCACCGGGCCGGACCGTATGGACATGGGGGTCATACGGTCCGGGAGCCCGGGTCCGCCCGGCCGTTCCGAACGGCCGTTCCGAACGGCCGGTCAGCCCAGCCGTTCGGCGAACGCCGCTGCTGCCGCGCGGATGTCGGCGTCCGTCCAGTCGAGGGCGGACTCGGCCACGGAGACCTCGGTCATCGACAGCCCGGGCGGCCCGGGTTCCATGAAGCGCCGCAGGCCGAAGAGGCTGATCCCGGTCTCCTCGGCCATCCGCAGCCCGGCGTCGTCCAGCGCCTCGGCCGGGTACGGCAGCCACAGCTGGAACTCGTGGGTGTGCGGCTCGGCCGGGTGCACCCGCGGCAGCGTCACGCCCGCGTCCGCCAGACCCTCGCGCAGCGCCCGCGCCACGGTCTTCGCGTGCGCGACGTACTCCGGCAGCCGCGGCAACTCCCGCTCCAGGCCGGCCAGCGCGGACAGCACCGCCGGGAACTGGTGCGCGAGCCGGCCGCCGTAGCGGTGCTGCCACGCCTTCGCCTCCGCCACGAAGTCGGCCGAGCCGGCGAGCGCGGCGCCCGAGAGCCCGCCGAGCGACTTGTAGAAGCTCACGTACACGCTGTCGGCGAGCCCGGCGATCTCCGGCAGCGTGTGGCCGAAGTGCGGTGCGCATTCCCACAGTCGGGCGCCGTCGAAGTGCACGACCGCGTCGCGCTCGCGGGCGGTGGCCACGGTCGCGCGCAGCTCCTCCCAGGTCGGCAGCACGAACCCCGCGTCGCGCAGCGGGAGTTCCAGCATCAGCGTGCCGAACGGCTCCTCGAAGTCACGTACTTCGGTCGCGTCCGGCAACCGCGGGGCCCTCGTCGGGTGCACCGTGCGCAGCCCGCTCACCGTGCGCAGCGCGTCCCGCTCGTACATCTCCGGGTGCGCGAGCGGGTGCAGGGCGACCGTGGGGTTCCCGGTCCGGCCCGCCCACGCCCGCAGGGCCACCTGCTGGGCCATCGTGCCGGTCGGGAAGAACGCGGCGGACTCCATACCGAGCAGGGTGGCGACCCTCGCTTCCAGTTCCTCCACGACGCCGTTCCCGTACAGGTCCGCGGGGGCGTCCAGGTCCACCCCCGCGGTGGTGGCGTCCTCGCTGAGCTGTGCGGTCCACTCCCGCAGCGTGCGGTTGTGGCCGAAGGCCAGCACCCGCGAACACGCTTCCACGGCAGCTCGCCGCCGGGCCCGTAGTTGTTCCGTCGTATCCATCCCCCGATTCTGCTCTGCCGCAACTGGACCCCCCGGGTGTCCCCGTCCTGCCGGCTGAGGGACCACCCGCCGGTGGGGGGCTGGTCGCGCAGTTCCCCGCGCCCCTGGTGGTGTGCGGCTCCTTCCGCGGAAGGGACGTCCGGCCGCCCACCGCAGGGCCCTGTGACGAAGGGGACGGGGGCGCCCGGGGGTCAGGGGCACCCTGTTCGCGTAAGGTTGACGAGAAGGGGGTCGCCGAGGCTGGGAGGCGTGGTGGAGGAGAAGCCGGCGAGGCTCACCGTGGGCGTGGTGGGTGCGGGGCGAGTCGGCCCCGTACTGGCCGCCGCACTGAAACTTGCGGGGCACCACCCCGTGGCCGCCAGCGGAGTGTCGGAGGCGTCCCGCCGCCGCGCGGAAGCGCTGCTGCCGGGCGTGCCGCTGGTGGAGCCCGCCGAGGTGCTGGCCCGGGCGGACCTGGTGCTGCTGACCGTCCCGGACGACGCGCTGCCCGCGTTGGTGCGCGGCCTGGCCGAGACCGGCGCCGTACGACCGGGCCAGCTCCTGGTGCACGCGTCGGGGCGGTACGGCACCTCCGTACTGGAGCCCGCGCTGCGCGCCGGGGCGCTGCCGCTCGCGCTGCACCCGGCGATGACCTTCACGGGCACGCCCGTCGACGTGCAGCGCCTGGCCGGCTGCTGCTTCGGCGTCACCGCGCCGGGCGAGCTGCGTACGGCCGCGTTGGCGCTGGTCATCGAGATGGGCGGCGAGCCCGAGTGGATCGAGGAGGCCGCCCGCCCGCTGTACCACGCGGCCCTCGCGATCGGCGCGAACCACCTGGTCACGCTGGTCGCCCAGGCGATGGACCTGCTGCGGCAGGCCGGCGTGCAGGAGCCGGGCCGCATGCTCGGCCCGCTGCTGGGCGCCGCGCTCGACAACGCGCTGCGCTCCGGTGACGCCGCCCTCACCGGCCCGGTGGCCCGCGGCGACGCCGGCACGGTCACCGCGCACCTGGCCGAACTGCGCGCCCACGCACCGGAGACCGTCGCGTCGTACGTGGCGATGGCCCGCGCCACCGCGGACCGCGCGCTCGCCAACGGAATGCTCAAGGCCGAATACGCGGAGGCGCTGCTGGGCGCCCTCGCCGACGGGGGGACCCGATGACCCGACTCGTCCACCACGCCCGCGACCTGGCCCCCGCCGCGGCCGTGGTCATGACGATGGGCGCGCTCCACGACGGTCACGCCGCCCTGATCCGCGCCGCCCGCGCGCACGCCGGCAGCGGCGTCGTCACGGTCACGGTCTTCGTCAACCCGCTCCAGTTCGGGCCGCACGAGGACCTGGACCGCTACCCGCGCACCCTGGAGGCCGACGTGAAGCTCGCCGAGGCAGCGGGCGCCGACTTCGTCTTCGCGCCGGACACCGACGAGGTGTACCCGGGCGGCCCGCCGCAGGTGCGGATCACGGCCGGCCCGATGGGGGAGCGGTTCGAGGGCGCGTCCCGGCCCGGCCACTTCGACGGCATGCTCACGGTCGTCGCGAAGCTGCTGCACCTGACGAACCCGCTTCCGCCGGGGCCCGGGGTGACGCCGACCGCCGCGTTCTTCGGGCAGAAGGACGCCCAGCAGCTCGCGCTGGTCCGCCGGATGGTCACCGACCTGAACTTCCCGGTCGACATCGTCGCCGTGCCGACCGTCCGAGAGGGCGACGGCGTGGCGCGCTCCAGCCGCAACCGCTACCTGTCCGAGGCGGAGCGGATCTCGGCCCGCGAGCTGTCCCGGGCGCTGTTCACCGGCCGTGAGGCCGCCCCGCGCGGCCCGCAGGCGACGGTGCGCGCCGCCCGTGCGGTCCTGGACGCCGCCGCTTCGGCCGAACCTCCGGTCGAGCTGGACTACGTCGCGCTGATCGACCCCGCCACCTTCACCGAGGCCGCGCCGGACCACACCGGCCCCGCCGTGCTGGCCGTCGCCGCCAAGGTCGGCGGCACCCGCCTGATCGACAACCTCCCCCTGGAGTTCGGAGCCCCCGAATGACCACCTCCTCCGCCGGTTCCGCCGGCCTCGGCGACGCCACCGGTATACGCTTGCACGCCCCCGCCCCCGGCTGGTCGCTCGACTCCGACGTGGTCGTGGTCGGCTCGGGTGTGGCGGGGCTGACGGTGGCGCTGCGCTGCGCCGCGGCCGGCGCGAAGGTCATCGTGGTGACCAAGGCGCATCTGGACGACGGCTCCACCCGCTGGGCGCAGGGCGGCATCGCCGCCGCGCTCGGCGACGGCGACACCCCGGCCCAGCACCTGGACGACACCCTGGTGGCGGGCGCGGGCCTGTGCGACGAGGACGCGGTGCGGGTCCTGGTCACCGAGGGCCCGGACGCGGTCCGCCGGCTGATCGCGACCGGCGCCCACTTCGACACCGACGCGGCCGGCACGATCCTGCTCACCCGCGAGGGTGGCCACCACCGCCGCCGCATCGCCCACGCGGGCGGTGACGCGACCGGCGCCGAGGTGTCCCGCGCGCTGATCGCCGCGGTGGTGGACGCCGGGGCGTCCCACCCTCAGGACCCGGCCGCCGACGCGGCCCCGGTCGCTGCTGCCGCCGACGCGGATACCGATGCCGCTGCCGCTGCCGAGGGGAGCATCGAGTTCGTCGAGAACGCCCTCGTGCTCGACCTGCTCACCGACGCCCAGGGCCGTACCGCCGGCGTCTCCCTGCACGTGATGGGCGCGGGCGCCCGGGACGGCGTGGGGGCGGTGCGCGCGGGCGCGGTCGTGCTGGCCACCGGCGGGATGGGGCAGGTCTTCTCCGCCACCACCAACCCCGCGGTGTCCACCGGCGACGGTGTGGCGCTGGCGCTGCGGGCCGGGGCCGAGGTGAGCGACCTGGAGTTCGTGCAGTTCCACCCGACCGTGCTGTGGCTGGGCGCGGACGCCGAGGGCCAGCAACCGCTGGTGTCCGAGGCGGTCCGCGGCGAGGGCGCGCACCTGATCGACGCCGAGGGCGTGCGCTTCATGGTCGGGCAGCACGAACTGGCCGAGCTGGCGCCGCGCGACATCGTCGCCAAGGGCATCATGCGCCGGATGCAGGAGACCGGCGCCGAGCACATGTACCTCGACGCCCGGCACTTCGGCGCGCGGATGTGGGCGGAGCGGTTCCCGACCATCCTGGCCGCGTGCCGCGCGCACGGCATCGACCCGGTCACCGAGCCGATACCGGTCGCGCCCGCCGCGCACTACGCGTCCGGCGGGGTGCGCACCGACCTGCGCGGGCGGACCACCGTGCCGGGCCTGTACGCCTGCGGCGAGGTGGCCTGCACCGGCGTGCACGGCGCGAACCGGCTCGCCTCCAACTCCCTGCTCGAAGGGCTGGTCTTCGCCGAGCGGATCGCCGCCGACGTGATGGCGGGCACCCGGCCCGCGCCGGGCGAGCCGGTGCCGCCGGCCCCCGCCGACGCCCCGCTGCTGGCCTCCGAGGCGCGCTACGAGGTGCAGCGGATCATGACCGCGGGCGCCGGCGTGCTGCGCAGCGCGGACAGCCTCGCGACGGCCGCGGGCGCCCTGGAACGGCTGCACACCGCGGCGGTGGAGGCGTACGACCGGGACGGCAAGACCGCGGAGCCGTGCGTGGAGACCTGGGAGGCGACCAACCTGGGCCTGGTGGCCCGGGTGCTGGTGGCCGCCGCCCGGCGCCGCGAGGAGACCCGCGGCTGCCACTGGCGCGAGGACCGGCCCGACCGCGACGACCGCGACTGGCGCCGCCACCTGGTGGTCCGGCTCACCCCGCACGGCACGTTGGACGTCCGCGCCACCGACGGCCCGGCCCTGCCGGCCACCCGTCCCGGCCCGCTTCCGGCGGCGGTCACCCCGGTCGCCGGGATCGGGGATGATGGGGCCGCCCCCACCCTCCGGCGGACCCGGCCGTGAGAAGCGGACGAAGCCGTGGGACGCGGTGGCACGAAGCGGCCGTGGGACGCGGCAGCACGCACGAGCAGTGGGCGAAGCAACGCCCGCAGCAACGCACGCAGCACACGAAGGAGCTTCCGTGACACCCCCCGCTGGCCCCGTGGGCCCCGACCGGCCTCAGCCCGTCGCCCTCCCGCTGCCGACGCTCGGCCCGCCCCCCGCCGACTCCGCGGGCGGCTGCGGTGACGGCTGCGGCTGCGGCGACGCCCACGACCCGTACGACCTGGACCCGCTGGAGTGCGGCCTCGACCCGGACCTCGCCGCGCTGATCATCGACGCCGGCCTGGACCCCGTACAGGTCGAGGACATCGCGCACATGGCGATCGAGGAGGACCTCGACCAGGGCGTGGACGTCACCACGGTGGCGACCGTGCCCGAGGACGCGTTCTCCACCGGGGACTTCACCGCGCGGGAGGACGGCACCGTGGCGGGGCTGCGGGTCGCCGAGGCCGTGCTGTCGGTGGTGTGCACCGACGAGTTCGAGGTGGAGCGGCACGTCGAGGACGGCGACCGGGTCACCGCCGGGCAGAAGCTGCTGACCGTGCGCACCCGCACCCGCGACCTGCTCACCGCCGAGCGCAGCGCGCTGAACCTGCTGTGCCGGCTGTCCGGCATCGCCACCGCCACCCGCGCCTGGGCCGACGCCCTGGCCGGCACCCAGGCGCAGGTGCGCGACACCCGCAAGACCACGCCGGGCCTGCGCGCGCTGGAGAAGTACGCGGTGCGCTGCGGCGGCGGCGCCAACCACCGGATGTCGCTGTCGGACGCCGCCCTGGTCAAGGACAACCACGTGGTCGCCGCGGGAGGTGTCTCGGCGGCCTTCAAGCTGGTCCGCGAGGAGTTCCCGGAGGTGCCGATCGAGGTCGAGGTGGACACCCTGCACCAGGTCCGCGAGGTGCTGGAGGCCGGCGCCGACCTGATCCTGCTGGACAACTTCACGCCCGCCGAGACCGCCGAGGCGGTCGCCATCGTCGGCGGCCGGGCGCTGCTGGAGTCCTCCGGCCGGCTCACCCTGGACACCGCCCGCGCCTATGCCGACACCGGGGTGCACTTCCTGGCGGTCGGCGCGCTGACCCACTCGTCCCCGATCCTCGACATCGGCCTCGACCTGCGAGCGGAAGCGTAGAGGCGGATGCTGCTCACCATCGACGTCGGCAACACCCACACCGTGCTCGGGCTCTTCGACGGCGAGGAGATCGTGGAGCACTGGCGGATCTCCACCGATCCACGGCGCACCGCCGACGAGTTGGCGGTCCTGCTGCAGGGCCTGATGGGCATGCATCCGCTGCTCGGCGACCTCGGCGACGGCATCGACGGCATCGCGATCTGCTCCACGGTGCCGTCGGTGCTGCACGAACTGCGCGAGGTGACCCGGCGGTACTACGGCGACGTGCCGGCGATCCTCGTCGAGCCCGGCGTGAAGACCGGCGTGCCGATCCTGGTCGACCACCCCAAGGAGGTCGGCTCCGACCGGATCATCAACTCGCTCGCCGCGGTGCACCTCTACGGCGGCCCGTGCATCGTGGTGGACTTCGGCACCGCCACCACCTTCGACGCGGTCTCCTCGCGCGGCGAGTACGTGGGCGGCGCGATCGCCCCCGGCATCGAGATCTCCGTCGACGCGCTCGGCATGCGCGGCGCCCAGCTCCGCAAGATCGAGCTGGCCCGGCCGCGCAGCGTCATCGGCAAGAACACCATCGAGGCCATGCAGTCCGGCATCCTCTACGGCTTCGCGGGACAGGCCGACGGGATCGCCGAGCGGATGGCACGCGAGCTGGCCGACGACCCCGACGACGTCACCGTCATCGCCACCGGCGGCCTCGCGCCCCTGGTGCTGGGCGAGGCGTCCCTCATCGACGCGCACGAGCCCTGGCTCACCCTCATCGGCCTGCGGCTGGTCTACGCCCGCAACGCCCCGCCGACCGCGTAGCCCTGCCGACCGGGTAGCCCCGGCGACCGCACAGCCCCGCGGACGGCGCGGCTTCCCGGCGAGCCGCGCGCCGATACGTGAGGTTTGTCCGCTTAACGATTAATGTCCATGCATGCCAACGCCACATGGAAACCGAGGGGGAATGGCGTTCAGCGCGGACGAGGTGCGTGTGCTGCGGCGCGCGCTCGCGGAGGTGCTGGGCCCGCACAGAAGGGCGGGGGTGCCCACTTTGGTGGTCGCGCCCCGCCCCGCGGAGTACGTGCAGGACTACCTGCGGCTCGCGGACGGCCTGGAGGACGTCGTACGGGAGGCGGGCCGGATGCGCGCCTTCCAGCAGGCCGAGCTGCACCGCTACCGGCTGGCACTGCCCGGCGCGGTGAGCGGCTATCTGGACCGCCTCGCCACCGCTCTCGCCAGCGGCTACCTGCCCGGTCCTGACGACCTCGCCGCACTGCGCCGGCTGCGCGCACTGCCCAGCGGAACCCCGGAGCACCACCGCCGCACCGCCCTGCTGCGCCGCTGCGAGACCCTCGCGGAGAACGACGTACGCCAGCGTCTGGAGGCCCACATGCCCGCCCCGCGCCGCCTGCTGACCCTGCCCCTGCCGGCCGCCGCCACCGCGGCCGGAGCCGCCGACGATCCGAAGCCGCGGCCGGCCCCGACCCCGGGTGCCAAGCCGAAGCCGGCCACCCCGCCGCCCGCCGCCGAACCCCGCGACCCGGGCCGTCGCACCCCCACCCCGGCCGAGATCTGGCCGCCGAACCGGCGGGACCGCAAACCGGACGAGGCCCGCTCCGCTTAGCGCGAACGGGGGTGGCTACGCTGGGCGGCATGGACTACATCTCGGCCATCGTGCCGCCGCTGGTGATGGCGGTGCTTTTCACCGCCCTGATCGTCACCATCGTCAAGAACCAGGGCGGCGCCAACAAGGCCAAGGAGGACGCGGCCGTGGACGCCGCGCTCGCCGCGGCCGAGGCCGCCCGGGCCGCCCGGGTCGCCACCCCCGAAGAGCGCTGACCGGCCCAGGTGCGCCGCCGCCCGGCGCACCGGCCCGCCGCTCGACCGCCTCGCCACTGCCCCGAAAGTCGCGAAGAGCGGTAATTACGACATTCGTCGCGTTCCGCCCGTAGTATTTCCGGTGTGCCCCGACCACTCGGAGAACTCGAAGACGCCGTGATGACCCGGGTGTGGGAGTGGAACCGCGCGGTCACGGTTCGTGAGGTACTCGAAGACCTCTCACGGGACCGTTCCATCGCCTACACAACGGTGATGACCGTAATGGACAACCTCCGGCAGAAGGGGTGGCTGCGCCGTGAGGCGGAAGGCCGCGCATATCGCTATGAGGCGGTATCGACGCGCGCGGCGTACTCGGCCGCACTGATGAACGAAGCCTGGGCGGCGAGCGACAACCCCGCCGAGGCCCTCGTGCACTTCTTCGGCATGATGTCGCCGGAACAGCGCGAAGCCGTGCGGGACGCATTGCGCATCATCCAGTCCGTGGACCCTGGCGGACCGGAGGAACCCGAAGGGCGATAGCGTCCGCCCATGCCCCTGATGTCGAATGACGTGACCATCCGCCGGGCCCGAACCGGCGATGTCCCCGCTCTGCGGCGGCTGCTGGACTCCTATGCCAGGGACGGCATCCTGCTGGACAAGGCCACGGTGACCCTTTATGAGGACATCCAGGAGTTCTGGGTCGCCGAACGCGACGAGGACGCGGATGTGGTCGCCTGCGGCGCGCTGCACGTGATGTGGGAGGACCTGGCCGAGGTCAGGACGCTCGCCGTGCACCGCTCGCTGCGCGGGGCCGGTGTCGGGCACCAGTTGCTGGCGAAGTTGCTGCACACTGCCGGCTGGCTCGGCGTCAGACGTATTTTCTGCCTCACCTTCGAAGTCGACTTCTTCGCCCGGCACGGCTTCGTGGAGATCGGTGAGACCCCGGTGGACGGCGATGTCTTCGGCGAGCTGCTGCGTTCCAATGACGAGGGTGTCGCCGAGTTCCTCGACCTGGAGCGAGTGAAACCCAACACCTTGGGTAACAGCCGGATGCTGCTGCAACTCTGAGACCGGTATGTCCGGATCGCGCTGGCGCACGGGGGAGCCACTTCGCGCAAGGGGTTTGTGTTTTTCGGTGAAAGGCGCTTTGCTTTTACCGTTAATCCGTTTTCGATGAAAGGGAAGCCGGTGGCACAGAAGGTTCAGGTCCTTCTTGTGGACGACCTCGACGGTGGCGAGGCCGACGAGACCGTGACGTTCGCGCTCGACGGCGTGACGTACGAGATCGACCTCACTACGGAGAATGCCGACAAGCTGCGCGGGCTGCTCAACCCGTACACGGACAGTGGTCGCCGCACCGGCGGTCGCGCCGGGCGCGGGCGCACCAAGGCCGTGCGCGGTGGCAGCAGCTCGGGTCAGGACACCGCGAAGATCCGCGCGTGGGCCAAGGAGAAGGGCTACGAGGTCAACGACCGCGGCCGCGTCCCCGCGACCATCCGTGAGGCGTACGAGAAGGCCCACGGCTGATCGGGGCAGCGGGCCCGCAGCGTGACGCGGTGGCAGGCGGTCGCCAATGCGGCCACCAGTGTGCCGAGCCCGACGGGAACCCCCGTTTCGTCGGCCTCGGGAGCGACACGCAGCGCGGGCACGGTCGACTCCACGTCGAACCCAGGCCGAGGAGGCCGCAGCCACACCGGTGCGGATCGGTCGTACGCGGCCTCCCTGCGGCCCCACTCGGGGTGCGCGGGGGCCCGCAGGCTCTGCCCGGCGCCCAGGGCCGCGAGGTCCAGCTCGATGCCCCCCCACTCAAGCCACTCCAGCAGCCCGGGCAGCTCCTCGGCCGTTCCGGCGGCGACCAGCAGCCGCACCCGGTGGCCGTCCAGCGCGACCGGCCCGAGCAGACCCGGGCGGGAGAACCGGCTCAGCATCGCGAAGCCCGCCTCCGCCGGCACGTCGAGCGCGTCGAACCGCACCCCCGTGACCAGCGCCGGGGGCGGGCCCCCGGCCAGCGGCCACCCCAGCTCGTGCTCGTACCAGCCCATGCCGTGTCAACTGCCACTCCAGCGCGCTGGTTACGTACCGTCCGGATTCGAACACACCTGGTGATGCGGGTGGCGGCGGAGCTTCCGGCCGTGGGTGACGGCGAGGGAGATGGCAGGGTGGTCGCAGATGGCCGGAAAGCGGCGCGGGGTTGTTCGCCCGTAGCGCAGAGCCGAGTGCCCTCGCGGTGTGGATTGTCGGCCACCGAGGGTAAGAAGTACCTAGTGGGACGGGCTGGTGTTCGGGCAGGCGGGGCGGGCGTTCGCCACGGGCGTACTGATTAAGGGGGCATTCGCCTGGCCTGCGGGAACATCGTCTCGCACCATCGAGGTTGTGGGAGTGACGTCAGCCGGTTGCGCGGCTTTCCTCGCGAGAGCGGGGGTGATTCGTGAGCGGCGCCGCTGTGCGGGACTAGCATGCGGAAGGACAGGGAGGGGACCGACCCCTCACTGCCCGACCGCTCTGAGGAGCGATTAACGATGTTCGAGAGGTTCACCGACCGCGCGCGGCGGGTTGTCGTCCTGGCTCAGGAAGAAGCCCGGATGCTCAACCACAACTACATCGGCACCGAGCACATCCTCCTGGGCCTGATCCATGAGGGTGAGGGTGTCGCCGCTAAGGCCCTGGAGAGCCTCGGGATTTCTCTTGAGGCGGTCCGCCAGCAGGTGGAGGAGATCATCGGGCAGGGGCAGCAGGCCCCGTCCGGCCACATCCCCTTCACTCCCCGTGCCAAGAAGGTGCTGGAGCTGTCGCTCCGCGAAGCCCTTCAGCTCGGCCACAACTACATCGGCACCGAGCACATCCTGCTCGGCCTGATCCGCGAGGGCGAGGGCGTCGCCGCCCAGGTCCTGGTGAAGCTGGGCGCCGATCTGAACCGGGTCAGGCAGCAGGTCATCCAGCTGCTGTCCGGTTACTCCGGCGGGAAGGAGTCGGCCACGGCCGGCGGGCCGGCCGAGGGCACCCCCTCGACCTCGCTCGTCCTGGACCAGTTCGGCCGCAACCTCACCCAGGCCGCTCGTGAGTCCAAGCTCGACCCGGTGATCGGGCGCGAGAAGGAGATCGAGCGGGTCATGCAGGTGCTGTCCCGCCGGACGAAGAACAACCCGGTGCTCATCGGCGAGCCCGGCGTCGGCAAGACCGCCGTCGTGGAGGGTCTGGCCCAGGCGATCGTCAAGGGCGAGGTGCCCGAGACGCTGAAGGACAAGCAGCTCTACACGCTTGACCTCGGTGCCCTGGTGGCCGGCTCGCGGTACCGCGGTGACTTCGAGGAGCGCCTGAAGAAGGTGCTCAAGGAGATCCGCACCCGCGGCGACATCATCCTGTTCATCGACGAGCTGCACACCCTGGTGGGCGCCGGCGCGGCCGAGGGCGCGATCGACGCGGCCTCGATCCTGAAGCCGATGCTGGCCCGCGGCGAGCTGCAGACCATCGGTGCCACCACGCTCGACGAGTACCGCAAGTACCTGGAGAAGGACGCCGCGCTCGAGCGCCGCTTCCAGCCGATCCAGGTCGCGGAGCCGTCGCTGCCGCACACCATCGAGATCCTCAAGGGCCTGCGGGACCGGTACGAAGCACACCACCGCGTCTCCATCACCGACGAGGCCCTGGTGCAGGCGGCCACGCTCGCCGACCGCTACATCTCGGACCGGTTCCTGCCGGACAAGGCGATCGACCTGATCGACGAGGCGGGCTCGCGGATGCGCATCCGCCGGATGACCGCGCCGCCGGACCTGCGCGAGTTCGACGAGAAGATCGCCGAGGTGCGCCGGGAGAAGGAGTCCGCGATCGACTCGCAGGACTTCGAGAAGGCCGCCTCCCTGCGGGACAACGAGAAGCAGCTCCTCGCCGCGAAGTCCAAGCGCGAGAAGGAGTGGAAGGCCGGCGACATGGACGTCGTCGCCGAGGTCGACGGCGAGCTGATCGCCGAGGTCCTCGCGACCGCCACCGGCATCCCGGTCTTCAAGCTGACCGAGGAGGAGTCCACCCGGCTGCTCCACATGGAGGACGAGCTCCACAAGCGCATCATCGGGCAGGTCGACGCGGTCAAGGCGCTCTCCAAGGCGATCCGCCGCACCCGTGCCGGCCTGAAGGACCCCAAGCGTCCCGGCGGCTCGTTCATCTTCGCCGGCCCGTCCGGCGTCGGTAAGACCGAGCTGTCCAAGGCGCTCGCGGAGTTCCTCTTCGGCGACGAGGACGCGCTGATCTCGCTCGACATGTCCGAGTTCAGCGAGAAGCACACCGTCTCGCGGCTCTTCGGCTCCCCGCCCGGATACGTGGGATACGAAGAGGGCGGCCAGCTCACCGAGAAGGTGCGCCGCAAGCCGTTCTCGGTCGTGCTCTTCGACGAGGTCGAGAAGGCCCACCCCGACATCTTCAACAGCCTGTTGCAGATCCTGGAGGACGGTCGGCTGACCGACTCCCAGGGCCGGGTGGTGGACTTCAAGAACACCGTCATCATCATGACCACGAACCTCGGCACCCGGGACATCTCCAAGGGCTTCAACCTGGGCTTCGCCGCCCAGGGCGACACCAAGTCCGGGTACGAGCGGATGAAGAACAAGGTCAGCGACGAGCTGAAGCAGCACTTCCGCCCCGAGTTCCTCAACCGTGTGGACGACGTCATCGTCTTCCCGCAGCTCAGCCAGGAGGACATCCTCCAGATCGTCGACCTGATGATCGGTGCGGTGGACGAACGGCTGCGCGACCGCGACATGGGCATCGAGCTGAGCATGGAGGCGAAGGAACTCCTCTCCAAGCACGGCTACGACCCGGTGATGGGCGCCCGGCCGCTGCGCCGGACGATCCAGCGCGAGATCGAGGACACGCTCTCCGAGAAGATCCTCTTCGGCGAGCTGCGCCCCGGCCACATCGTGGTCGTGGACGTCGAGGGCGAAGGCGAGAGTGCGACCTTCACCTTCCGCGGCGAGGAGAAGGTCACCGTGGCCGACGCCCCGCCTGTGGAGACGGCCGGCGGCGCGCCGAACCTCTCCAAGGAGTGACGCCGCGCTCGGCGTGAGCCGAGCAAGCGTGTGCGCCTACCAGGGCCCGGCCCCGGCACCCCGCGAGGGGAGCCGGGGCCGGGCCTTTTGGGTTCGGCGCGGGGGCCTGGTCAGAACGTGACGGTGACGTGCGCGGGGAGGGCGTCGGCGTTGCGCATCGAATCCGGGTCCGCGCCGTGGAGCGTGATCTGGCGAAGCCGGGGCAGTGCCGCGAACGGGGCGAGGTCGATGCGCAGCCGGGTCGCGGTGCCGGAACCCGGCTGCGAACGGATCGCCAGTTCCTCCAGGCCGGGGAAGTGCCGTGGTACCTGGGCGGGCAGCCCGTCCCGCACCGCCGTCACAGACAGCACGCGGATGTCCGGCAGCGCTGGGAAGCTCTCTTCGAGCAGCTCGGCGATGCCGCCGCTGACGGACAGGGAGGTCAACTCGGGCAGCGATGCGAGCCGGTCCCAGTCGGCGGGGGCGAACCGGTCGGGCAGCGGCGAGTGGCAGCCGAGGTGCACAAGCGAGGTCAGCCGTTCGACGCCTTCGAGCCCTCGGGTCCCGTATCCCGTGTAGAGGTGGGTGAGAGGCAGTCCGTCGGGGAGCGCGACCATGCCCGGCCAGGTGGAGTCGTCGCTGTTGATCGCGAGGGACGTGAGCCGCGGGAGACCGGCGAGCACGCTGAGGTCGAGGTCGGCGGGCAGACCGTACATCCTGAGCTCGCTCAGTGGCATGCCCGTCAACAGCGACACTGTGGTGAGGTCGGAGCAGTTGCTGAGTCCCAGGTCGTCCAGCCTTGACAGCACGCGCAGTTGCCCCAGCATCTCGTCGGTGATGGGAGCGTGCCATTGAAGGCTGGTGAGGCTTCGGGCGCCGAGGAGGTCGGCGAACCCGGTGTCAAGTCGTCCGAAGGCGATGAGGCGCTCGACCCCTCCGAGCGCGAGCACGGTGCGCAGCTCTTCGACGGAGTGGACGAGGTACTGCGTGTCGGCCCGTGGCAGGCGGTCCATGATCTCCACCGCGTAGTGCTGCGGGTCCGCACCGAACGGGAACTGACCCAACGACCCACGGATTTCGGCCTTGGCGTGCTGCGTGAAACGCGCCAGCACGGGGACCGCGGCGTCGCCGCCGATCAGCCACGCGGTGTCCACCACGGCCTCCGCCTGATCGTCGTCCAGCCCCTCCGGCCCCGGCAGCAGCTCCAGCACCAGTGGGCCCGCCTCGGACAGCTTCGCCGCCTCCCCGGACGTCCGGGGCGGGATCAGGGTCGCGCCCCGTTCCTCCACCTGGGCCCGCACCGCGGGGTCCAGCTCTGTCGCGTGTTCGAGGCAGGCCAGGGCGAGGAGGTGGAGGCGGGTGCGGTGGGTCTTCGTACGGTCGCCGCGGGTGAGGAGTTTGCGGAGCAGGCGGGCGCGCTCGTCGGGGCGGGCGTGGGCGACGGCCATCCGGATCACGTCGGCCCACTGGTCGTGGTGGGCGTTGCGGACCATGAGGTCGAAGTCGCGCTCCTCGATCGCGGCCTTCGCGGCGAGGTAGTCCTGGAAGGTGCGGTGGACGAAGTCCACGGTGGTGCCGGCGACCGGTTCGCGGATCAGGCCGCTGCGGTCGAGCAGGTGGCGGTAGACGTCGGGGGCGGAGCCGAGCGCGGCCTCGACCGCGGGCATCGCGGGCAGCGAGGCGGCCACCAGCTCGACCGCGTCGGCCCGGTCCATCTCCGCCTGGCCGTTCTTCACCAGCCAGTACGCCAGCCGTTGCAGCAGCTGGATCTGCGGGGCCTCGGTGAGCAGGGGTTCGAGGTCGCGCTCGCGGTCGCGGCGGTTGAGCAGCATCGACAGGGCGGCGTCGTACAGCTCCTTGCGGCCGGTGGGGAGGTAGCCGTTGCGGTCGCGGTGCAGGGCGCAGATGAGGCTGCACATGAGGGGGTTGGTGGCGAGCCGGGCGAGGTCCTGCTTGGTGTGCAGGGCGTCGTGCAGGGAGCGCTCGTACGCGTCGAGGCGGGCCAGCTCCTCGGGGTCGCCGGGCACCGTGGCGCGGGCCGCGTCGTGCCAGCGGGCGGTGAACGCGCGGATGTCGGCGCGGCTCATCGGGGCGAGGGTCAGCTCGGTGAAGCCCATGTCGGCGAGCCAGGAGTCCTCGACGGCGGAGGGGCGGGAGGTGACCAGCCAGCGGTTGCCCGGGTAGGTGTCGAGCAGCAGGCGCAGCCACTCGCCGACCCGGGTCCGGGTGCGCTCGTCGACCTCGTCCATGCCGTCGACCAGCACCAGCGCGCGCCGGTCGGTGAGCACCTGCTCGGTCCAGCCCGGGGGAGCGGTGAGCGGGGTGCCCACCGAGGTCAGGAATTCCGCGGGCATCGGCAGCCGCTCCTGGCGGGCGATGGTCCGCAGCGGGAGGACGTACGGCACCAGGCCGTGCAGATGGCGCAGGTGCTCGCCGAGGTCCTGGCGGGCGGCGCCGACCGCGAGCCACTGCACCAGCGTGCTCTTGCCGGAGCCGGCCACCCCGCGCAGCAGCACCCGGTCCTGCCCGGCGAGCGCCCGCTCGGCGGGGAGCGGCCCGGTACGGACGGCGGCGCCGCCGGTGGCGCCGCCCGCGATGTCGGTCGCGGACCGGCCGGGCGCCCAGCCGTCGGCGCCGGTGCCGCGGTCGGCGGTGACCTCCAGGCCGTAGTACGCGCTGTCCAGCGGCCAGGTGACGCGGGAGCGGGCGGTGAAGTCGATGCCGAAGATCCGCAGGGTGCCGTGGTGCCGGGCGAGGTGGTCGGCGTAGCGGGTCTCGAAGTCCGGGGGGCGGCGGGGCGGGCTGACCGGGCGCGGGACGCGGTATCCGTGGGCGGCCAGGGCGTCGACGAAGGTCTCGTCGCCGAGCAGGCGGGCGAGCGGGGTGAAGGCGATCCGGCTCTGCTGCCAGCCGTTCTGCTGGGCGACGACCACGCCGAGCAGGGCGCCGCCGGTGAGGACCGCGGCACCGGACAGGCCCGCCCACGGCGAGGTGCCGTCGGCGGCGGTCGTGGGTGGGGCACCGTCCACGACGAGTACGCCGTACTCGCTGAAGAGGTTCGAGCCGGGCTTGTAGGTGCCGATGACCTGCTCGGTGTCCAGCCGGCCGCCGTCGAAGCGCTGCACGTGCGGGAAGCCGATCGCCTCGCAGCCGGCGACCGGGTCGAGGGACGCGGTGTCGGCCCAGCGGTCGGCGGGGAAGGCGTGGCCGGGGGGAGCGTCGGGGAAGGCGTCGTCGGGGGCGAGCCGCTGCTCGCCGGCGACCAGCGCCACGTCGATGCCGCGCCCCGGGTCGTACCAGGTGCCCACGCGCCGGCCCTCGGCGCGGATCGGGCCGCCGGGCGTGGTGAGCCGTACGGGGGCGTCGCCGGCGACGACGTGGGCGGCGGTCAGCACCAGGGTCGGGGTCAGCAGGTAGCCGCTGCCCTGGACGTGGCCGGACTGGAGGACGGCGAGGCGGCGGGGCGCGACGTGCGGTGCGACGCGGGGTGCCGGGCGGGCGGGCACGGGGCGGTCAGCCCTCGTACTGCACGCTCGACGCGTCCCCGTCCCGCGGAGCTCCGATCACGAGGAAGTCACCGGTGGCGGACTTCGGGTGCAGGGTCAGGGAGACGGTGTGGGTGGCGCCGGAGGTGCGGGAGGCCTCCGCGCCGGCCTCGACGATCCACGCCTTGACGCCGCCGCGGCCGGTCCTGGTCCGCTGCAGCTCCACCGTGAACTCCATGTGGATCTCGCCGACCTCGAACCGTACGTTCGCGCCGGCGCCGCGCACCGCGCCCTCCATCAGCCCGGCCCGTACCGCCTCGACGGCGTCGGCCAGCTCCATGCCGGTCAGCGCGGGCCCGGCCGCGTCCTGGGTCTGGTCCTGTGCGGTCATGGTTCTTCCGCCCCCCTCTCGGCCCGGACCCGCCGGTCCGGGAACGCTCGGAATCCTCCGCCGGAGCCGCGCCCGATGCTCCACGGAAAGCCGTTCCCACCGTAGTGCCGGTGAGGTGTCCCACGTGACGCGGACCACTTACTAACGGAAATAGTGCGTGGGGCGGGGGCGTGGACCTACAAGGAACCTGCATCGGGCAATTCGGACATCAAGCATCTTTTCGGCTACGAATGTCCGTAGTAAGGGAGGTCCTTGCCAGTGCCCGGAATGTCGGGTTACCAAGGATTCGCGACGGACCGCTGCCGGATTCGCCGCTCCCCCATCCAGTGAGGTCATTTCTTCATGCGCAAGAACTCAACGACGCAGAACCGCTCCCCGAAGACCGTCACCCGCGGCCGGGTCGCCGTAGTGGGCGGCGGCCTGGTGGTGGCGCTCGCGCTGGGCTCTACGGCGGCGTTCGCCGCCACGTCGCACTCCTCCTCCCAGGACGCCGCGGCCTCCCAGAGCGCCTCGGGCTTCATGTCGGCCGAAACGGTCGCCAGCATCTCCGACGCCGTGCACGCCCAGGCGGTCAGCCAGAAGACCGCCGCGGACCAGACCGCGGCCAAGGCGAAGGCCGACGCCAAGGCGAAGGCGGACGCGAAGGCGAAGGCCGCCGCGAAGGCCAAGAAGCTCCAGGCGTCGTGGGTCACCCCGACCACCGGCTACAAGCTGGGCGCGGGCTACGCGCAGGCGGGTCCGCACTGGATTCACACCCACTCCGGCCAGGACTTCGTCGTCAACAGCGGCACCACCGTCCGCGCCGCGCACGAGGGCACCGTGGTGACGGCCGGCTGGGGCGGCGCCTACGGCAACAACATCGTGATCAAGCACGGGTCGCACCTGTACACGCAGTACGGCCACCTGTCGAAGATAGGCGTGCACGTCGGCGAGCACGTGAACACCGCGGAGAAGATCGGCCTGTCCGGCTCCACCGGCAACTCGACCGGCCCGCACCTGCACTTCGAGGTCCGGACCACTCCGTACTACGGCTCCTCGGTCGAGCCGCTGCACTTCCTGCGCGCGCACGGCGTCAACCCGTAAGGCGGGCGAGACCCTCGAAATGGGGACCCGGGCATCGGTGATGCCCGGGTCCCCTTCGCGTGTTTCGCCGCCGGGCCCGCCCTGGTGCGGCGGTGCCGGGGCCCGGAGCCCGGGGCCCCGAAGTCCCGGGCCCTGCGGCCCCGCGCCCGTATGCCCGGCGTCCGGCCTCAGCCGGTGACGAGGTCGGCGTCCGCCTGGGCGACCAGGTCGAGGGCGACCGCGAGGACGGCCGCGCGCTTCTCCTCGGCGCCGCCCGCGATGCTCTGCATGGCGAACATCCCCGCGTGCATCGCGAAGAGCGCGGTCAGCGAGCGCACCTGCGCGGTCAGCGGCGAGTCCGGCTCCTTGAGCAGCTCGCTGAGCGCGGTGAGCCGGCTCTTGAAGGACTCGCCGATGGCGAGGTCGCGGACGGTGGCCTGGTTCTCCTGGAAGAACCGGAAGAGGTCGGTGGCGCCCCACAGCGCGTCGCCGTAGCGGCGCAGCAGCTCCTGCTTGGTGTCCAGCGTGCGCGGCTGGCCCTGGGCCCAGGCGATCAGCTCGTCGATCGGGGCCGCGAGGTCCTCCGAGACGCTGATCAGGATGTCTTCCTTCGTCTTGAAGTGGTAGTACAGCGCGGCCTTGGTGACATCCAGTCGCTCGGCGATCTCTCGCAGCGACGTCTTCTCGTACCCCTGCTCGGCGAAGAGCTTCAGGGCGACGTCCTGGATGCGGCGGCGCGTGTCGCTGCGCCGAGCGTGGTGCGGTGTAGCCATGGCGGTCGCTCTCCTGCTGCACTACGCGTGACCTCGGACGGTCACGGCGTGACGGGCCCACTCACGGTACGGCCCCACCACGACCTTACGCACTTACTTGACGCCCGGCTAGTTAGGGCCCTACCTTGCTGCTGGACCAGATAACTAGCCGGGCGGCAAGTAAGTTCAGTGAACGACTCCGCCCTCCTCTCGGAGGAAGGGACGCCGGTCATGACCCAGACCGACACGCCTCGCAGTGACACACCGCCCGCTGCCGCCGAACCGCGCCAGCGCAGCGTGCGGGTGGTGATGGGGGGTCTGCTGATCGCCATGCTGCTCGCGATGCTCGACAACATGATCGTGGGCACCGCGATGCCCACCATCGTCGGCGAGCTGGGCGGCCTCAACCACCTGTCGTGGGTGGTCACCGCCTACACCCTGGCTACCGCCGCCTCCACCCCGATCTGGGGCAAGCTCGGCGACATGTACGGCCGCAAGGGGATCTTCCTCACCTCGATCGTGCTGTTCCTGGTCGGCTCGGCGCTGTCCGGGATGTCCCAGTCGATGGACCAGCTCATCGCCTTCCGGGCGATCCAGGGGCTGGGCGCCGGCGGCCTGATGGTCGGCGTGATGGCGATCATGGGCGACCTGATCCCGCCCCGCGAGCGCGGCAAGTACCAGGGCATGATGGCCGGCGTGATGGCCGTGGCGATGATCGGCGGCCCGCTGGTCGGCGGCTCCATCACCGACAACTGGGGCTGGCGCTGGAGCTTCTACATCAACCTGCCGATCGGCGCGGTCGCGCTGACCGTGATCACCATCGTGCTGCACCTGCCGAAGAAGAAGCCCGGCGGCGCGGTCCGGATCGACTACCTCGGCGCCGGCCTGCTCACCGTCGCGATCACCTCGCTGGTGCTGCTCACCACCTGGGGCGGCACGCAGTACGCCTGGGGCTCCGTGCAGATCCTCGGCCTGCTGGTGCTCGGCCTGGCCGCGCTGGCCGGCTTCCTCTTCGCCGAGACCCGTGCCGCCGAGCCGGTGCTGCCGCTGCGCATCTTCCGCAACCGCAACTTCTCGCTGATCTCGGTGGTCGGCTTCCTCGTCGGCTTCACGATGTTCGGCGCGATGACCTTCCTGCCGCTCTACCAGCAGACCGTGCAGGGTGCCTCCGCCACCAACTCCGGCCTGCTCCTGCTGCCGATGCTGCTCGCGATGATGCTGGTGTCCATGGTCGCCGGGCGGCTCACCTCCAGCACCGGCCGGTACAAGGTCTTCCCGATCGTCGGCGGTGTGCTGATCACCATCGGGCTCTACCTGCTGTCGACGATGGGCGTCGACACCTCCCGCACCACCTCCGGCATCTACATGGCCGTGCTCGGCGCCGGTATGGGCTGCATCATGCAGATCACCCTGCTGGTGGCGCAGAACAGCGTGGAGATGCGGGACATGGGTGTCGGCTCCTCCTCGGCGACGCTCTTCCGCACCATCGGGGGCTCCTTCGGTGTCTCGCTGTTCGGCGCGCTCTTCTCGCACCGGGTGCAGGACGTCATGACCGCGCGCCTGGGCGACAAGGGCTCGGCCGCGCTCGGCGGCGGCGCCCAGCTCGACCCCAAGGCGGTCGCGCGCCTGTCGTCCACGGTGAAGGACGGGTACTTCCACGCGGTGTCCTCCGGCACCCACCAGGTCTTCCTGTGGGGCGCGGTGGTCAGTGTGCTCGGCTTCATCGCCGCGCTGTTCGTCATCGAGACGCCGTTGCGCGGGTCCGGCCCCAAGGCCGCGGACCCGGCGGACGGCGGGGCGCCGGTGCCGGTCGACGCGCTCTGAGAGCGCGGGCCCGGGGGCACGGAGCCGGGAGTACGGGCCCGGGCCTGGGAGTACGGCGCCGGGCCGGGGGCGGATGGGGCCGGGGGCCGGGACCCCCGGCCCCGCTGAGTTGACGGGCCCGGCCGAGCCTCCTGGCCGCGCCCGTGCCGACCGGCCCGGATCAGGCGCGGGGGAGCAGGAGCTGGGCGATGGCGCCGCCGCCCTCCGAGGCGGGGGCGTTGCGGAAGGTGAGGCGGGCGCCGAGCACCCGGGTCTGGCCGACCGCGATGGTCAGGCCCAGGCCGTGGCCGCCGCCGGCGCGGTCGGTGCGGCCGGTACGGAAGCGGCTCGGTCCCTCGCGCAGCAGGTCGGCGGGGAAACCGGGGCCGTGGTCGCGGACGCGGACGAACGCACCGTCGACCAGGACCTCGATCCGGGGCGCGCCGTGCCGCAGCGCGTTGGTCAGGAGGTTGCCGAGCACCCGCTCCAGGCGGCGCGGGTCGGTCTGCACGACCGCGTCCTCGGCGACCACCACCTCGGCGTCGGGCGCGAGCACGGGCACGCGGCGGCGGACGAACTCGCCGAGCGCGATCTCCTGGAGTTCGGGGTGCTCGGCGGCGCCGTCCAGCCGGGCCACTTCGAGGACGTCCTCCACGAGGGTGCGCAGCGCGTGCACCCGGTCCCGGACGAGCTCCGACGGGCGGCCGGGCGGGAGCAGTTCCGCGGCGGTGAGCAGGCCGGTGACGGGGGTGCGCAGCTCGTGCGCGATGTCGGCGGTGACCCGGCGCTCGGCCTCCAGCCGCAGTTGGAGCGCGTCGGCCATACCGTCGACCGCGCGGGCCAGTTCGTCGGTCTCGTCGCGGACCCGGCGGCCCCCGATCGCCTCGCGCACCCGCACCTGGGTGTCGCCGTCGGCGACCTTGCGGGCCGCCGTGGCGGCCTTGCGCAGCCGGCGCGACATCCGGCCGCCGATCAGCACGCCGATCGCGGTGCCGCCGACCACCACCGTGATGGAGCCGACGATGAGCGCCTGGTCGAGGTCGACCAGTACGGAGTAGCGGTCGCTGAAGGCGCTCTTGAGCGACAGCACGTGATGGCCGCCGGCCGGGGTCTCGGCCCATACGGTCGGTGCGCCGTGGCGGCCGGCGGCGACGTAGGTGGCGCGCTGGCCCTTGGCGGCGTAGCTCTTGAGCGCCGGGGGCAGGTCGGGGTCGTCGAGCCGGGCGTAGAAGACCAGCCGGCCGGTGGCCTCGTAGATCCGCAGCGCGGACTGGACGCGTTCGTCCTGGACGTCCCGGGTGGAGTTGATCATGCTGACCCGGGCGGCGTTGTGCACGACCAGGCTGAGGGTGAGGACGACCAGGGCGGAGACCGCGGCGATGGCCGCGCTGATCTTCCAGCGCAGGCCGCGGCGCAGGAGCAGGCGGCGCAGCAGCGGGTGGCGCCGCAGGACGCGGCGGGCTCTGCGGGTCAGGCGGGTGGAGAGCCGGCCGAGGCGGCCGAGCCGGGTGGACAGGGACGGGCGGGCGCTGCGGGGGGCCGGGTGGTCCGAGCGGCGCCGGCGGCGACGGGACGATGGGCCCGGGTCGGCCGGGTCGGACGGGCCATCGCCGGGGGCGCCGGGGAACGCGTGGAACGGCTCGCCGTCGAGGAGTTCGCGATCGAGCGGGTCCGGCGAGCCCGGTACGTCCGCTGAACCCGGCGCGGACGGCGCGGCCGGCGGATCGGGCGGCGCGGGGAAGCGCTCGCGGGCCGGGCGCGGTATCGCGGCCGGCGCCGGAACGGTGGCGGCCGGATCGCGGGCGGGCCCGGGAACCGGCGAACGCGGCGGCTCGTACGCGGCCACCTCAGGCCCTCAGCTTGTAGCCGAAGCCGCGTACGGTCTCCAGCCGGTCCTGGCCGATCTTCGTCCGCAGCCGCTGCACGTGGACGTCGACCACGCGGGTGTCGCCGCCCCAGGCGTAGTCCCAGACCCGGGCCAGCAGGCGGTCGCGGGACAGCACGGTGCCGGGGGCGGCGGCGAACTCCAGCAGCAGCCGCATCTCGGTCGGGGTCAGCGCCAGCCGGCGGCCGGCCCGGGTGACCTCCATGCCCTCCGGGTCGATCTCGATATCCCCGAAGGACAGCACGGCGCCCTCGTCGACCTCCTCGCTGGGGGCGGCGGCGCGGAAACGGCGCAGCACCGCGCGGATGCGGGCGACCAGCACCGCGCCGTCGAACGGCTTGGTGACGTAGTCGTCGGCGCCGGCCTCCAGGCCGAGCACCACGTCGATCGCGTCGGCCCGTGCCGAGACCATGATCACCGGGACCATGGACTCGTCGCGGATGCGGCGGCACAGGCTCACCCCGTCGATGCCCGGCACCATCACGTCGAGCAGGGCGAGGTCGGGCTGCCGTGCCCGGAACGACTCCAACCCGGCGACGCCGTCGGGGGCCGCGGTGACCTGGAAGCCGTCGCGCTCCAGGGCGAGCGTGGTCGCCTCGCGGATGACGTCGTCGTCCTCGACGAACAACACGTGGGTGGCGGCCATGTCCCTATCGTCCCCCACTCGCACTGCCGACCCGCGCGACACCGGCCGAGGACTTGGGTTCCGCGGCGGCGGAGGGCGTCCGGGAGGGCGACGCGGTCGGGTCGGTGTCCGACGGCAGTCCCGGGTCGAGCGGTTCGGAGCTGGGCAGCGGCGCGGGCTCGGTGGAGGTCGGCTCGGGCTTCGCGGTGGGCGTCTTCGCGCCGAAGTCGAAGTAGGAGCGGGAGACCTGGAGGAAGTGGGTGGCGTGCCAGGCGTAGGTGACCGTTTCCTCACCGGTCGGATACGCCACCGCGTCGTCGGTCCGGTAGACCTCGTGGACCACCTGGAGCCGGCCGTTGATCACGCTCCCGTAGACCGGGGAGCGCTCGTCGGCGAACACGCAGCGGTACTTCGTGCCGGTCATCCGGTACACGTAGGCGGCGATGCCGAGGCCGTCGCCGCAGGTGGTGACGTTGACCACCAGGTCCGGGCCGTCGCCCGAGGTGAGGTCGCCGGAGTCGGTGTCCAGTGGGTAGGTGGCGTCGGACGCGTCGGACGGGCTGGTGCCGTCGGAGTCGTCGTCGGCGTCGCCGGCCGTGCACGGCTCCAGGTCCTCCCGCACGTCGGCGCTCACGCTGGGGTCGCGCCGCACCATTCCGGCCAGCGCGGCGGGGTCGGCGGCGAGCGCGGGCGCGCCGGTGTCCGGCGTCTTCATCGTCGCGGTGGGCGCCGGGCCCTCCT
The DNA here is from genome assembly GCF_036014115.1 of Streptomyces sp. NBC_00448. Taxonomy (NCBI): domain Bacteria; kingdom Bacillati; phylum Actinomycetota; class Actinomycetes; order Kitasatosporales; family Streptomycetaceae; genus Streptomyces; species Streptomyces sp. NBC_00448. The sequence goes on from NZ_CP107913.1 coordinate 5,674,274, forward strand.
GCCGCGCACCGGTCACCGTCGTACCGCAGCCCGCGGCCGTGACGCAGGCGAAGGCACCCACGGCGGCGGTCAGCGCTATGCGGCGCACTGGCTCTCCCTCCGCGTGTACCCGTACCTGCCGTGCTCCAGCTCGTGCCGCAGCCGGGCCAGCGCCCGGTGCAGCGTGCTCTTCACGGTACCCGCCGACATCCCCAACGCACGGGCCGTCTCCTCGGTGCTGAGCTGGCCGTAGTGCCGCATGATCACCACCTGCCGCTGCTGCGGCGCCAGCACCCGCATCACGTCGCGCAGCATCTCCCGGTCGGCGCGCTGCTCGGCACCGTCGTCGACGCTCGACTCGGGCAGGTCGCCGGTCGGCACCTCCTCCAGCCGCCGGCTGCGCCACCACTCGGTCCTGGTGTTGATCATCACCCGGCGCATGTACGCGTCCGCGAGCCGCTTGTCGGCGATGCCGTCCCAGCGCGGGTAGGTACGCACCAGCGCGGTCTGCACCAGGTCCTGGGCGTCCACCGGGTCCGGCACCAGTCGCCGGGCACTGCGCAACAGGGCGTCCTGCCGGGTCCGTACGTACTCCTCGAACTCCAGAACCCCGCTGTTCGCCGCCATCTGTGCCGCCTCCACCCCGCCGATAACGCTCTACCGTTCACGGGCCGACGAGAACGCCTCCCACGGCCGCTATCGACGCTACGAACCGGATGTTGGGCTTTGGCGACCAGCACCGCACGACGACCGCACAGCAACCCATCGGTTGTGTAACAGCGCCTGGGGGAGGGGCGGAGAGGGGCGCGGCACCGATATGCGGGCGACGCCGGGCGGCGGTAAAACGGTCGCCGGGGCCGGGCGGTGGCGTCAGCGTGCGGGTGGTGCGGGCTGTGGCAGAGCGGCCCATTGCGCCGCCCGGGCGGAGGTACCCCCGCCCGGGCGGTCGAGGGGGAGCGGCGGGATCTGCCGTGACACCCTCCGGGGGTTCGAATCCCTCCGGCCCGCATCTGCACCCCCACCCGCACCGCGCACGGGAGCCGGCCGGCTCGGTCAGACCGGCAGGCGGAAGTGGTCGTCGGGCAGTTGCTCCACGAGACCGTCCGCGATCAGGCCGTCGAGCGCGCGGGCACGCTGCACGGGCTCGCTCCAGGCGGTGTCCAGCAGGGCGCGCGGCACCGGGTTGCGGCTCGCCCGCAGGATCGCCAGCAGCCGGCCGCGCACCTGCCGGTCGGTGCCCGCGTACGTCTGGCCGCGCCGCGGCGGGCCCTCGTGCGCGGGGGAGCCGGCCAACCGCCAGGCGCAGCGGGCCGCCAGCGGGCAGCTGCCGCACCGCGGGGAGCGCGCCGCGCACACCAGCGCGCCCAACTCCATGGTGGCCGCGGCCCATCGCGCCGCGGTGCTGTCGTCCTCGGGCAGCAGGGCGGCCGCGATCTTGCGCTCCGCCGCCGTCGTGGCGTTCGGCGGGTACTCCACGCCGGTGACGACCCGTGCGAAGACCCGTCGCACGTTCGTGTCGAGAACGATGTGCCGCCGGCCGTACGCGAACGACGCCACGGCCGCCGCGGTGTACTCCCCGATGCCCGGCAGGGCCAGCAACTCGCTGTGCTCGCGAGGTACTTCGCCGTTGTGCTGATGTGCTATGGCCGTCGCGGCGGCGTGCAGCCGCAGGGCGCGCCGGGGGTAGCCGAGCCGGCCCCAGGCACGGACGGCCTCGCCCGGCGACTCCGCGGCGAGGTCGGCCGGGCGCGGCCAGCGCTCCAGCCACTCCGCGTGCACCGGCAGCACTCGGTTCACCGGGGTCTGCTGCAGCATGAACTCGCTCACCATCACCGACCAGGCGCCCGCGTCGGGCCGCCGCCAGGGCAGGTCCCGCGCGTGTTCGTCGAACCAGTCGATCACGGTGCCGTGCAGGGCCCCGGCGGCGGGCAGCACGACGGGAACGGGCGCCGGGGAGTCGGATGAGGGCGCGGGCGCGGGCGCGGGTTCGGGTGCCGGCGTGGAAGAAGGGGTGGTCACCGGCGCGGGGCGGGCGGAGCCGCCGGGGGCGCCGGCCGCGGCGTCGTCCGTCGAGAGGGGCGACGCGGGAAGCTGGGTGGAGGAGAGGTCATTGCTCATCGCGGGTCGATCCTCGCACATGCCAAGGACAATGGACACGGACAGCTACCGATGTTTGCGTCAGGGTGACGACGGAGTCGGGGTGCCGCGGATGGCGCCGTGCGGCGGCGAGTTGGGGTGCCGAGAGGGGCAACTTCGGGGCGATGTAAACGTGATGATCGGCAAAGAGCGGACGTATGGCGGCGGGTGGTGCGACACCACGGTACTGATCTCCCCTAGAGTGCGTCTGTGGGCTCTGTGCGCAATCCCGTCGGACCTCTGCCATCGTCTATCTACTGGCGGCGGCGGGCTGTTTTGCTGTGCCTGCTCGCGCTGGCGGCGGCGATCGCGGTATGGGTGGTCAACTTCCGTGGTGGCGGCGGAGGCCACGGGGCGAGCGCCCCCGCCGACTCGCACACCCCGGCGGCCACGATCACCCCGGGTCCCACGCCGTCCGGCCCGCACAACGGCGGGGAGCCCGGCGGCCGCGACACCGCGCCGAGCGACTCGTCCGGCGGCTCGTCCGGTGGCGGCGACAACGGCGGTTCCAACGGCGGCGCGGGCGGCGGCTCTTCGAGCGGCGCGGGTGACGGCGGCTCCGCGGCAGGCGCGGGCACGGCCGGCTCCGGCAGCGGCGGCGCCGGCGGCGCGGTGCCGTCGCCCGGCCAGGAAGTGCCGGCCGGCTCCTCGCTGCCGACCTGCGCCCCGGGCACCGTCACGCTCTCGCTCAGCAGCGTGCGCAACTCCTACCAGCCCGGCCAGGACCCGGAGTTCCGGCTGGTGGCGACGAACTCCGGCGCGGCCGGCTGCAAGATCGACGTCGGGCCGAAGAGCGCGGTGTTCACGGTCACCGGCGCGCCGGGCGCCAGCCACGTCTGGGCGTCGGACGACTGCCCGACCACCGGCTCCCACCTGCTCCAGGTGCCCGCGCACTCCTCGATGTCCTACACGCTGCGCTGGAACGGCAAGACCAGCTCGCCGCAGTGCGCGAAGCCGAAGGGCGCGCAGGCCAAGCCCGGCACCTACCTGGTGCAGCTGCAGAAGTCCGGGTACGGCAGCAAGCAGGCGTCCTTCCAGCTCACGGACGACTGAACCGACCGGACGCCGACCGGACCGACTGAACGGCCGGACCGGCTGAACGACCGGACTTACACGTACCGTTCGAGGATCGAGGACTCGGCCAGCCGGGACAGGCCCTCGCGGACCGACCGGGCGCGGGCCTCGCCGACGCCCTCGACGGTCTGGAGGTCGTCCACGCTGGCGGCGAGCAGCTTCTGCAGGCCGCCGAAGTGCTCGACCAGCCGCTCGATGATGGTGTTCGGCAGCCGCGGCACCTTGGCCAGCAGCCGGTAACCGCGCGGCGAGACCGCGGAGTCCAACGACTCCGGCGACCCGGTGTAGCCCAACGCGCGTGCCACCGTGGTGAGTTCGATCAACTCGTTCTGCGGCAGCGCGTCCAGTTCGGCCATCGCCTCCACGACGGTACGGCTGCGCTTGGCGGTCGGCTCGGGGACGTAGTCGCGCGCGACGAGCTCGCGTTCGGGCTCCACGCCGGCGATCAACTCGTCGAGCTGGAGCGCGAGCAGGCGCCCGTCGGAGCCCAACTCCACGACGTACTCGGCGATTTCGGTGGCGATCCGGCGGACCATCTCCAACCGCTGGGCGACGGCGGTGACATCGCGCACCGTCACCAGGTCCTCGATCTCCAGCGCGGACAGGGTGCCGGCCACTTCGTCGAGCCGGAGCTTGTACCGCTCCAGGGTGGCCAGGGCCTGGTTGGCGCGGGACAGGATCGCCGCGGAGTCCTCCAGGACGCGGCGCTGCCCGTCGACGTACAGCGCGATCAGCCGCATCGACTGGCTGACCGACACCACCGGGAAGTTGACCTGGCGGCTGACCCGGTCCGCGGTGCGGTGCCGGGTGCCGGTCTCCTCGGTGGGGATGGTCGGGTCCGGCACGAGTTGCACGCCGGCCCGCAGGATCTTGGTGATGTCCTTGTCGAGGATCAGGGCGCCGTCGAGCTTGCACAGCTCGCGCAGCCGGGTCGCGGTGAACTCCACGTCCAGGACGAAGCCGCCGGTGCAGAGCGATTCGACGGTCTTGTCCATGCCGAGGACGATCAGGCCGCCGGTGTTGCCGCGGACGATCCGTTCCAGGCCGTCCCGCAGGCCGGTGCCCGGGGCGACCGCGCTCAGTGAGGCGCGCATCAGGCCGCCGTCGCTGCCCAGCCCGCTGCCGGCGCGCCCGGAGGAGTCGCCCGCTGCCCTACGAGCCGGGGCGGCGCCCCCTGCCCGGTCGTTGGCTGCCACTCTGCTCCTCACGGTCGCTGCGTTTGGGCAAAGTTTACGACTCCCTGCGGGGGGCTTGGGCGGACCCGCCCGGGGTGGGGGGTGCTGTCGGTTGAGGGACCACCTGTTTGTGGGGTGGTTACGGTGACCGCCGTCACGGTTGCGCCTTGTCCCGGGGCGCCCCCCGGTGGCCTGCTGAGCGCGCGGTTCCCCGCGCCCCTGGGTATGCCCTGTCCCTTCGGGGCGAGCACGGGGTGAGCCGCACTTACGCGGGGGCGCGGGGAACCGCGCGACAAGCCACCCACCGGGGGATGGTCCCGGGACGGGGTCCGGGGGCACCCCGGGGGGTCAGGCGCGGCGGGGGAGAGTGCGGAGGGCGTCGGAGATGTCGGCGACTTCGGTGACGCGCATGCCCGCAGGGATCTTGCCGGGGTCGGGGGGAACGAGGGCGTGGGTGAAGCCGAGGCGGTGGGCCTCGGAGAGGCGGCGCTGGACGCCGGTGACGCGCCGCACCTCGCCGGCGAGGCCGACCTCGCCGACGGCGACGAGGTTCTTCGGCAGAGGCGTGTCGATCGCGGCACTGGCCAGCGCCAGCGCCACCGCCAGGTCGGCCGCGGGCTCGGTGAGCTTCACCCCGCCGACGGTGGCGGTGTAGATGTCCTGCTTGCCGATGGACTTGATCCGGCCGCGCTGTTCGAGGACGGCCAGCATCATGGACACCCGGGAGTTCTCCAGGCCGGAGGTGGTGCGGCGCGGGGAGGGGATCTGGGTGTCCACGGTGAGCGCCTGCACCTCGGCGACCAGGGGCCGGCGCCCTTCGAGCGTGACGGTCAGGCAGGTGCCGGGCACGGGTTCGTCGCGGCGGGTGAGGAAGAGCCCGGAGGGGTCGGCGAGCCCGGTGATGCCCTCGTCGTGGAGCTCGAAGCAGCCGACCTCCTCGGTCGCGCCGTAGCGGTTCTTCACCCCGCGGATCAGCCGCAGCCGGGCGTGCCGGTCGCCTTCGAAGCTGAGCACGACGTCGACCAGGTGCTCCAGCAGCCGGGGCCCGGCGATCGCGCCGTCCTTGGTGACGTGGCCGACCAGCAGCGTGGACATGCCGCGTTCCTTGGACGCCCGGATCAGGGCGCCGGCGACCTCGCGGACCTGGGCCATGCCGCCGGGCGCGCCGTCGATCTCGGGCGAGGCGACGGTCTGCACGGAGTCCAGGACGAGCAGGGCCGGCTTGACGTCGTCGAGGTGGCCGAGGACCGCGGACAGGTCGGTCTCGGCGGCGAGGTAGAGGTGGTCGGCGAGGGCGCCGATCCGGTCGGCGCGCAGCCGCACCTGGGAGGCGGACTCCTCGCCGGTGACGTAGAGCGTCGGGTGCTGCGGCCCGGACGCCTTCGCGGCCACGTCGAGCAGCAGCGTGGACTTGCCGACCCCGGGCTCGCCGGCCAGCAGGACGACGGCGCCGGGCACCAGGCCGCCGCCGAGCACCCGGTCCAACTCGGGTACGCCGGTGGAGCGGGCGGTGGCCTGGGTGCCGTCGACCTGGGCGATCGGGCGGGCGGCTGATGTCACCCGGCCGGGGGCGGTGGTGCGGACCGCGGGTGCGCCGCCGAACTCCTCGACGGTGCCCCAGGCTTGGCACTCGCCGCAGCGGCCGAGCCACTTCACCGTGGTCCAGCCGCACTCGGTGCAGCGATAGGAGGGACGGTCCTTGGACGCGGGTTTGCGGGTGGCCATGCGGTTCACCGTAGCGGGCGGGGCGGACAACCGCGTTCACTCGTACGTGTGACCGTCCTGTCCCCTTTTTGTGGCGGATCATTACCCATATGGGTTAAACAAGGCCGGGAGTGCTGAACCGAGGGCGTTCACGGGCCTACCGTCGCCCGGTGATGAGCAGGCAGGAAAGCCCCAACCCGACGCAGAGCACCGGAGCCCACCGCAAACACCGTGCTCCGGCCGGACGGCCGTGTGCCGACGCGGAGCCCGAGCGGGCCGGCCGGGGGCACGGCGGCCACCGTGAGGGCCGTGCCCGGCGGCCGCAGGGCACGCTGCCCATGCAGCCTCCGGCGCACTACGAGCCGTATCTCGACGGCCTGTTCACGTACTGCCTGTCCATCCTGTGCGAGCACGACGCGGCGTCCGGCGCACTCGGCGAGGTGCTGGCGCTGGCCGAGCGGCAGCGGGTCAGGCTGCGCGACCCGGGGCTGCGCAGGCCGTGGCTGTACGCGCTCGCCCGGTGGGTGTGCCTGCGCCGGCTCGCGGCGGGCAAGCCGGTCGCGCCGCACACCTCGGAGTCGGTGGCCGAGCAGCGGCGGGCCCAACTCGCCTCGCTGGCCTGGCCGGAGTCGGCCGGCACCAGTCCGGAGCAGCGTGAGGCGCTGGAGCTGGCGGTACGCCACCAGCTCGCGCCGCGTGAAGTCGCCCATGTGGTCGGGCTCGACGCGGAGGCGGCCAGGACCCGGCTGGCCCGGGCCGCCTGCGAGGTGGAGCGGACCCGTACGGCGATGGCCGTCGTGGACACCGGCAGCTGCCCGGAGGTGGCGCAGCTGGCCGGGGACACGCAGGTGCTGCTCGGTACCGCGCTGCGCACCGAACTGGTCCGGCACGTGGACGACTGCCCGGTGTGCCGGCGCACCGCCGAGCGGGTCGTCGCCGACGGGCCGTGGCCGGGCGCGGCCGACGCCGCGGCGGTGCTGCCGCTGGTGGAGGCGCCGCGCTCGGCGGCGTACGCGGCGCTGCTGCACGCCATGGACACCGGGTTCGGGCGGGCCCGGGAGTCCACGCCGCGCTTCGACCGGCGCGGCTTCCCCACCGACCTCGGCGACAAGGCGGCCCGGCGGGCGGTGCTGCGGCACCGGGCGGTGACCACCACGGTGGTCGCGGCGGTCGTCGCCGCACCCGTGCTCGCGGTGTGGGCGGCCTACCGGGCCACCCCGCTGGGCGAGAACTCGCACGACGGGCGCAGCGCGTCCGCGCCGGACGGGATCGACGGGGTGCCGTACGAGAAGGCGGGGAACGCCGGGCCGTCACCGAGCGCGCCCGCCGCGCCGGAGGGCTCGGGGGCGCCGTCGTCCGCGGGGGCGCCGCAGGACGCGACCGTGGCGGTCAGCGGGGGCACGGCGCCGCCGGCCTCCTCGGTGGCCAAGGGCGCGGGGTGGCTGGAGGTCGCGGCGCGGCCCGGCTACGGGCGTACGTACGTCACGCTCACCGCGGGGGGCGCCGCGCCGGTGACGTGGGCGGCGGCCACGTCCGCGTACTGGCTGGAGTTCTCGGCGCGTTCGGGCACCTTGAAGCCAGGGGAAACGGTCACTCTGGTGATCCGGGTGGACCGCTCCCTGGAGCCGTCCGGGTCGTGGTCGGCGCAGATCCGGTTCACGCCGGGCGACGCGACGGTCACCTTGCAGGGGTCCTCCCGGCGGTCGGTGCCACCGGTCTCCGCGTCGCCGACCGGGGGGAGCACCGAGAGCAGCTCCCCGCCGCCGAGTTCGTCCTCTCCGCCGCCGAGCAGCACCCCTCCGACGCAGTCGGCCACTCCCACGGACAGCTCCACGCCTTCCGCATCGGCGACCGCCTCCGGGTGAGTCCCGGCCCACCGGCCGCCAACGACTTCCGCCGACTCTCTTCCGCGACTGCCCGGCCGGGCAGTCGCGGAAGAGAGTCGGCGGGTGAGCGGGCGGGGGAACCCTCGGACACAGGGAACCCCCGGACACAGCCCGCGGCTACTCCCGGGCGGTCGCCGGGTCCGCCGGGTGCGGTGCCACCAGGGGCAGCGCGGACGCCAGCCGCGCCTCGCACAGCGCCGCCAGTTCCGCGTACCCGGCCGCCCCCATCAGCTCCGTGAGCTCGGGCCGGTAGGAGACGTAGACCGGCTCCCCGGCTCCGTGCGCGGAGGTCGCCGAGGTGCACCACCAGTGCAGGTCGTGGCCCCCGGGGCCCCACCCGCGCCGGTCGTACTCCCCGATCGACACGACCAGCACCCGGCTGTCGTCGGGCCGGTCCATCCAGTCGAAGGTGCGGCGGATCGGCAGCTGCCAGCACACGTCGGGCTTGGTCTCCAGCGGTTCGCGGCCCTCGCGCAGCGCGAGCGCGTGCAGCGCGCAGCCCTGCCCGCCGGCGAACCCGGGCCGGTTGGAGAAGACGCAGGCGCCGTCCACCACGCGGGTCTGCCGCTCGCCGTCCTCGTTCTCCTCGGCCCAGAACCCGTCCGCGCCGGTGCCGATGTCGTGGAACTGCCAGTCGTCCGCGGTGAGCCGGGCCACGTGCCCGGCGACCCGCTTCTCGTCGTCGTCGTCAGAGAAGTGCGCGCCGAGCGAGCAGCAGCCGTCCTCCGCCCGGCCGGCCACGATGCCCTGGCAGCCGCTGCCGAAGACGCACGTCCAGCGCGAGGTGAGCCAGGTCAGGTCGCACCGGAAGACCTGTTCCTCGTCGGCGGGGTCGACGAACTCCACCCAGGCCCGGGCGAAGTCCAGCCCGGCCTCGTCGGGCACGCCTGCCTTGCTCGCCGCGGTCGTCCCGGCGCTCTTCTTCGTGCCCTTGCGGGTCTTCACCTTCGCCACGCGCCCAAGCGTAAGACCGTAATGCGCCGAATGCGGTCACGCGGGTCCGGGGCGCCGGACCGGAGCGGGCCGGCGGATGCGAAGACGGGCGCCGAACGCAGGTGCCGGACGCGGCGCCGAATACGGGCGGCGGCGCCGGCCGGCGCCACCCGGGAGCGCCGCTGGCTACAGTGCTGCCCATGCGACTGGGAGTGCTCGACGTGGGTTCCAACACCGTTCACCTCTTGGTGGTGGACGCGCACCCGGGCGCGCGGCCGCTGCCGGCGTACTCGCACAAGGCCGAGCTGCGGCTGGCCGAACTGCTCGACGTGCGCGGCGCGATCGGCGGGACCGGGGTGGACCGGCTGGTGAGCACCGTCGCGGACGCGATGCGGGTGGCGGAGGACAAGGGCGTCGAGGACGTCCTGGCGTTCGCCACCTCCGCGATCCGCGAGGCCGCCAACGGCGAGGAGGTGCTGGACCGGGTCGAGCGCGGGACCGGCGTACGGCTGACGGTGCTGTCCGGTGCCGACGAGGCCCGGCTGACCTTCCTCGCGGTACGCCGCTGGTTCGGCTGGTCCGCGGGCCGGCTGCTGGTGCTGGACATCGGTGGCGGCTCGCTGGAGGTCGCCTTCGGCATGGACGAGTACCCGGACGCGGCCGTCTCCCTGCCGCTCGGCGCCGGCCGGCTGACCGGCAGCTGGCTGCCCGGTGACCCGCCCGCCACCGCCGACGTGCGCGCCCTGCGCAAGCACGCCCGGGCCGAGATAGCGCGTGCGGTGCCGGAGTTCGCCCGGCTGGGCCGCCCCGACCACGCCGTCGGCACCTCCAAGACGTTCCGCCAGCTCGCCCGGATCGGCGGCGCCGCCCGCAGCGCGGACGGCCTGTACGTGCAGCGCACGCTGCGGCGCGAGGTGCTGGAGGAGTGGGTGCCGCGGCTGGCCGCGATGAGCGCCGCCCGCCGCTCCGCGCTGCCCGGCGTCTCCGAGGGCCGCGCCCGTCAACTGCTGGCGGGCGCGCTGGTCGCCGAGGGCGCGATGGACCTCTTCGACGTCGACGAGCTGGAGATCTGCCCGTGGGCGCTGCGCGAAGGGGTGATCCTTCGCAAGCTCGACGTGATGGTGGGCGAGGTGGCCTCGGCCGCGCGGGACCGGGCCGCGGGGCCCGGCCCGGCCGCCTCCTCGGTGGCCCCGGAGGACCTGCCCGCCTCCTCGGTGGCCCGCCGCCCCGCCTGAGCCGGCGCCGCCGCGGGCCTCGTACGAGCGGTCGCCCGCAGGCGAACGGCCGCGCGCGGTCCACGTGGCGCGTGTCATACGAGGGCCGTCCGGCGGCTCCACGAGCGGCCGGACGGCGGTCGGCCGGGCGCTGTCCCACCGGCGGCGGTGCCGTTCGTCCGGCCGGTCGCCGTACGCTGGCTTGCGTGCCAGAAGCAGCGGACCGACCCGAGGCGCGCGACGCCCGCCGAGGCCGTGTCGCCGCTGTGTCCGGTATTTCGGGAATGCGCGATTCGTCCGGCAGGAAGGACGTGAAGGTCGCGCTGTCCACCGCCTCGGTCTACCCCGAGTCCACCGCGACCGCGTTCGAGATCGCCGCGCGGCTCGGCTACGACGGCGTCGAGGTCATGGTGTGGACCGACCCGGTCAGCCAGGACGTCGAGGCGCTGCGCCGGCTGTCGGACTACCACCAGGTGCCGATCCTCGCGGTGCACGCGCCGTGCCTGCTGATCACCCAGCGGGTGTGGTCCACCGACCCGTGGACCAAGCTCCTGCGGGCCCGCGCCGCCGCCCAGCGGCTGGGCGCCTCCACCGTCGTGGTGCACCCGCCCTTCCGCTGGCAGCGCGGGTACGCCCGCGACTTCGTGCGCGGGGTGTGGCGGATGGCCGACGAGACGGACATCCGGTTCGCCGTGGAGAACATGTACCCCTGGCGCTACCGCGACCGCGAGATGCTCGCGTACGCCCCCGACTGGGACGTGACCAAGGAGGACTACCGGCACTTCACGGTCGACCTCTCGCACGCGGCCACCTCGCGCAGCGAGGCGCTGGAGATGGCCGCGCGGATGGGCGACCGGCTGGCCCATGTGCACATGGCCGACGGCAACGGCTCGGCGAAGGACGAGCACCTGGTGCCCGGACGCGGCTCGCAGCCCTGCGCGGAACTGCTGGGCGCGCTGGCCTCCGGCGGTTTCGGCGGGCACGTGGTGATCGAGGTGAACACCCGGCGGGCGATGTCCGCGGCCGAACGCGAGGAGGACCTCGCGGAGGCCTTGGCCTTCACCCGGCTGCACCTCGCCGCCGTCAGGGTGCCCTGACCCTCCCTGCCGGCCCGACCCCCCCTCCGGCCCGGGGCCACCATGCGGACGGGACGTCCGAATCCTGGGCCGCGGGCGTAGGCTCGTCGTCCAGGCAGTCGCGAGTCCCGGCAGCGCAGACTCGTACGAGCGACGTGGACCCGAGGGGCGAAACCCGGGTCCAAGAAGGAGGGGAAACCGTGCCCGAGCTGAGGTCACGTACGGTCACCCACGGCCGCAACATGGCCGGCGCCCGCGCGTTGATGCGCGCGTCCGGCGTCGCCAACTCCGACATTGGCAAGCCGATCGTCGCGGTCGCCAACAGCTTCACCGAGTTCGTACCGGGTCACACGCACCTCCAGCCGGTCGGCCGGATCGTCTCCGAGGCGATCCTCGCGGCGGGCGCGGTGCCGCGCGAGTTCAACACGATCGCCGTGGACGACGGCATCGCGATGGGCCACGGCGGCATGCTGTACTCGCTGCCCTCCCGCGACCTGATCGCCGACTCCGTGGAGTACATGGTCCAGGCGCACTGCGCGGACGCCCTGATCTGCATCTCCAACTGCGACAAGATCACCCCGGGCATGCTGATGGCCGCGCTGCGCCTCAACATCCCGACGGTCTTCGTCTCCGGCGGCCCCATGGAGGCCGGCCGCGCCACCCTCGTCGACGGCACCGTCCGCAAGCTCGACCTGATCAACGCGATCTCCGACGCCGTCAACGACGACGTCTCCGACGAGGACATCCTCCGCATCGAGGAGAACGCCTGCCCGACCTGCGGCTCGTGTTCCGGCATGTTCACCGCCAACTCGATGAACTGCCTCACCGAGGCGATCGGCCTGGCCCTGCCCGGCAACGGCTCGGTGCTCGCCACCCACACCGCCCGCCGCGCGCTGTACGAGAAGGCCGGCGCCACCGTGGTGGACCTGGCCAAGCGGTACTACGAGCAGGACGACGCGTCGGTGCTGCCGCGCGCCATCGCCACCCCGGCCGCCTTCGAGAACGCGATGGCGCTGGACATCTCGATGGGCGGCTCCACCAACACGATCCTGCACCTGCTGGCCGCGGCCCAGGAGGCCGAGGTCACCTACGGCCTCAGCGAGATGGACGAGGTCTCGCGCCGCGTGCCGTGCCTGGCCAAGGTCGCGCCCAACGTGGCACCCGGCGGCACGTACTACATGGAGGACGTGCACCGGGCCGGCGGCATCCCCGCCATCCTCGGCGAGCTCTACCGCGGCGGGCTGCTCAACGAGGACGTGCACACCGTGCACTCGCCCTCGATCAAGCAGTGGCTCGACACCTGGGACGTGCGCGGCGGCTCCCCGTCGCCGGAAGCCGTCGAGCTGTGGCACGCCGCCCCCGGCTGCGTCCGCTCCGCCGAGGCGTTCTCCCAGTCCGAGCGGTGGGACATCCTCGACACCGACGCGGCCGGCGGCTGCATCCGCGACGTCGAGCACGCCTACTCCAAGGACGGCGGCCTCGCGGTGCTGCGCGGCAACCTCGCGGTGGACGGCGCCGTGGTGAAGACCGCGGGCGTCGACGAGTCGATCTGGACCTTCGAGGGCCCGGCCGTCGTCTGCGAGTCGCAGGAGGAGGCCGTCGAGAAGATCCTCGCCAAGCAGGTCACCCCCGGCGACGTGGTGGTCATCCGCTACGAGGGTCCGCGCGGCGGCCCGGGCATGCAGGAGATGCTCTACCCGACGTCCTTCCTCAAGGGTCGCGGCCTGGGCAAGGTCTGCGCGCTGGTCACCGACGGCCGCTTCTCCGGCGGCACTTCGGGCCTGTCCATCGGCCACGCCTCGCCCGAGGCGGCCTCCGGCGGCACCATCGCGCTGGTCGAGGACGGTGACCGGATCAGGATCGACATCCCGAACCGCACCATGGAACTGCTCGTCTCCGACGAGGAGTTGGCCACCCGCCGGGAGGCCCTGAACGGCGTGTACGCGCCCCGCGACCGCACCCGCCACGTCTCCACCGCGCTGCGCGCGTACGCGGCGATGGCGACCAGCGCGGACAAGGGCGCCGTGCGCGACGTCACCCTGCTGGAGCGCTGAACCCCGCCTCGCCGGGCCCCCGTTGATAGATCGGCGCGATCAGATCAGCGGGGGCCGGCCGAGCCGGGCCATCCGCCACGCGGTGGACCACCGCATCGGGCGGCGCGGCGGGCACGGCGTACGCACGCCCTCGACGAACCCCGCGCACCACGCCTTGAGCCCGGCCCCCGACCGGGTGCGCGCCACGGTCAGCGCCGTCCACACCCCCAGGTACGCGGGCACCAGCAGCACCGGAAGGTGGCGCTTGGCCAGCCAGACCCGGTTCCTTGCGAGGTTGCGGTAGTAGACCGCGTGCCGGGTCGGCGAGGTCCACGGGTGCTGGAGCACCAGCTCCGGCGCGTACCGGACGTTCCAGCGCGCGTCCAGCGCGCGCCAGGCGAGGTCCGTCTCCTCGTGCGCGTAGAAGAACGGGTCCGGCCAGCCGCCGATCTCGTCGAGCATCCGCATCGACAGGCCGTGCCCGCCGCCCAGGAACGTGGTCACCAGCCCGCCGCGCATCGGATCGGACGCCCGCAGCCGCGGCACGTGCCGGCGCGCGGTGCGCCCCCGCTCGTCCGCGATCCGAAAACCCACCACGCCCAGCCGGTCGTCGGCCTCGTACAGCGCGCACAGCCGGGTGAAGACGTCGGTGCCCAGCAGCAGCCCGTCGTCGTCCAGGTCGACCACGACGTCCACGTCGCCGAACTCCCGCAGGGCCTCGATCGCCACGTTGCGGCCGCCGGGAATCCCGAGGTTCTCGCTCAGCTCGACCGTGGCCACCTCCTTGGGCAGATCCGGCAGAGGCGAGCCGTTCCCCACGACCACCACCCGCGTCGCCGGGGTCTCCTGCGCCGCCACGGACTCCAGCAGCGCGAGGAGTTCCGCGGGCCGGGTGCCCATCGTCAGAATGGCAACACCTACACGAGGGTGGCGCACGGGTGAAGTCTCCGTTCCTCGGGTCCGACCCGCAGATGCTAACGCCACGGCCTCCGCAACCCCGTCGCGAATCCACGAGCTTTAACGGCTCTGGGGCTACTCCTGACACGGAACGGGTCCGCGCCGCGCCGGTGACCGGGCAGGCGGCCGGACGGGCGCGTCGGGCCGATCCCGCATAATCGATGACGTGAGCGACACCCATGGGCCCGGCGAGGACCGCGACCGTACGGCCGGAGCCCCGCGGCCCGAGCCGATCCGGTTCTTCGGGACGACCTGGGTCGGCCACAACGGCGGCTACGCGCTGCGGCGGGTGGGCGTGGCGGTCGGGTCGCTGGTGAGCGCGGTGATCGGCGCGCTGGTGCTGCTCTTCGGCTTCCAGGGCCTGACGGACGCCGACGTCGGCCTGTTCGTGAACGTCCTGGCCATCGCCGGTTTCGCGGTGTGCAGCGTGCTGATGTTCGTCCGAACGTGGCGCGGCTACGTACGCATCCGCCCCTCGGCGGCCGGCGCCGACCCGGACACGGGCGGCTCGATGCAGGGCCTGTACGTGATCGGCTTCGTCGGCGCGCTGCTGGCGTACTTCGTGCGGAGCCTGTACGAGGCGCCGGGGGAGCGGCTGCTCCGGGCGGAGTACGAACAGGCGCGGGAGCAGTACGAGCGCCGCCGGGCGCAGCGCACCGGCAACCCGGCCGGCCGCGGCAAAGTCCGCGGCGCCGCCAAGCGCCGCCGGTAGCGCCGCGGCCCGGCCGCGTCACCGTATCCGCGCCCCTTCACGGCCTCGCGCCCTCGGTCGCGCCGCCGTCCGCCTGCCGCGCGCCGCCGTGCACCCTCCTCACGCCACCGTGAACCCGCCGTCCACCGGCAGGATCGAGCCCGTCACGTAGTCCGCGCCGATCACGTAGCGGATCGCGCCCGCGACGTCCTCGGCGGTGCCGACCCGCCCGGACGGGACGGACTCCGCGGTGGCGGCGAACTGGGCCGCGCGCTGCTCCTCGGGCAGGAACGCCCACCAGTCGGTGTCGATGACGCCCGGCGAGACCGCGTTGACCCGGACCGGGGCGAGGTCGGCGGCCAGCGGGGAGACCATCCGCTCGATGGCGCCGTTCACCGCCGCGAGCCCGGCCAGCCCCGGCAGACCGGCGCGCGCGGACGCCGCCGAGAGCAGCGTCACCGAGCCGGTGACCCGCGCCCGCTGGACGGCGAACAGGTAGGCGAAGAGCTTGCCGTCGAACGCGGCGCGTATGTCGGCGAGTTCGGTGTCCTTGATCGGGCCGACGCCGACATGGCCCGAGCTGAAGGCGAGCACCAGGTGCTCGAAGGCGCCGATCCGCTCGAAGAACGCGGCGACCGCGTCCTCGTCGGTCCCGTCGACGCGCTCGGCGGTCAGCCCCTCGGCGGCGGCCGCCGATAGCCGCTCCCGGTTCCGCCCGGTCACGACGACCTCGGCGCCGTCCGCCCGCAGCGCCCGGGCCGTCGCGAGCCCGATGCCGGCCGTGCCGCCCATGATCACCACACGCATGTCCGTGCTCCCTCGTTGATTCGATACGCGATGTCTCGTTTCTATATCGAGACGTACCGTCTTGTAAAGTAAGGTGAGCGCATGACGGGTGACCGGCGGCCGGGGCGGCCACGCAGCGAGGCCGCGCGCCAGGCGATCCTGGGCGCGGCGATGGACGAGTTGAAGGAGCGCGGATACGCCGCGCTGACGGTGGAGGGCATCGCCGCGCGGGCCGGCGTCGGCAAGCAGACGATCTACCGCTGGTGGCCGTCGAAGGCGGACGTCGTGCTGACCGCCCTGCTCGACCTGTCCGAGACGACGATCACGGTGCCGGACGAGGGCTCGCTGGCGGACGACCTGAGGGGATTCCTCGCCGAGACCTTCCGGCAGCGCGGGCAGCGGCCGGTGCTGGCCGGCCTGATGGCGCAGGCGCTGCTCGACCCGGTCTTCGCGACGGCGTTCCGGGAGCGCTTCCTGTTCCGGCGGCGCGCGGTGCTCCGGGAGATCCTCGAACGGGCCGCCGCCCGCGGCGAGATCGCGCCCGACCTCTCGCTGGAGCTGCTGATCGACGTGGTCTACGGCGTGCTGTGGTACCGGCTGCTGATCGAACACGCGCCCCTGGACGACGAGGCGGGTCGTCGGCTCGCCGACCTGGTGCTGCGGGCGGTGCGTTAGCGGAGCCGGTGGGTGCTGGGGGAGTCGGTGGGGCGGGCGCGGGTCGCCGGCGGTCGCCCCCGTACGCGTACCGCCGTCGCCCGCGAACCGTGCCCGCGGTTCGACGCCCGCGGAGGGTGCTCGCGCGCTACGCCCGAGACCTGCTGAACGTGCCCGCGACGCCGACCACCGCCGCCACCACGGCACCGTGCCACAGGCCGGTCCACACCGACCCGAAGAGGCCCTGGCTGGTGAGCACCTGCCGCACCACCACGTCGGTCAGGAACATCATCCCGGCCGGCACGGCGGCCACCTGCCACGGGTGCGAGCGCGCCCAGCGCCTGATGCGGTGGTCCCGGCCGGCGCCCCGCGAGGAGTAGCCGAGCACCGAGCCCGCCCCGCCCACGCAGAAGAACAGCAGCGCGGCCACCGACAGCGCGCTGCTCAGGATGCCGAGCCCGAAGTGCCCGCCCACGAGGTGCAGGACCAGCGACACTCCACCGCCCAGCGCGCCCACGACGGCGGCCGGCCGCCAGGGTCCGAGGGTCACGGAAGCCACGGCCAAGTGCCGCTTCTCCGCGCCCGATACAGAGATTTCACGGGATGAACGACTCATACCGCAACGGTCCACCCCGCCCCGCCCGCACGCCATAGGGGATGACCCTGAGCCGCCCCCTACCGGTCCCTACCGCCCCGGGAGTACCCGCCGTACGGCGCGACCCCGTACGGCATGATGACGGCCATGACCTCGTACGACGCGCACGCCGCGGCCGAAGCGACCCGGCTGCGCGAGGCAGGGGACCGCGACGCCCTGCTCGCCCTCGCCGCGCGGCACCCGCAGGACCCCGCCGTCGCGTACCAGACCGCCTGGCTGCACGACCGCCTCGGCCTCGAAGCCGAAGCCGTCCCGTTCTACGAGACCGCGCTCGCCGTCGGCGGCCTGGACGACGAGGACCGGCTCGGCGCCCACACCGGCCTCGCCAGCACCTACCGGGTGCTGGGCCGGTACGACGACGCGCTCGCCGCCTTCGACCGCGCCCTCGCCGAATACCCGGGCGACCCGGCCCTGACCGCCTTCCGCGCGATCGCCCTGCACAACCTCGGCCGCTCCGGCGACGCCGTGGCCGACCTGCTCAAACTCCTCACGGCCACCAGCTCCGCACCCGCCGTCGCCCGCTACCGCCGCGCGCTCGACCACTACGCCGACCACCTCGACGAGACGGTCTGACCCCCGGTTCGCCTGCCCGAGGAGTGGACGCGGCCACCACCTCGCCCCCGCCCCTGCGAGGATGACCGGACAGGGAGCCCCGTACCGCTTGAGGTGAACCGCCATGACCGCCACCACCGCCCTGACGCAGACCGTCGCCGTGCTCGGCACCGGGAAGATCGGCGAGGCGCTGCTCTCCGGGATGATCAGGGCCGGCTGGGCCCCCGAGGACCTGCTGGTCACCGCCCGCCGCACCGAACGCGCCGAGGAACTGCAGACCCGCTACGGCGTCGAGGCCGTCGGCAACGCGCACGCCGCCAAGACCGCCGACACCCTCATCCTCGCCGTCAAGCCCCAGGACATGGGTGCCCTGCTCGCCGAACTCGCCCCGCACGTCGGCGCCGACAAGCTCGTGATCAGCGCCGCCGCCGGCATCCCCACCGCCTTCTTCGAGGAACGCCTCACCGAGGGCACGGCGGTCGTCCGGGTCATGCCCAACACCCCCGTGCTCGTGGACGAGGGCATGTCCGTGATCTCCGCGGGACGGCACGCCGACGAGACCCACCTGGCGCGCACCGAGGCGATCTTCCAGCCGGTCGGCAAGACCCTGCGCGTCCCCGAGAAGCAGCAGGACGCCGCCACCGCGCTCTCCGGCTCCGGCCCCGCCTACTTCTACTACCTGGTCGAGGCGATGACGGACGCCGGCATCCTGCTCGGGCTGC
>NZ_CP107913.1:9422500-9648495 GCF_036014115.1 Streptomyces sp. NBC_00448
GCGCCGCCCACGACGCCGGGATCGTGCATCGGGATGTCAAGCCGGACAACGTGATGCTGGCCGACGACGGCCAGGTGCTGCTCACCGACTTCGGTATCTCGGTCCACCAGGCCGACACCGCGCTGACCGCGGCCGGCGGGTTCATCGGCTCGATCGAGTACATCGCGCCCGAACGGGCGCGCGGCGCGGAGGAGCGGTCGGCGAGCGACCTCTTCTCGCTGGGGGTGACGCTGTACCAGGCACTGGAGGGCGTCTCGCCGTTCCGCCGGGGCACCCCGGCCGCGACGCTCGCCGCGGTTCTGCTGGACGAGCCGCCCGCGCCACGCCGCGCCGGCGAACTGGCGCCGCTGATCGCGCGGTTGATGGCGAAGGACCCGGACCTGCGGCCCAGCGTCGCGGCGGCGAAGGCCATGCTGGAGGGCATGCCGCACGGTGTGCCGCGCGGCAGCGGCGCGACCGCTGTGGGCACGGTGCCTGAGCCTGCGGTGCCCGAGCTTGCGGTGCCTGAGCCTGCGGCGACGGATCTCGCGGTGGCGGCGCCGGACTCCGGGGTGGCCACGGTCCGGGACCCTGCCGTGGCGGCTGATCCCGCGGGGGACCCTGCGGTCGCGACCGTGGTGGAGACCGCACTCGCACCCGCACCCGAGGCCACACCCGCACCCGAGCCCGGAACCTCACCCGAGAGCGGGGACGCACCACATCAGGAGTCCCGCCGGCCGAAACCGGGCCGGATCGCGGCCGTCGCCGTGGGCAGCCTCGCGGTGGTCGCCGCCATCGTGGTCCCACTCGTGCTGTGGGCACCGGGGCACCATGCCGCCGACCCGCTGAGCGGCCTGCGTGACCCTTGTGCGGCCGTGCCACACTATTACTTCGAACAACTCGGGTTGCCTGAGCCTCCGACCCGCCACACGGACAACGTTCGTGGGCGCTCCCGGTGGTGCGAGTGGGGGGCGGGCCAGGACCGGGACCTCACGGTCGGCTACGACACCGAGAGCATGGCGGACGCGCGGTCGGGGGACCCCGGATCGGTGCCGTACGCGGGCATCAAGGGCGCCTATGAGGTCTATCGCGCCAACCAGGGCACGTGCGTCGTCACATGGCCGACGTCATTCGGGACAGCGGACCTGACCTATGCGCCCGATCAGCAAACCGGCTGCTCGATCGCCGAGGGGTTGGCCCGCGTGGCCTATCCGAACCTCTCCCGCTGACCGTGCCGGCGTCGGTGAAGTGGCTTTCGGTGTCGATGACTTGAGACTTCGGCCGGCGCGCCGGGACACTCTCCGGCGTCGGCGTCAGCACGTTCATCGCGGCGCACTTCATGCGGGGGACCCCAGCGGGGGCGCATCGCGGAGGTGGCGCGCGACGAAGTCCCGCCAGTACGCGACGGCTTCGGGCTTGGTCTCCGCGTGGGCGCCCGCGTAGCCGAGCAGTTGCTTGTCGGGCGACCCGAGCTCCTCGAAGAGCGCGAACTGGCCCTCCCTGGGGAAGATCTCGTCGTACCACTGGAGGTGGAAGAGGGCCGGCGCGGTGATCCGCCGCGCGTCCGCCACGACGCGCCGGGGGACGTCCAGACCGGCGGGCATGCCGGGCGCCTGCCGGAGGCCGAACTTGCCGAGGACGACGCAGCGAATGCGGTCGTCCAGCGCGGCCGCCAGCGGAAGGCCGAAGCGTGTCCCCATCGACAGGCCCAGGTAGCCGAGGCGCGCGGTGTCCACGAGGCCCAGGGCCCCGAGGGCATCCACCACCGCCAGCCAGTCGCCCGTCATCCGGTCGAGAACGACGTCGAGCCCCTCTTCGACGATGCGGGGCTGGTACTCCTCGGCCGGCAGCGGGCGGGGGACCCGGTCGCCGTGATACGGCCCGTCGATGGCGAGCGCGCCGATTCCCACCCGCGACGCGAACCAGCAGGCCAGGCCGGTGACCCGCGCGCTCCTCTTGTGCCCGCTGCCGCCGTGTCCCAGCAGGACCAGAGCGGGGGGTGCGGAGGACGGGGTGGGCGGCAGCCAGAGCACACCCGGAACGGTGCCCGTGTTTCGGGGCAGACGGAACACCGCCTCCCGGACGCCGCCCTCCAGCACGCGACGACCGGCCCACGCGACTGTGTCATCCACCTCATCCACGCAGCCATTGAACCAGCGGCCCCGTAGCCGTCGCGTGGCGGTGACGCTCCGTCAGTTCGCTTCGCGTACCGGCACGTCGGCGCCGAGCGCGTCGAGGACGGCCAGGGGGTCGAGAGAGGAGCGCCAGTGCGTGATTCTGCGGTCCCGGATGGTGATCACCGACACGAAGTGGTTGCTGTACCGCTTTCCGGTGGCGAGCACCCGGCCGTGCACCACCTACTCCAGGACGACCACCGAGGTCTCGCGGTCGTGGTGGACGGCCCGCCGTCGGCACGCTCCGTGCGCAACGTGTCCCCGTAGCCGCGATGCTCACCAGCGGCTACCCGCTCTACACCACCGTGCGAGTCCCCCTTCCCCTGGACCGCGCCCAGGTGCTCGTCCCCCGCAACCGCGCCACTCACCGGCCCGACGGCACCCGCGCGACCCTCGTCACCATCGGCGGCACCAGCCCCGAAGAACTCGCCGACCACCTCCTCCACCTCGCCACACCCCTGCGCGTCCTGACCCCCGCCACGGTCCGCTACGCGCTACGCCGACGCGTCCACGACCTCCTCGACGCCGACGAGCCCGAGCCGAACTGACCCCCGACCAGGCGCCCCGGCCGCGGACCGGTCGGGCGGGGTCAGAGGTGGGCGAGGCGGTCGACCAGGAGGGCCACTCGCGGTTCGGCGTCCTGCGGGAGGAGGCGGCCTGACCGGGTCAGGGTTGCCAGGCCGTGCAGGGAAGCCCAGAAGACCTCGGTGAACAGCCCCGGGTGGACGCCGTCCCCGGCGACCTCGCCCAGGCTCTCCAGCAGCGCGGCGAAGGCGTCCTTCAGTGGCTCGGGGGTCTCCTCCTGGGCGAACGCCAGGCCGCCGTCGAGCTGGAAGATGGCGTCGTAGACCGCCGGGTTCTGCTCGGCGAAGTCGAGGTAGGCGCGGGCGAGGGCGGTGACCCGCTCGCGCGGGCCGTTCGCCCTGGCGGCCGCGGCCCGCACCGCCGCCGCCAGCTCGGCGGCGCCCTCCAAAGCGACGGCGCCGATGATCTCCCGTTTGCCGCGGAAGTGGCTGTAGAGGACCGGCTGGCTGTACTCGATGCGCTCGGCGAGCCGGCGGGTGGTGACGGCGTCCCAGCCCTGCTGCTCGGCGAGTTCGCGGGCCGTCGCCAAGATCAGGCGCTCGCGGGCCGCCCGTTCGCGCTCCTTGCGTTCCTTTACCGACATGATCCGATCCTAGCAGCGCTAGACAAGCAAGCTCTAGTAGTACTAGCGTTGACTCATCACCTAGCAACACTAGATTCTCAGGGGGTCGTCATGGTCAACGCGCTCGAGGTGCTCACCACCGTGGTCGTCGGCGTGATGGTGGGGGTGGAGTTCTCCGTCGCCTTCGTCATGAATCCGATCCTCAACGCGCTCCCCGAGGACAGCAGGCAACAAGGCCACGCGCACGGGGGCCGGATGCTCGGCGCCGTGATGCCGGTCTGGTACATCACCTCGCTCGTCCTCACCGTCGTCTGGGCCGTCGCCAGGTGGCACCACCACCACACCGGCCTCGTCGTCACGGCCGGCGCGCTGCTGATCCTCAGCGTGGTCATGTCAGTCCTGCTGCTCGTCCCGATCAACAACCGGAACAAGACGTGGACCCCTGACAACCGGCCCGCCGACTGGAAGGAGCAGATGGACCGCTGGCTCCTTCTCCACTACGTCCGCGTCGCCGTCATCATCGCCGCCTTCACCCTGCTGGTCGCGGCCCTCGTCTGAACCCCCCGACCGACAGCGAGAGGAAGTGCCGAAAATGGCCAAGCTGCAGAGTCTCGACCCGCACACGCCCATGTTCACGCAGTTCAAGGAGGCGACCGGGCCCATCGTCCTGGCCAACACCTTCTTCGTCCCGAAGGAGCGGACCGAATCGTTTCTCGCGCTCTTCCGACGGCAGGCCGAGTTCATGAAGGCCCAGCCGGGATTCGTCTCCCTGCAGATGCACCAGGGAACGGGGGACAGCCGGCTGCTGATGAACGTCGCGGTCTGGGAGTCGACCGAGGCGCTCGCCACGGCGTTCGGCAGCCCGGAGTTCCAGCGCATGGCGGCCGAGTTCCCCGACGACATCGTGTCCTACCCGCACATCTTCGAGCAGATCGACGCGTGACACGGCAGCGATAACCGCCACACCCTCGAACCGCTGCCGCGACCTCGTGGGGACGGACCGTGCTCACCGAGCGGCAGACGCCGCTCGGTGCGCGCGCTCTGGGAGCCCGAGAGAGGTCCTGCGTACGTGGTAGGTCGAGGTCGGCACGCTCCTCAGGGTAGGCAGGTCGGGACGGACAGCGGGCCGAACCGCCCGGGGGTGGCGCCGTGGCGGCGCCGCCCCCGAAACGGTCAGCCGCCTGCCCGCGGGCGCAGGCGGACCGCCGTGCTGCCCAGGCGCGGGATCTCCACGAGCACGTCGGCGCCGTCGCGGGTGGCCTCGCCCGCGTGGTCGCCGAGGTAGGTCGCGCGTTCGGCGTGCGCGACGGAGAAGCCGCAGCGCAGCCGGACGGTACGGGGTTCGTCGGCGTAGGACTGGAGGCGGACCAAAAGGTCGGCCGGCGCGGAACCGCCCTCGTCCGCCTCGCGCCCCTGCGCCGGGACCGGCGCCGCGTCGACGACCCGCACGTACGGATCGTCGAGGGCGAGCAGCGCGCGCTCGCCCGGGTCGTCCGCGGCGGGTTCGCCGTGCGCGGCGACGCCCACCAGCGGGTGGTCGATCTCCTGGGCGGTGCGCAGGCCCAGCGCCTCGGCGGCGATGGTCTCGCCGCGCCGGCGGACGCCGACCGCGTAGCGGAAGGTGGTGTCGAACGCCTGCTGGGCCGGGAAGTTGGTGTCCCAGAGGTTGTTGTGGACCCACGAGTAGAGGGTGCCCGGCTGCCGGGGCGCCGTGGAGTCGGGGAACGGCGCGTACGGCAGCGGGATGGTCTCCGGCTCGACCAGGGGCGCGTCGCGCGTCACCCACGCGACCGGCCCGCCGGCGTCTCCGAGCGCGACGAACGACCGTACGGCGCGCATGTGCTGGGGAGCGCCGGGGACGTGGGCGAGGCCGGTGCCGGTCAGGGCGCCGGTGATCTCGTAGCGGACGGCGGGGTCGGTGAGGGCGAACGGGAAGGCCAGGTAGGCGCTCTCTTTCGCCATGGTCGCGGGCTTGTCGAAGCGGTTGTCGAGGACGACGTGGGCGTCGTCGCGGCCCAGGCTGACGGTGGTGCGGGCGAGGTGGACCCCGTCGGCCGCGTACTCGTAGGTCAGACGCGCCCCGAGGGCGTCGTCGACGCGTTCGAGCAGGACGGCGGGCCGGGCCAGCGAGCGCGAACCGAGGAGTTCGAGCTCGTCGGACGTGGTGGTCTTGTTGGCCTGGTGGTTGTAGCCGGGCGCCGAGGTGTACGTGTCGTAGACGTAGCCGTTGAAGCCCACGACGGCGTCCTGGTCGACGAGTTCGCGGCCGGTGGCCTTCTCGGTGATCGAGGCGACACAGGCGCGGGCGAGGTCGACCCGCACCGTGAGGTGGTCGTTCTCCAGGACCAGGTCGTCGGCGGTCGGCAGCGGGACCCGGCGGCCGCCGTCCTCGGCGTGGCCGTCGGTGCGCGGGGCGACCGCGGTGCCCGGCTCGCCCGCCGTGAGGTCCAGCCGGACCAGCCCGAGCGGCGGGACGTCCGGCACCTCGACGTGCACCCATCGGCCCGCGTCCCGGTGCACCGGGTTGACCTGCGGCGTCACGACGGTGGGCAGCGGCTTGCCGGTACGGCCGTCGGTCACCGCCAGCGCCCGGTCCAGCGGGACGCGGCTCTCGCGTACGAACAGCGCGACGACCGAAGTGCGCTGCGCCGACGTGGTGTTGACCGCCCAGAAGGTGGCGTCGGCGCCGGCCGCGGTCGGCAGTGCGGCGCCCAGCGCGGCCGACGCGTGGTCGCGGAAGGTGTCGGCGTCGTTGTCGCCGTGCAGGGCGTAGCCGTACTTCCAGTGCCACTGCTGGTCACCGGAGTTCATCCCCTCGTCGCCGTGGGTCCAGGGGTCGGCCGCGCCCCAGGTGTGCTCGTTGAACAGGGAGATCGACCGGTAGACGCCGGCCGCGCCGAGCCGGGCGTCGGCGGCGTGCGCGGCGGGTGGGGCCTGCGCTGCGGGGCCGGCGGCTTCGGCGGCTTCGGCGGAGGGGGCGGTTCCGGCCCGGCCGGCGAGGTCGGTGAGCGCGGCCATGCCGTACAGCGTGGTCGCGTCGGCCACCTTCGCCTGCGCGCGGCGGACCATCGCCTGCGGCCGGGCGCCGGAGCCGACGCCCTCGACCCACCAGTCGCCCCAGTCGCCCTCGAAGACGGGGACGGCGTCGCCCAGCCGCTGTTCGGCGTCGGTGAAGAAGTCCGTGTTGGTGGACAGCCGCAGGGTCGGCGCGGCCCAGGTCTCGTTCCAGCGGCGCACCGTCTCCGCGAGGATCAGCCGCGGCGGCGCGTTGTCCCCGAAGTGGCCCTGGACCCGCAGGTGCAGCAGGTCCCACGGGTACGGGTCGCGGTGGCCCGCGGTCGGCCCCGGCGAGCCGAACAGCTCGGGCGGGATGGGGTAGGGGTTGGTGGCGAGCGCGGTCAGATACGCGGGCAGCAGGTCGTCGACCATCTCGTAGGAGGTGTCGAAGCCGAGCACCGGGCCCTCCATGTAGGCGAGGCCGTGCGGGCTGTCGGTCATCCAGGTCAGCAGCTCGTTCCCGGACGGGGCGCGCCAGCGGAACAGCCGGGGGAGTTGCGCGCCGCCGTTCATGTTGGGCACCGAGCGGCCGGCCCAGTTGTGCGCCACCGACAGGTAGCGCACGCCGAGCGGGGTCAGGGCGTCGGGCAGCCCGGCGACGGTGCCGGGCACGTCGGTCTGCATGGCGCTGCGGAAGTCGATGCCGTGGGTCTGCTGGACGCCCCGGGCCAGCCGCAGCAGTTCGTGCAGCTCGTCCGTGGAGCAGGTGTCGGTGTGCAGGTTGTACGGCATGGCGGTCAGCTCGATCTGGCCGGCCTTCACCCGCTGGATGAACTCCGCGACCCGTGCCGCCGGCCGGGCGGCAGCCCACTGCTCGAACGACCACAGCGACTCCACCGCCCAGCGGAACTTGGCGTTGTCCGGCCAGTCGTCGGTGGCCCGGGTCAGGTCGAGGCAGGAGTCCAGGAACGCGACGTGCTCGCCGAGCACCGTGCCCTGCGGGTCGGTGTACCCGATGTCGAGGTGCGAGTGGTGCACCAGGTGGATCGTCCACTCGCGCGGCGGCTGAAGGACGAAGGCGAGCACCGCGGAGGTGCCGTGGCCGGTGGCGGTGATCCGCAGGTCGCGCGGGGCGCTCTCCAGGGGCAGCAGCAGCCGCTGCCCGCCGGGTGCGGGCACGGCCTGCACGGGTATCGTCCCGCCGCCGGCGGCCTCGGCGGTGAAGGTCCACCCGCCGTGGTCGGGCCGGTCGCCGTCGATCAGTATCCGTACGCAGCGCAGCGCGCCGGACGGGGTACGCCGGACCAGGTGTTCCGGCATGGCGCGGAGCCGGGTGCCGCCGGCCTGGGCGGTGGCGGCGACCGCGAGGCCGACCATGCTCGTCCGGGCCTTGTCGGTCGACCATCGGCGGTCGCGTACGAGGGCACGCGTCGTCATGAGCTGTCTCTCCCAAGGTGGTTCGGTCAGGACGTCGGTGGTGCGGTCCGCAGGTGTCGACGTCGGGACGCCGGTGCTGCGGTCCGGAGGGGCTGACGTCAGGACGTCAGGCGCAGGCTGTTGACGAAGAAGCGCTGGAAGACGAAGAAGAGCACCACGGTGGGCACCGACGCGACCAGCGCGCCGGCCAGCACGACGGGCGGGCCCACCGTGGAGTAGTTGCCGCTCAGGTCCGCCAGGGTGGCCATCACCGGACGCACGTTGGGGCTGAGCGAGAGCGTGATGCCGAAGAGCAGGTCGTTCCAGATCCAGGTGAACTGGAAGATGAACGCGGCCAGCAGGGCGTTCCTGGCCAGCGGCAGGTGGATGGAGAGGAACATCCGCAGCCAGTTGACGCCGTCGAGCTGGGCGGCCTCGGAGATCTCCCGCGGCACGGTCATCATGAAGTTGCGGTTGACGAAGAACGCGAAGGGCACGGTGAGCGCCACGTAGATCAGCACCATGCCGTACTGGGTGTCGTACAGGCCGGTGCGGGCGTATCCGGTGAACAGCGGGGACAGGAAGGTCTGCAGCGGCAGCACGGTGCCGATGAAGATGGCCCAGAACCAGATCGCCGGGCGGCGGACCGGCATGACGGTGACGGCGAAGGAGGCCAGCGCCGCGATCACCACCGCGATCGCCGCGCCCACGACGGCGTACAGGAAGGTGTTCAGCAGGCCCCGCCCGACGTCGGCGCTGGAGAACGCGGCGCGGATGTTGCGGGTCAGGCCCCAGGAGCCGAACCACCACCGCGGCGAGCCGGTGTACTGCTTCGACGGGGTGAACGCGTTGACGACCACCAGCCAGGTCGGCAGCAGCCACAGCACCGAGACCAGGGCGACCAGCACATGGCGTACCGCCCGGCCGGTCATGCCACGCCTCCCCGCTGCGGCTGGACCTGCCGGCGCAGGTAGAGCCAGGACGCCGCGACGACCACCGCGGTCAGCACGACGGACACGGCGGCGCCGTAGCCGTACCGGTTGAGGGTGAAGGTCTGCCGGTACATCGTCAGGGCCAGCGTCTCGGACGCGGTGCCGGGGCCGCCCTGCGTCAGCAGCCACACGATGTCGAAGGTCTTGAGGCTGTTGACGATGGACATTCCCACCACGACCACGGTCATGGGCCGCAGTTGGGGCACGATCACCTTCAGGAACAGCTGCAGGCCCTGCGCGCCGTCGATCTTCGCCGCCTCGATGGTCTCGGTCGGGATGGTCTGCAGACCGATCAGGAACAGCAGCAGGGCGGCGCCGGTGGACTGCCAGGTCGTCGCCACGATCATCACGATCGTGTTCAGCGGCCAGTGCAGCAGCCAGTCGTGCTGCCAGGCGCCGAGCCCGATGGCGTGCAGCGTCTGGTTGACGGCGCCGTCGGACTTCAGCAGGTACGTCCACAGCAGGGCCGTCGCGGAGCCGGACAGGGCGTAGGGGATGACCACGGCGGTTCGGGCCACCACGCCCCAGCGCACCGAGTGGGTCAGCACCGCGAGCACCAGACCGAGCAGCACCGGCAGGACCAGCGTGCCGACCACCCACATGACCGTGTTGAGCAGCGACCGGCCGAAGTCGGGATCGGTGAGCAGCGCACGGTAGTTGGCCAGGCCCACGAAGCGGGCGGTGATGCCGTTGTCGTCGAACAGGCTGCGGTAGGAGGTGACCGCGAACGGCACCACCAGCAGCGCCGCGACGAGCGCCACGGCGGGCGCGAGGAACGCACCCACCCATGCGGCGCGCCGGACGCCGCCGTGCCGGGGCACGCGGGCCGGGTTCCCGGATCGGCGGGTCGTCGTGCGGGGGACCGTCTTGGCTCCAGAGGTCAGGACTTCCACGCCTTCCACTCCTTTTCGGCTCGGCGCTGCATGCTCGCCAGGGTCCGCGCGGCCCGGGCGGCCGTGGGGTCGATCATGAAGGCGCTGAGATCCTGCACGTTTCCCTCGATCAGCACCGGTGGGGACGCCTCCCAGTAGCGGATGGCCTGCGCCGGCCGCTGCGTACGGACCTGCGCGGCGACCTCGCGCACCGCCCCCACGTCCGGCACCACCGACGGGTCCGCGGAGGTGTCGCGCAGGAACCCGGTCCACGCCCGCTGCACGGCCGGGTCGAACCAGGTGCGGGCGGTGTCCAGGGCGCCCTGGCGCTTGTGGGCCTTGGCCGACACCGCCAGCACGCCGCTCTCCACCACCACCGAACTCGTCCCGCCGGGCGGCGGGGGCAGCAGGAACGCGCCGAGGTCCGCGTTCTTGATGCCGGCGGTGAGGAACGCGCCGGTGTTCCAGGTGCCGTGCAGGCACATCGCGGTGGTGCCCTGCGCGAAGCGTCCCGGCAGGTCGGAGACGGACGCGTCGGGCGAGGAGAACGCGCCGCGCCGGTACAGGTCGCTCCACACCCCCATCGCCTGGCGGCACTCGGCGTCGGTGTACGACCGCTTGCCGGCGGTGAGGTCGAGGTAGAACTGGTGGTCCAGCCCGTTGACGAGCTGCTGGAACCAGATCGACGACTCCCAACTGGTCGCGCCGCCCGACGAGATGGGCGTGATGTGCCGCGCGTGCGCGGTGTCCACCACGTGCAGGAACTCCTGCCAGGTGGTGGGCACCTCGACGCCGAGCCGGGCGAAGACCGGTTTGCTGTAGAAGACGGCGTAGTACGACTTGTACAGGGGCACGCCGTACTGCCGGCCGTCGGCGGTGAACGTCTCGCGCAGCGCCGGGTCGTCGCACCAGCCGCGGCTCTTCGCCTCGTCCCACGCGCCGGTGACGTCGGCGAGGATGCCGGCGCGGGCGACGTCCCGCAGCCGGTAGCCGTTCCACCACTTGACGAGGTCGGCGGTGGAGTCCGTCTGCGCGGACATCCGCACGATCTGCTGGTAGTTGCTGACGTTGGGCACGGCCTGCGGTGCCAGCCGGTAGCCGCCGAGCCGGCGCAACTCGTTCCCGGCGGCGTGGTATCCGGGCGTCCAGCTCGGGTTGTCGTTGAAGAGCGAGAGCGTGTCGGCCGGTGCGGGTTTGGTGAGTGTGCCGCGCTCACATGCACTGAGCGCGAGGGCGGCGGCCCCGGCGAACGACGCGGCCAGCGCCGTGCGCCGGCCTACCGTCCGCGTCGTGTCGATCATCCCCATGGGACCCCCTCGTCACGGGTTCAGCGGCCTGCTAAGTTATCGGTAACGTACAGGTGTGCTCAGGGTTTGAGAAGACTTAACGTTGACGTTATCTCGATAAGGTTGGTGACATGGTCGACCGTCCAGAGGTCACAGTGCACTCGTCGCAGTACGACCCCCGGCCGCGCTACCCCGTGAGCGACGGCACCGTCATGGTGGGATGGGCCGACGCGGCGGACGCCCTGGGCGCAACCGTCCGGCTGCTCGCGGTCGATGGTCCCGCGGCCGTCGAATGGGAGGCCGTCGCACGCGAGTTGACGGCGGCCCTCGCCGCCACCCGCCCCCGCGTCACCGTCGCGGACGTCCGCGACGCGGCGCGCGACTGGGCCGACATCCGCCGCCTCACCGAGTCCGAAACGCTGCGCGACGACCCGGACTTCGCGAGACTCGCAGGTGGCAGCCTGTCCGACCTGTTGGGCCCGGGCGCGCTGGCGGCGCTGGCGTCCGGGCCCGAGGGCGGAACGGGCGGCGGGGCGGAGGGCGGCGAGAGTGGCGGCGCGCTCCGCGTCCTGGTCGGCCCCGGCGCCGCGTCGGCGCCCGGCGTGGACGCGGTGTGGTGGGCCGACGTCCCCAAGCGGTACGCCGAAGCGGCCGTCGGGCGCGGCGCCGGCCGCAACCTCGGCGCACCGGCCGGCCAACTCCCGAGCCTGCGGCGGCTGTTCTACATCGACTGGCCGCTCCAGGACCGGCACCGCGACGCGACGGCCGACCGGATCGACCGCTGGTTCGACGTTACCGATACCTCAACGCCGGCCTCGATCAGCGGGCACGCGCTGCGGGCCTCCTGCCGCCGCCTCGCCCGGCAGCCCTTCCGCACCCTGCCGACCTTCAACTCCACTCCGTGGGGCGGGCATTGGGGTCAGGAGAAACTGGGCCACAACCCGGGCGCCGCCAACACCGCACTCGGCTACGAACTCATCGCGCCGGAGAGCGGTGTGCTGCTCGGCGACGACGGAGACGGTGCCAGCTCCGACACCGGCTCCGGCATCCGCTCCGGCTCCGGCACCGGCACCGGCACCGGCCGCAGCGTGGAGGTGCCCTTCCAACTCGTCGTCGCCCTCGCCCCCGTGGACATGCTCGGCGCCGACGTGCACGAGACCTTCGGCACCTCCTTCCCGATCCGCTTCGACTACCTGGACACCGTCGGCGGCGGCAACCTCTCGGTGCACTGCCACCCGCGCACCGACGAGATGCGGACCGTCTTCGGCTGGCCCTACACCCAGCACGAGAGCTACTACCTGATGCGGACCAGCGCGCACAGCAAGGTCTTCCTCGGGCTGCGCCAGGACGCCGACGTCGACGCCTTCCACGCCCGCGCGCACGCCGCCGACGCGCACGGCGAGGAGTTCGACATCGAGAGCTACGTCCAGACCTTCCCCGCCGAAGACGGCCAGCTCTACCTGGTGCCGGCCGGCACCCCGCACGGCAGCGGCGAGGGCAACGTCGTCCTCGAAGTCAGCGCCACGCCGTACCTGTACTCCCTGCGCTTCTACGACTGGCTGCGCAGGGACGCCGCCGACCGGCAGCGCGCCGTCCACGTCGAGCACGCCTTCCGCAACCTGGACCCGCGCCGCTCCGGCGAGGCCGTGCCCCGCGACCTGGTCCAGCGGCCCCGCACCGTGCACCGGGGCGACGGCTGGCGCGAGGAACTCCTCGGCGCGCTGCCCGACATGTTCTTCGAGGTGCGCCGGCTCGTGATCGACCCGGAAGGCACCGCGGAGCAGGACACGGCCGGGCGCTTCCACGTGCTGACCGTCGTCGACGGGCAGGGCGTGCTCGTGACGACCGCCGCGGGGGACCGGCACTTCGTACACTATGCGGAGACTCTCGCGGTTCCGGCCTCCGTCACCGCATACCGTGTGCAGAACCAGGGGCCGGACCTGGCTCGCCTGGTCAAGGCGCAGGTGGCATGAGTACCGAACCCGATCCCGTGACGTCCCTGACCATGCGGGACGTCGCCGAACGGCTCGGCGTCAGCACGATGACGGTCTCCCGCGCCCTGCGCGGGCAGCGCGGCATCGGCGAGGCCACCCGCCAGCGGGTGCTCGCCGAGGTGGCCGCGCTCGGCTACCGCCCGAACAAGCTCGCCAGGGGGCTGCGCTCCGGCGGCCCGAACGAGCTGATCGGCCTGGTGGTCACCAACCTCGCCAACCCCTTCTACTCCCAACTCGCCGTCGGCGTCGAGGAGGTGTGCGTCCGCTACGGGGCGCGCGTCATGCTCGGCAGCACCAGCGAGGACCCCGACGTCGAACGCGACGTCGTCACCGACCTGCTGGACCGCGGGGTGGACGGCCTGGTGGTCGTGCCCGCCAGCCACGACCACAGCCACCTCGGCGGCGAACGGCTCCGCGACACCCCCGTGGTGCTCGCGGCCAGCCCGCCGATGGACGTCGACGTGGACTGCGTGCTCGTCGACGACTTCGGCGGCACCCGCGCCGCGTGCCGCCGGCTGATCGAGCGCGGCCACCGGCGGATCGGCTTCCTCGGCCTGCCCCCCTCGCTGTGGACCGGCTCGGAGCGCTTCCGCGGCTACGCCCTGGCGCTGGAGGAGGCCGGCATCGCGGTGGACGAGCGCTACGTCAGCCGGCACCGCGGCGACAGCGCGCTCGCCCAGGAGGCGGCCCGCGCCATGCTCGCCCTGCCCGACCGGCCGACCGCGCTGCTCACGGCGAACAACCGGAACACCGTCGGCGCGCTGCTGGCCCTGCGCGACCGGCCCGCCGACCAGGAGCCGGTGGCCCTCGCCGGCTTCGACGACATCGAACTCGCCGACCTGCTGCACCTGCCGCTGACCGTGGTGTCCTACGACCCGGCCGAGGTCGGCAGGGCCGCCGCGACACTGCTCTTCGAACGCCAGCGCAGCACCGTGCCCCTGCACCCGCGGCGGGTGACCATCTCGACCACGCTCATCGACCACCCGGTACCCCGGTAGGCCGCCGTGAACTCCACCGAGGCGCCCGGCGCCATACCCGTCCTCGAAGTCGGCGGATCGCATGTCACGGCCGCCGCCGTCGACCCCGACCGGGCCGGTGTCCTCGACGGCACCCGGCAGCGCCTGGCGCTGCGGCCCGACACCGGCGCGGAGGACTTCCTCGCCGCGCTCGCCGACGCGGCCAACCGCGTGCTGGCCGCGCCCGCCCTGCGCGGCCGGACGGTCGGCGGCACGTGGGGTGTCGCCGTGCCCGGCCCGTTCGACTACGCCACGGGGACCGCCCGGTACCGGGACGTCGGGAAGTTCGCCGCCCTGGACGGCCTGCCCGTCGCGGAGCACCTCGCCCCGCGGTTGCGGTGCGGGCCGGCGCGGCTGCGCTTCCTCAACGACGCCCACGCGTTCGGCCTCGGCGCGTGGCGCGGCACGGGCGGCCGCGGGCGGCGGCTGGTCGCCATCACGCTCGGCACCGGTGTCGGCTCGGCGTTCCTCGACCGCGGCACGCCGGTGGTGGCGGGGCCGAGCGTCCCGCCCGAAGGCCGCGCCGACCTGCTGGCCATCGGCGGCCGGCCGCTGGAGGACGCCGTCTCGACCCGGGCGCTCGCCGCCCGCTACACCGCGCTCACCGGCGCGCCGGTGGACGGGCTGCGCGGGCTGTCCGCCCGGGCCGCGGACGGCGAGGCGGTCGCCCAGGTGGTCATCGACGACGCCCTGCACGCCCTGGGCGGCGCCCTGGCGCCCTGGCTGGCGGCCTTCGAGGCGGACACGCTGGTGGTCGGCGGCTCCGCCACTGCGGCGTGGGACCGGCTCGGCCCCCCGTTCACCGCGGGCTTGACGGCCCGTCATCCTGCCCTGGCCGCACTGCGGTTGGCGGTGCGCCGGGACGGAGAGGACCTGGCGCTGCTCGGCGCGGCGGAACACGCGGTGCGGGCGTGAGCGGGTAGGCGGTTCGGCGGGTAGGCGCGTCGGCGGGTCGGTCGGGCGTGCGAGGGTGGAGCGCGAGTCTGCGCGGGGGCTGATCCAGGCACCGGTCCGCCACGCTGTACTCCGACGGATTCAACCGACTGTGCGATCAGCTCAGACGCGCCGCGGCTCGGTTCGCGACTCGTCACGAACCAGGCGGCCGGTGAAGCCGCGGTCGCACAACCGTCCGTAGGCAGCGTGGATTTCGGCCGGGACATGTTGGTCGATGATGAGTCCTCGCTCGGGGTAGATGATGATCCGCTGTGTAGCGCCGACCATCATGGCTACGACCAGGTCTTCGTCGCCGATGGCGGAGACGTAGTCGTCGTAGGTCATGGGCGCCGATGCGCAGACGGCGTCCACGGACGGCCAGAGCTTCCGCAGCGTCGCGTAGGCCCGTCGTTCCTCGTACGGCTTGCTGACCAGGAGGAGTGACGTCACCTCGACGCCGGTGGATTTCAGGAGCGCCCGGGATTTCGTGATGTTCTCCCCGGTGTTCCTCGCCTCCGACTCCAGCAGGACCGCTGATTCCGGTACGCCCAGTTCGAGTGCCCGCCTGCGGTAGTGCACAGCCTCGCCAAGTGGCATGCGAGCAGCGGACGTTGGACTGGTGGCTCCGGTCATCACCACGAGAGGAGCCATGTCGCGCGAGTACAGATCCGCCGTGGTGTCCGCCACGGTGAGGTCATGACTGCCCAGGGCGATGGCGACCGAGCACGGGCGCGGCGCGTGGTGCATCCGCAGGTAGTCCCACAGCAGCAGGGCGTCCGCGTGCGCGGTCGGCGAGAGGGTCACGCACGCTCCCCGTCCTGCGCCGAGTCCGGCACATCGAATTCGTACTCCCACGCGAACCGAGATGCGGCGTGGAGCCCGAGCGCGAACTCCACAACCGTGCCGTCGGCGGTGTAGGTAGTCCTGTGCAGTTCCACAACAGGCTCACTCGCGGGAAGTTTCAGCAGCTCTGCTTCCTCGGCCGTCGGCATGCGAGCGAAGAGTTGCTCCTGCATGTGGTCGATCTCGTACCCCGCGTCGTAGAGGACACGGAACCCGCCGCCACGGCCGGCTGGCCCGGGACTGGGATCGACAATGCGTGTGCCCTCGACATGCTCGGGGCGGTAATAGCTGGTCAGAGTGTGCGTCGGCTGGTGGCCCTCCTTGACGAGCCGGGCGCGGGCGTACACCTCCGCTCCGTCCGAGAGCCCCAGCGCGCTGGTGACCAGGTGGCTTCCCTTCACCAGACCCACGGTCTGCGTCTGCTCGCCGCGGTTGTACGGACGGCCCGATGCGACTCGGTCGGCAATGAACGCAACCTCGTCCCCGTCCCGCCACTTCGCCTTGTCATATCGCGCGATGCCGAGCCGCTTGAGCGGTGTCCGGTGCCGCACCACCGTGCCATGGCCGCGCGACGACGTAACCAGTCCCTCCGCTTCCAGCGCCTTGTACGCCATGTGGACGGTGGACTTGGAGCCCTCACCTGCCTCCACCAGCGCGCGGATATGCGGCAACGGCTGGCCCGGTCTGTACTTGCCGTCCCGGATCTGCTCCGCGAGACGATCCGCGAGTTCCCGCCACTTCGACGCCATCGTGCCTCCTCTCAAGGCGTCCAGTGAAACACAGTCCCAGGACTGTTGACAGTCCTGGGACTGTAGCGCCATTCTCTTCTCAAGCGTTTGCAGTCCCAGGACTGATGACGGGCTCACGGAGGCCGCCCTCCACAACGCACCCCGCGGACAAGTCCCGAAACATCAGCCATTCCGTTACCCGCCCGCCCACAAGAGGAGAGCACCCTGTGAAGACCATCGCCGAACAGCCCACCGCGCCCTGGGGCTCCCGCCGCCTCGCGCCGTACCCCACCACCATCCGCCGCCCGCACTCCACGGTCGCTCTCGACCCCGCCACGCAACTCGGCGTGTTCCGCGACCGGACCGGCCAGGTCGTCGAGATGGGCGCGCACGGCACCAGCAAGGGCACCGAGACCTCGACAATCACGAACTCGGACTCGAAGAACGATCAGGGCCACGACCAGGACTCGCAGCAGGACTGACGACGTGACCGAGGACCGGCCGGTGTTGGTGGTCACCGAGGCGGACGACCTGACCGCCGACATGGTGATCACCGAACTCAATCGGCGGAACGTACCCGTGGTCAGGTTCAACCCCGCCGACATCGGCGCCGACCTGACCGTCTCGGCTCGGTTCAGCACCCGCCCGGCCGCCATGACCGGGCGAGTGCGCACCCCGTCGAGGAGCGCTGATCTGACCCGGGTCCGTGCGGTGTACTGGCGCCGCCCCCAGTGGCCCGCCTTCGCCCACCTGCAACCGGACGACGCCCGCTTCGCGGCCACCCAGGTCCGCTTCGGACTCGGCGGCATCCTCTACGCCATGGACCGCCCGCTGTGGGTGAACCACCCCCTTCAGATCGCCGCCGCCGACTACAAGCCCGCCCAGCTCGCCCTCGCACAAAGCCTCGGACTATCCGTCCCGCCCACACTCATCACCAACGACCCGGACGAGGCAAGCGAGTTCATCACCAGCACCCCAGGCGACGTGGTGTTCAAAACGCTGCGCTGGACCCCGTACACGCGGGACGGCGTACCGGTCACCGGTTGGGCCGAACCCGTGTCCGCCGGCGAGATCGACGAGAGCATCCGCGTCGCCCCGCACCTGTTCCAGGCCCGCGTGGACAAGATGGCCGACATCCGCGTCCTGGTCGTCGGCCGGCGGACCTTCGCCGTGCGGATCAACTCCACCCTCCTGGACTGGCGCAGGGACTACAGCGCCCTCACCTACACCGTCGAGCACATCCCCGACCGGGTGACCACAGCCCTGCGCACCTATCTCGAAGTCCAGGGTCTGGTATCGGGGAGCTTCGACCTCGCAGTGGACCGGGCGGGCAACTACTGGTGGCTGGAGCTGAACCCGAACGGCCAGTGGGGGTGGCTGGAGACAGAAACCGGCTTGCCGATGTCCGCGGCCTTCGCCGACCTGCTCACCGAAGCCCGAGGAGAACGCCGATGACCGACTCGACACGCCGACGCCGCCGCCTGGCCGAGCGGCTCGCGGCCGACGGGGTACTCGTATCACCCTTACTGCGGGCGGCCGTTGAGGCCGTACCGCGCGAACCGTTCCTCCACCCCGGCGTGTTCCTCGACGAAGGCCCCGTGTGGAGGCCCGTCACGGCCTCCGGTACCGCCCCGGCCGCATGGCTGGAGCGCGCGTACCGCTACGACACCCTCACCACCCAACTCGACGGCCACCTCACCGCCGACCAGACCATCGAACCCGTGGCGGGGGTGCCCACCTCCTCCTCCACCGCCCCGGCCACCGTGATCCGCATGATTGAAAGCCTGGACCTGCAACCGGGCCACCGGGTACTGGAGATCGGCACCGGCACTGGCTATTCCGCCGCCCTGATGTGCCACTACCTCGGCGCGGACAACGTCACCACCGTCGAACTCGACCCGCAGGTAGCGCAGCGCGCGGACACCGCCCTGGAAACGCTCGGCTACTCCGCCTGGACCGTCACCGGCGACGGCCTCCTCGGCCACCCCCGCAACGCCCCCTACGACCGTGTGATCGCCACCTGCGCCGTCCGCCGCATCCCGCACACCTGGGTCCGCCAGACCAAGCCCGGCGGCACCATCCTCGCCACCATCGGTTCCTGGCCGTACGGAACCGGCCTGGCCAAGGTCACCGTCGACGACGACGGCAACGCCGAAGGCCGCATCATCGCCCGTTCCTCCTTCATGCAGGCCCGCGCCCAAGCCGTGGTGCCGATCGCCGGCGACCTGTCCGCCCGGACGGCCTACGTCGACAGTGAGCGGAAGACGACGGTGCCGCCGACCCTGCTCGACGACTGGATGCCCGCGTATGTCGCCCAACTCGCCGCCCCCAGTGCCCAACTCGTCCGCGCCACTCTCAGTGACGGGACCAAGCTGCTGTACCTCTTCGACCCGGAGCGCGAGTGCTTCGCCGAGTTCACCGCCGACGGCAACAACTGGACGGCGCGGCAGGGCGGCCCTTTGCCTCTCTGGGACACGATCGAACAGGCGCTCCTCGCCTGGCAGGCGGCAGGCCACCCCGAGATCGACTCGGTTCGCCTCCGCGTCACGCAGGCGGCGCACCGCTACTGGATCGACGGAGCACCGGACCTGCGCTGGGAGCACCGCCTCGACTGAGACGAGAAGGGCCTTCACGGAGGCACTACCCTCGTGCATGAGTGGCTGTCGAATCATGGAGAAGCGGAATGGACGACGAACCGCTGACCGAGTGGGCGGAACGCCGCGACGCCAAGATCGGACGGCTCCGCGCGCTCCCGCTGCTCCCCGGCGACGGCCCACGAGCAGGGCACGTGAACCCCGAGGCCCCTCGCCTGATCCAGCGGTGGAACGGCCACACCTGGGAGCCCCACGCCGTCGCGGCCAACCTCGCGGAAGCGAAGCGCATCCTTCATCCCGCGGCCCACGAACCACCCGCCCAAGCCCCGCTGCCGACACCGAACCCCCTCCGCGCCGGCACCGGAAAGCACCGTAAGTCCCAGACGCCGGGGCCCAACGAGCGCTGACTCCCGCCCGCCGGAGCCGCGTATCGAGCAGCGGTGGCGGAGGTCTTGTCCCAGGCGTGCTGGGGGGCAGCGGGATCGCGCTGAGCACGTCGTACAGCACGGTGAAGGTGCTCGGCATCCCGCGACTGGTCCTGGCCCGGGGGCGGATCGTGGCCGTGGTGGGGGAGAACGGGGTGGAGAAGTCCGCCCGCGGCGCCCGGCCGACGCGGTCGAGGCGGGGATCGGCCTCGTGCCGGAGGACCGCAAGGTGCAGTCGCTGCTGCCGGCCCACTCGGTGCGGTGGAGCGCCGGGTTGACCACCCCGCGCCGGATCGGCACCCGGGGCGGCGTGCTGCGGCCCCCGGGCGGACAAGGAGCACGCGGCCCACCGCGTCCAGCCCTGCTCGCTCGGAGCCCTTGGCTATGTGGGATAGCTATGTAGAATAGGGGTATGGAGGATCGTGAGGTGTTGCGGCTGCGCGCGCAGTTCAAGCAGCTTCAGCGGCGGTTGCGGCGCGAGGCGGGGCCGACGCATGGGGTGTCGAGGACGGCCCGGCAGGTGCTCGCGGCGGCTGATCGGCTGGGGGGTGCGCAGCCGCGCGGGCTCGCGGAGGAGCTGCAGATGACCAGTTCGAACGTGGCGGCGGCGCTGCGCGAGTTGGAGGGCGCGGGGTTCGTGCGGCGCAGCCGGGACGAGGAGGACGCGCGGCGCGTGCTGGTGGCGGTCACCCCCGCCGGGAGCGCGGCCGTCGCGGACGCGCGCAGCCAGCGCGACACGTGGCTGGGTCGGGCGGTCGAGGCGCTGCTGGACCCGGAGGAGCAGCGCGTGTTGGTCGCGGCGGGCGAGCTGCTGGAGCGGCTCGCCGAGTTCGAGCTGCCCGAAGGTGCGACGCCGGGCCGGACAGCGGGCCCGACGTGACGGGCGCGACCGGCCCTTCGCAGCCCCCGCCCCAGCCCCAGCCCCCGCCGCCGGGACCCGAGCCGAGCGGCCCCCGTACAGCCGCCGCACGCGCCACCGGCGACGGGCCCGGCCACGGCGACCTCGGCGACTACGGCAAGGGCGCGGCGCGCGCACACCGGCTGCCGCGCGCCTTCAGCTCGCTGTCGATCCGCAACTACCGCCTCTACTTCTGGGGCTACGCGGTGTCGATCGCGGGCACCTGGATGCAGACGCTGGCGCTCGCGTTCCTGGTGCTGCGGCTGACCGGCAGCGGCGCCGACCTCGGGATCGCCACCGCCGCCCGCTACCTGCCGCTGGCACTGCTCGGCCCGTTCGGCGGCCTGATCGCCGACCGCTACGACCGGCGCCGCCTGCTGTACGTCACGCAGTCCGCGTCCGCCGCGGTCGCGCTGGCCTTCGCGCTCATGACGGCCCTGGGCGCCGCGAGCTTCACCGGGGTGGTCGCGCTGTCGCTGGCGCTCGGCGTGCTCACCGTGGTCGACAACCCGGCCCGGCAGAGCCTGATCGGCGACCTGGTGCCGCGCGAGCGGCTCGCGAACGCGGTCACCCTCAACTCCGTGTCGGTCAACCTCGCCCGCGTGCTCGGCGCGGCGGCCGGCGGCGCCCTCGTCGCCGGGGCCGGCCTGACCACCTGCTTCGTGCTCAACGCCGCGTCGTTCGCGGGCGTGCTGGTCAGCCTCGTCCTCATGCGGCCCGCCGAAATGAACCCCGTCGACCGCCCGCCCCGCGAGAAGGGCCAGGTCAGGGCCGGCCTGCGCTACGCCTTCCGCACCCCGGCGCTGCTGCTGCCGCTGGTGATGATCACGGTCACCGGCGCGCTCGCCTACGAGTTCCCGGTCACGCTCCCGCTGGTGGCGCGCGGCGCCCTGCACGGCGGCGCGGGCACCTACGGCGCGATGGCAGCCGTCATGGGGGTGGGCGCGGTGATCGGCGGCCTCGTGACCGCCAGCCGCGGCAACCCCCGGCGCAGCAGCACCCTCGCGTTCGCCGCCGCCGGCTGGGGCGTCGCCATCACCGCGGCCGCGTTCGCCCCGACGCTGCCCTGGGAACTGCTCGCGCTGTTCTTCGTCGGCTACGGCAGCATCAGCTTCAACTCGCTGTCCAAGACCGCGCTCCAGCTCGCCGCGGCACCCGCGATGCGCGGCCGCGTGATGGCGCTGTGGGCGCTGGCCTGGGGCGGCACCACCGTGGTCGGCGGGCCGCTGGTCGGCTGGGTCGCCCAGGACTTCGGCAGCCGCTGGTCGCTCGTGATCGGCGGCGTGCCGACCATCCTGCTGGGCATCCTGATGCTCCCGGCGCTGCGCCGCATGGACCACTCGGCCGGTCACGGGGCCTCCGCGTAACCGATGTCGTCGGGACGGCGGTGACGCGGAAGCGCCGAGCGCGGGCGGTGATGCGCTAGCGCCGAGCGTGGGCGGTGACGCGGAAGCGCCGAGCGCTCAGGCCACCTCGCCCTCCGCCGCCAGCAACTCCCACAGCGCGTCGTACACCCCCGGCGCCGCCACGACGACGCCCGTGCCCGACAGGTCGGGTGGCAGCGGGAACGGCTCGGGCAGCAGGTTCCCGCGCCGCGCCCCCGCCTCCGTGGCGATCAGCCCGGCCGCGGCCACGTCCCAGGGCGCCAGGCTCTCGGTGTGCGCGTCGAGCATGCCCGTCGCGACCAGCGAGATGTCCAGCGCGGGCGAACCCGCGCGCCGCACGTCACGGCAGTT
The DNA here is from genome assembly GCF_036014115.1 of Streptomyces sp. NBC_00448. Classification (NCBI taxonomy): domain Bacteria; kingdom Bacillati; phylum Actinomycetota; class Actinomycetes; order Kitasatosporales; family Streptomycetaceae; genus Streptomyces; species Streptomyces sp. NBC_00448. The sequence goes on from NZ_CP107913.1 coordinate 9,444,531, forward strand.
CAGCAGCAGCCGCCGCACCCGCTCCAGCACCGCGTCCAACTCCTCGCGCCGGTGCGGGAATCCCGTGCCCACCAGGGCGTCGCCCAGCACCGACGTGTCCGCGACCGCCAGCCGCGACCCGTTGCAGCGTGCCCCGCCGCCCTTCACCGCGGTGAACGTCTGCCCCAGGAACGGCGCGTGCACCGCGCCCGCCCGCACCACACCGTCGACCGCGAAGGCCACCGACACCGAGACGTACGGGTAGTCGTGCGCGAAGTTCGTCGAGCCGTCCATCGGGTCCACCACCCACACCGGACCGTCGAACATGCCCTCCCGCCACCCGTCCCAGGTCTCCTCGCTGACCATCCGGTGCGCGGGGAAACGCGCCGCGAGCACGTCCCTGATCAGCGCGTCCGCCCGCAAGTCCGCGTCGGTGACGATCTCGTGGCCGTCCTTCGGGCGTCCCCGCGCCGCCTGCGTCCCGCGCAGCCGCCGCAACAGCCCGCCCGCCGCCCGCGCGGCCCGCTCGGCCAGCACGGCGGCCGTCGCGTCGTCCGCCCCGGCCGCCGGGTCCGCGGAGCCCGCCGCGTCCGCCGAATCCGCTCCACCCGTTCTGCCCGCGCTGCCCGTCCCGGCCATCCCGACCTTCCCCCTCGTCCCGTCCCGCCCGGCCGGCCCCATGCGGAGCCGCGGACCGGACCGTGCCACCACGTCGTCATTGTCAACGACGGGACCGCATTGTGAGATGCCGCCTGCTGTGTATGCTGCGGGCGCGGTCGGCACGGACGCGGGAAAGTACCACCGGGAGCCGTACGACCCGCACCCGCGTACGAATCCGGCGGGGGTGGCCGCGACCACCGCATCCGGGTCCACGCACACCCCGCGGGCGGACGCCGCCCGACCGGACACCGCAGAAGGAGCAATGACGTGGCGATCGACCGGGCCCGCGCCGGGTGCCTGGCCCCGCTGCCGTTCGAGACCGGCCGTCTCGACCTGCTGCCGTTGGAGCCCGGGCACGCCGGGGAGATGGCGGGCGTGCTCGCCGACCCTGCCCTGCACCACTACATCGGCGGCGAGCCGGCCACCCCCGAGGCGCTGCGGTCGCGGTACGAGCGGTTGGCCGCGGGTTCGCCCGACCCCGCCGTGGGCTGGCTGAACTGGGTGGTCCGGCTGCGCGCGGACGGCTGCCTGGTGGGCACCGTCCAGGCGACCGTCGGCATCGAGGACGGCGGGCAGGTCGCCGAGATCGCGTGGGTGGTCGGCACGCCGTGGCAGGGCCGCGGCATCGCCACGGAGGCCGCGCGCGGGCTGGTGGACTGGCTCGCCGGGCAGCGCGTTCCGACCGTGATCGCCCACATCCACCCGGACCACGCCGCCTCGGCCGCCGTCGCCACCGCCGCCGGGCTCGCACCCACCGGCCAGTGGCACGACGGCGAGGTGCGCTGGCACGGGGCGACGGCCGCCGACAGCTAGGACAGGCGTACGCCGGAGGACGCGCGCGCCGTGGAGGGCGCGCGCACCCGGCGTCGCTCCGGGGCGGGCGCCGCGCTCAGCGTGCGACGGCCAGCGCGAGCGAGGCGACGGCCAGCGCCAAGTAGGCGGCGGGGAAGGCGATGTTGGCGAAGACGCGGGTCTTGATGTGCACCGCCATCGCGCCGACGAAGTACAGCACGAGTCCGATCGCGGCGGCGATGCCGATGGGCAGCACGCCCAGCAGTCCGAGCAGCAGCCCGACCGCGCCGGCGCCCTTGAGCGTGCCGAGCGGGCGGGCCCAGGACGCGGGCACGCCCACCCGCGCGGAGTTGGCGAGGACGAAGTCCGCCTTCGCGAGGTCGGCGACGGCCATGCCGCCGTTGATCGCGATCGTGACGGCGGTGATAGTCGCGTAGGCGAGGTACACGTACGTCTCCTGTTCGGTGGGTCCGGTACGGGGGTCCCGTCCGGTGCGGCGGTAGGGCAGCGAGGCGGTGGGGTGGAGGGCGGCGGACGGCTACCGGGCGTCCGACCGCACGGCACGTGGAGACCGCGGGGAGCGCCGTCGGCGGCGGGCTCCGCTCCTGCGCCGGAACCCCGTCCACCCGCACGACCCACCCTGGTCGAACCCCCAGTTGCCGTCCAATACCTGCATCTATAACCTGGCGGAATGGATGTGGACACGCGGTTGCTGCGCTATTTCGCAGCCGTGGCCGCCGAGGGGACGCTGACCCGCGCCGCGGAGCGGCTGTACGTGTCGCAGCCCGCGCTGACGAAGCAGATCAAGCAGCTGGAGAACCAGCTCGGGATGCGGCTGTTCACCCGGTCCCGGTCCGGTATGGCGCTGACCGAGGCGGGCCGCGCGCTGGCCGAGCGGGTGCCCGCGCTGCTGGCCGACTGGGACCGCGTGCTGCGCCAGACGCAGGCCGCGGAAGGACGGGCGGCGCGCGTGCTGCGGGTTGGCTTCCTGGCCAGCGCGGCCAACGAGGCGACGCCGTCCATCGTCGCGGAGTTCGCCCGCCGCCGGCCCGGTTGGCGCGCCGACCTGCGGCAGGCGTCCTGGTCGAACCCGACCGCCGGGCTGGCCGCGGGCGAGGTGGACGTCGGGCTGCTGCGGATGCCCTTCCCGGACCAGGACTCCTACCGGTGGGAGGTGCTGTTCACCGAACCGCGGTGCGTCGCGCTGCCGTCCGCCCACCCGCTGGCCTCGCGCACCTCCATCGCCTTCCGCGAGTTGTGGGACGAGCCGTACGTGGCGGCGAAGGCCGAGACCGGCCAGTGGCAGGAGTACTGGACGGCGGCCGGTGAACGCGACGGCCGCCCGGTCCGGATCGGCGCCGTCACCGACCAGCCCGACGAGTGGCTCAGCGCGATCGCCAACGGCGACGGCATCGCGCTCGCCCCCGAGTCCGCGGCCCGCTTCTACGCACGGCCCGGCGTCACCTACCGCCCGGTCACCGGCGTGAGTCCCAGCCGGGTCTGCGTGGCCTGGGCGCCCGCCGACGACGGCGATCCCGTCATCCAGGACTTCGTCCGCTGCTGCCTCGACGCGATACCCGACGCCCCCGAAGAGCCGGACCCCGCTCCCTACCCGGACCCCGGTCCCGACCGTCACTGAACGCCAGAACGCCCCACACCGCCCCCGTACCGGCCGCCCCGTTCCCCGCTCCCCGGCGAGCCTTCCTGGTGATCCGCCCCGCCAGGGCGCACCCTGGAAAAAGGGCGCGCGTGTGCCCGGCCCGGCGCGCGCCAGGCTCCGCAGCACCGGGAGGACCGCGTGATGACCCCCACCGAGCAGCCGAGAGCCGCGGACACCCTGGTCGTGTTCGGCATCACCGGCGACCTCGCCCGCAAGATGACACTGCGCGCCCTGTACCGGCTCGAAAAGCGCGGCCTCCTCAGCTGCCGCGTCATCGGCGTGGCCAGCAGCGAGATGACCACGGCCGACTTCGTCGCGCAGGCCCGGGACCGTATCGCCGCCACCGGGCAGCAGATCGACGACGGCGTCTTCCGGCGGTTCGCCGAGCGCGTCACCTACCTGCACGGCGACGTCACCGACCCCGCGCTCTACACGCGGCTCGGCGCGGAGATCGGCCCCGGCCACTCCGCCCTGTACTACCTCGAAATGCCGCCCCAGCTCTTCGGCCCCATCGTCGAACAGCTCAGCGTCGCCGACCTGTTGTCCGACGCACGGGTCGCCGTCGAGAAGCCGTTCGGCCACGACCTCGCCTCCGCGCGCGCCCTCAACACCCGCCTGCGCGCCGTCCTGCGCGAGGACCAGCTCCTGCGCGTGGACCACTTCCTCGGCAAGGAACCGGTCATCGAGCTGGAGTACCTGCGCTTCGCCAACCCCGCCCTGGCCGGCCTGTGGGACCGCGACAGCGTCTGCGCCGTACAGATCACCATGGCGGAGGACTTCGGCATCGAGGACCGCGGCGCGTTCTACGACCCCGTCGGAGCGCTGCGCGACGTGGTCCAGAACCACCTGCTCCAGGTGCTCGCCGCCGTCGCCATGGACCCGCCCGCCGACGCGGGCGCCGACAGCCTCAGGGACCGCAAGGCCGAGGTGCTCAAGGCCGTACGCGCCGCCGACCCCCGCCACAGCGTCCGCGGCCAGTACGCCGGTTACCGCGACACTCCCGGCGTGGCCGCCGACTCCGACACCGAGACGTACATCGCGCTGCGGCTGGAGGTCGACAACTGGAAGTGGATCGACGTCCCGTTCTTCCTGCGCGCCGGGAAGAACCTGCCGGTGCGCAACACCGAGGTGCGCCTCGTCCTGCGCCGCGCCCCACGGCTGGCGTTCCTGCCCACCCCCCACCAGGCCGAGCAGAACCAGATCGTGCTGCGGATCGACCCGGACCCGGGCGTGCGCCTGCAACTCGTCGCCCAGGGCGAGCAGACCTGGCGCCCGCTGACCCTGGACGCGTCCTTCATGCGGGAACTCGGCGAGCCCTTCGAACCCTACGAGCGCCTGCTGCACGGCGCCCTCGTCGGCGACCACAGCCTGTTCACCCGGGAGGACGGCGTCGAGGAGGCGTGGCGGATCGTCCAGCCCCTCCTCGACGACCCCGCCCCGCTGCACCCCTACGAGCCCGGCACCTGGGGACCCACCGAGGCCGACGCGCTCGTCCACGGCCGCCCGCCGTGGCACGAGCCCTGGACCGCCGGCTTCGACTCCTGACCCCACCCCGCGGGCCTGGTCGGCGCAGGATGCCGATCTGACATGATGCGCTGTCAAGTACCCGGGGACAGCTGCCGTGTCGCAAGGAGGAGCGGGCCGTGTTCGACGTCCTGGAACCAGAGGACCCGCACCAGGTCGGGCGGTACCGGATCGTGGCGCGGATCGGCGCGGGCGGCATGGGGCAGGTGTACCTGGGGCGTTCGCCCGGCGGGCGCCCGGTCGCGGTGAAGGTGGTCCGGCCGGAACTGGCCCGGGACGGTGACTTCCGCCGCCGCTTCGCCCGCGAGGTGACGGCCGCCCGGCGCGTGAACGGGGCCTTCACCGCGGGCGTCGTCGATGCCGACCCCGACGGGGCGCCCGCGTGGCTGGCGACCGTCTACGTCTCCGGGGTGTCGCTGGGCGAGGCGGTGGCCGAGCACGGTCCCTGGCCCGCCGAGCCGGTCCTGGCGCTCGGCGCGGGTCTCGCCGAGGCGCTGGAGGCCATCCACGCGGCGGGTGTCGTCCACCGCGACCTGAAACCGTCCAACGTGCTGCTGGCGCCCGACGGACCCCGGGTGATCGACTTCGGCATCTCGTCGGCGAGCGAGGCCAGCGCGCTGACCCACACCGGCATGACGATCGGCACACCCGGCTTCATGTCTCCCGAGCAACTGACCGGGACGCCGGTCGGCCCGGCCGGCGACGTCTTCGCGCTCGGCGCGGTCCTGGCGTTCACCGCCGCCGGCATCGGCCCGTTCGGCACCGGCACCCCGCACGCCCTGCACTTCCGCGCGGTGTACGAGCAGCCCGACCTCTCCGCCCTGCCGGCCGAGGTGCGCGACCTGGTGGCGGCCTGCCTGGCGAAGCGGCCCGAAGACCGGCCGGAGGTGGGGGAGTTGCTCCGCCTGATGGGCACGCGAGAGGACCGGGCGGCGTCCGACGCGACGCTGCTGCTGACCGAGGGCTGGATGCCGGACGCGGTCAACCGCTTCGTCCGGGAGCGGAGCGCGGCCGCGTTGCCCCGCAACCAGGGCGCCGAACCGGCCGCGGCTCCCGAGCCGTCGTCGCCGTCGACCGGGGACGCGCCTGCGGGGCACAGCGAGGCCCCGGCTGCGGGGACGACTCCGACTCCCCGCCCCACTCCGACCGTTGCGGACGCCGCCTCCGCGCCACCGCGGGGTACGGCCGTACCTCCCGCGGCGCCGGACATACCCCACGCGCCGACGCTGCACGCTGCCGCCGAGCCGCCGGCCGCCCCCGCTCCCGCCCTGCACGAGGCGCTCACCCAGCCCGGCGACCGGGCTGCCCCGGGCCTCGTCCCGCCGCAAGCTCCGGACCACCCGGCACCCGACCCGGCACCACCGGTGATTCCGTACCCCGGCGTCGTTCCCGGCCCCCTCTCGCGGCGCAGCGCCCTGCTCGCCCTGACCGGCGTCGCGGTGGCCGCCGGAGCGGGCATCGCCCTGTGGAAGGCCAACGACGACGGTTCCGGCTCGGCCGGCTCGCCCTCCGCCGGAGGAGCCCCCACCACCGGACCGACCCCCTCCACACCGAAGCGCACGTTCCGACCCGGCCAGAAGCGCTGGCAGTTCATCGCGCGCGACCAGGTGGAGACGACGCCGACCGTCGTCGGCGGCGTCGTCTACTTCGGCAGCAACGACCACAACTTCTACGCCCTCGACGCCGCGACGGGCAGGCAGCGCTGGACCTTCGCCGGCGACGGCCTGATGCGGTCGACGGCGGCCGTCGCCGACGGCCTGCTCTACGCCGGCAGCGACGACGGCAACCTGTACGCGCTGGACGTCACGACGGGACGGAAGCGCTGGGTCTTCCGTACCGGCAACCTCATCGACTCGTCGCCCGTGATGGTCGACGGGGTGCTCTACTTCGGCAGCGCCGACGCGAACCTGTACGCGCTGGACGCCGTCACCGGGAGCAAGCGCTGGAGCCACCACTTCCCGCACGACGGCCTGATCACCCTGTCGCCCGCCGTGGCCGGCGGCCTGGTCTACATCAGCACGCTGGACCACTACCTCCACGCCTTGGACGCGGCCACCGGCAAGGTGCGCTGGTCCTTCCTGACCGGCCACGTGGTCGGCTCGTCGGCCACGGTCGCCGGCGGCACGGTCTACTTCGGCAGCCTCGACCACCACCTGTACGCGCTCGACGCCGTCAAGGGCACGAAGCGCTGGGCCTTCGATGTGGAGGGGGTGAACTCCACGCCCACGGTCGCCGGCGACGCGGTCTACTTCGGCGCCGACGACCAGCGCCTGTACGCGCTCGACGCGAGGACGGGCGCCAAACGCTGGGCCTTCCGCACCGGCGACCTCGTCGACTCCCGACCGGCCGTGGCGGACGGTGTGGTGTACACCGGCAGCGCCGACAGCCACCTCTACGCGGTGGACGCCGCGACGGGCAAGCAGCGCTGGGCCTTCCCCACGAACGGCCCCGCCTGGTCCCCGACCGTGGCGGACGGCGTCGTCTACGTCGGCAGCAAGAGCGGTCTCTTCTACGCCGTGCAGACCTGAGCGCCCGCGGGGCCGCCCGGGCGCCCGGGGTCAGCGTGCGGCGGCCACCGCGAGGAGGAACCAGCCCGTGTGCGGAATCCACTGCTCGGCCCACCGCCACGACTCCTCCTCCGGGGCGTTCGCGGGGAGGAAGGCGATGTCGTCCTCGTCCGTCCAGCCGGAGGTGATGCCGTTGACGATGCCGCCGGGCAGGTTGGGGAAGTCCGAGGCGTAGTCCACGTTGCCGCGTCCGCGGCCCTGAAGCATGCACGCCTGGAAGGGATTTCGGCCGGTGATCCACGCCAACTGGTCGTCGGCGAAGTCCAGCAGCCGCTCCCGGTCGGCCGCGGACACGCCCTCGGCGCCGGCGCAGAAGGACGCCGCCGCGGCGAGCGAGGCGATGGTGGCGTTCTCGCCCTGCCACCAGTAGCCGGTCTCGTTGGCGTGCGGGAAGAAGAACGCGTCACGGTCGGTGCCGCCCGCAGGGCGCACCCGCTGCCGCGGGTAGCCGAACGGGTTCGGCACCGCGGAGGTGCGGGCGAGCGTGTCGAGCATCGCCCGCACCGCCAGCGAACGGGCCTCGCCGGCCTCGGGGGAGTCGGGGAGGACGGCCGCGAAACGGAGCAGGGCGAGGACGGGCAGGCCCGCCTCCACCGCGTGGAAGAAGGGCCGCCCCTCCGCGTCGGCGGTGAACCAGCCGGGCCCGCCGCCGTCCGGCCGTACGTACCGGCGCACCAGCAGCCGTGCCCGGCGCCGGGCCGCCGCGACCACCGGGGCGCCGGCCGCGACCAGTTCGCAGGCCGCCAGCAGCGCCGCGTAGTCGTCGACCACCGTCTCGGTGCCGTCGTCGAGGTACTCCAGGTTGTGCGCTTCGAGGTGCGCGAAGCCGCCCAGCGCCGCGTCCAGGTACTGCGCGCCGGTGAAGTCGCCGTGGTCGTCGAGGGTGGAGGCGCGGGCCAGCGCGGCGATCGCGAGGCCGCCGCCCTGCCGGTACGCGGCCTGGTAGCCGTCGGTACGGACGCACTCCGCCAGCGGCGCCGTCACGAACCGCTCGTCCAGCCGCTTGGTGAGCGCGTCGAAGACGCCGGTGTAGAAGTAGCCCTCGGGGGCACGGAAGCGGACCAGGAAGTCGGCGCCCCACAGGGCCTCGTCGCGCAGCCGGGCGCCGAGCGAGCGGACCAGCTCGGGATGCCGCTCGGCGAGCACGTCCCCGGCCGCCGCCAACGCCCAGGCGCACAGCGGGATCTGCTGCGGGCTCATGGTGCGGGTGTAGGTGAGGTGGCTGAGGAACTTGCTCGGGTCGCCGCTCGCGTCCAGCCAGCCGCCGCTCGCGTCCACCTCCCGCCCGCTGTCGTCGGCCCACAGCCGCGCGTGCCGGTCCTTGCGGTCGATCTCGCCGCTGGAGCGCATCGCCCGGAAGTACGCGAGCACGTCGGACATCGTCTGCCGCTGGAGCCGGTCCGGGGCGATCTCGAACGGCTCCGAGACCGTCTCGCGCCCGCCGCCGTCCACGATCCGCACGGTGTACGTGCCGGCGGGCAGGTCCCGGGGGAGCGGGACGCGCGCGAAGGGCCCCGCCCGCCAGCCCGGGACGGCACCGACCGGGCCCGCGGTGAGCGGGTGGGGGCCGCCCGGGCCCAGGAGTTCGGCCACACGCGGCGCGCGGCCGTCGGGCAGCACGGCGACCACGGCCTTGGCGGCGGCGAGGCCGTGGCCCAGGTGCGCGGTCAGGATCGTCGCGGAGTCATCGGTCGAACGCACCCTCGGGTACCGCCCCTTCCCTCGTGCCGCCCGGACGTTCCGGGCGGCGGTGGTTGTCAAACGTACGCAGCTGCGCCGTCACGCGAGCATCGCCGCCATCGCGACGACCATCGCGGCGCTGCCCGCCTCGTGAAGCAGCGCCGCGGCCGGCCCGGGATCGTCCGGCCCGGGATCGGCGCGCCCACGCCCGGGTGCCGGGCCCGCGCCGGAGCCCGCCAGCGCGGCGACGTGGACGCCCGTCCGCGCCACCAGCCAGCAGGCGACGACGAACACGAAGAACCGCACGTCGTACGCCCCCTCGCCGCCGGGCATCCGCATGCCGGGGCGGTGGCCCGCCGCCCCGGTGAGCCCGGTGAGCCCGGTGAGCCCGGTGTGCCCGGCGGACCCGGGACGGGCGACCGCCGCGGTCAGCAGCGCCATCGTGGCCAGGTCCACGACGGCCGCGGTCCGGCCGCGGCACGGGCCGGCCAGCGCGGTCCACACCCCGGCCCCCGCGACGGCGCAGGCCCCCGCCACCAGCGGCGTCCCGCACACCCCGCAGGCCATCAGCGCCATCACCACCGCGACGACCGCGGCCGGCCCCCAGGCCCGGGCCCGGGCGGCGAGCCGCTCGGCCAGGCACATCCCCGCTCCCACGAGCCCGACGGCCATCGCCACTTCACTCATCGTGCCTTCCGCTGGGTGGGAGGGACCGGCGACGCGGACGACGGACCGCCCGCGCACGCGGAACGTCGGAACCGTCGACGTCGTGACTGTTGACGTCGCGGCGGCCCGGAACTCAGCGGTGCCCGACCGACGGCGGGCCTACGCCTGACCTACGGAGGGTCTCCGGGCGGGCCCGTGCCGGTGGTGGTGCGAAGGGCCGGCCCCGGAGGACCGTCGGCCCGGCCAGGCCCTAGTACGGGTAGTGGACCGGTTCGCTCGCGACCGTGCGCCAGCGGCGCTCGGTGAACTCCTCCAGGTTCGCGTCGCCCCCGGCCCGGCCGCCCAGCCCGGAGTGGCCGATCCCACCGAAGGGGGCGAGCGGTTCGTCCTGGGGCGTCGCGTCGTTGACGTGGACCATCGCGGAGTTCAGGCGGCGGGCGACCTCGGTGGCCCGGTGGATGTCGGAGCCGACGACCGAGGAGACCAGGCCGTAGCGGGTGTCGTTGGCGAGTTCGACCGCCTTCTCGGCGCCGTCGACGACCGCGACCGGCGCGATGGGCGCGAAGATCTCCTCCGTCCACAGCGCGGAGGCCGGATCGACGTCCACCACGACGGTCGGGCGGAAGAACCGGCCCTCGTTGGTGCCGCCGGTCAGCACCCGCGCACCGCCGGCCACCGCCTCGTCGAGCAGCCGCCTGGCGCGCGCCAGTTGGACGTCGTTGATGATCGGACCGAGACCGGTCTGGTCCCGGAAGGTGTCGCCCACGGTGATGGCCGCGGCGCGCTCCGACAGGTTGCGCAGGTAGGCGTCGGCGACCGCGCGATCGACGATGTGCCGCCCCGCGCTGATGCAGGTCTGCCCCTGGTAGTGGAAGCTCGACCACGCCCCGATCATCGCGGCCTGATCGACGTCGGCGTCGGCCAGGACGACGAGGGCGTTGTTGCCGCCGAGTTCCAGCGAGGTCTTCTTGAGCAGGGACCCTGCGGTGCTCGCGATCTGCCGCCCGACCGTCGTCGAACCGGTGAAGTGCACCATCGCCACGTCCGGGTGCTCGACCAGCCTCCGCCCGACCTCCTCGCCGCCGGGCAGCACCTGGAAGACGCCGGCCGGCGCCCCCGCCTGCTCGAACAGCTCCGCTATCGCCAGGCCGCCGGACAGCGGCGTCTCCGGCGAGGGCTTGAGCAGCACGGTGTTGCCGAGCGCGAGCGCGGGTGCGATGACCCGCATCCCCAGCACCAGCGGGAAGTTCCACGGCGTGATCGCGGCGACCAGGCCGACCGGCACGCGCTCGCCCACCGAGAAGCGGCCCGGGTGCCCGGTCTGCAGCACCTCGCCGACCGGCCGGGAGGCCAGCGCCGCCGCCTCGGTCAGCTCGCCGACCGCGGAGGCGATCTCGTAGTCGGCCTTGCCGGCGATGCTGCCGGTCTCCCGCACGATCAACTCGCGGAAGCCGTCGGCGTGTTCGAGGGCCGTTGCGACGCCGCGGAGGATCGCTGCGCGCTCGGTGTACGGGAGCGCCGCCCATGCGCGTTGCGCGGTCACCGATGACGCCACGGCGGCGTCGACGTCGGAGGTGCCGGCGTCGCCGGCGACGCCGAGCAGCTCGCCGGAGGACTTGTCGCGGACCTGGAGGGTGCCTCCGGCGGTGGGCGGGTGGAATCGTCCGTCCGTGTAAATGGCTTTCGACCATGGGGGGTTGTGCGTTGCCATGTTCGGCTCCTTTCGGGGTTCATACGTGCTCCGGGGTGCCCTGTGCCCCTGACCCTCCGGGGTGCCCCGTTCTCTCGGTTCCGGGACCTTGTGCCCGGGGAGTGGCTTGTCGCGCAGTTCCCCGCGCCCCTGGTCGCCGGGCACGCCCCTTGGGTCAGGGGGCCGTCAGCCGGGACTTGGCCAGCGCCACCGCGCCGGCGACCGGGGGGACTTCCAGCAGACGGAGCGTCAGATCGGGTTGGGCCGCGGCGAGGTGGGAGCGTAGGCCGTCGGCGAGGAGGGGCTGGGCGAGGACCACGCCGCCGGCGGCCACGACGGTGCGGCCGGTGGCGCCGCGCGCACGCAAGCGGTAGACGAGCGAGGCCAGTTCGGCCGCGGCCACGTCCACCACCTCGGCGGCGAGCGAGGAACCCGCGGCGGCCGCGGCGAAGACCGCGGGCGCGGCGGGGCCCCAAGTCGCAGGCGTGGGGGAGTCGTTGACCGCGCGGGCGAGCCCGGGGGCGTCGGCCACACCGTAGTGGGCGAGGAGCGCGGAGAGCAGTCCGTCGTCGGGCAGGCCCATGTCGTGTGCGGCCAGCGCCGCCTTCGCCGCCTCCCGTACGATCGCCGGCGCGCTGCCCTCGTCGCCGAGCACCCAGCCCCAGCCGCCGGCGAACAGGACGGTGCCGTCGGCGCCGGTGCCCACCGCGATGGAGCCGGTGCCGGCGATGACGCCGATCCCCTGCTCCAGACCGGCGGCCGGCACCAGCAGCGCGGCGTCGTTGACGACGCTCGCGGGCACCGCGAGCGCTTCGAGGGCCGCGCCGAGGTGCGCGCAGTGCTCCTGCGTGTCGCAGCCCTGCGCGCCGACGCCGAGGGCGGCGACCTCGTCGCCCGCGGGCAGCACGGTGCGCACCCGGTCCAGCAGCCAGCGCGCGGCGTGCCGGACCGGGGCGGCCTCCCAACCGGTGGAGGGCAGTTCGACGTCGGCGCGGACCGTGCCGTCCGGGGCCGCGACCCGGATCGCGACCTTGGTGCCGCCGATGTCGGCGCCGACCAGGACCCTCATACCGTCGGCCCCCCGGTCACCTTGATGTCGGCGTTGTGGAACACGAACTCCTCGATGTCCACGGCGCGGACCTCGGCGACGGCCTCGACGAGGATCTGCGCGACCAGGATCTCCAGCACCGCGCGCTGCGCCGCAGGCAGCCGCGGCACCCGCACCGGGTGCAGCCTCGGCCGCTTCTCGGGCGGCGCCGAGGTGACCAGCACCACCGGGTGCCCCGCGGCCGCGAGGGTGTCGGCCACGGTGTGCTCGCGCTCGTCGCCGAAGACCACGTGCACCCCGCCGCCGGCCGACTCCATCGCGCCGTGCAGGTACTGGCGGGTACTCATCCCGGTCGAGGGGATACGGACGACCTCGCGGAAGAGCAGCGCGGACGCCTCGGCGGAGCCCACCGCGGGGCCGGCGCCGACGAAGTCCGCGGAGGTGGCGGTCGCGAACAGCGGGGCCAGCGCCCGCACCTGCTCGCGCAGTTCCTTCTCCGTCGCGGCGAACAGTGCGCCGAGCCGGGCCCAGCCCTCGTCCGGCGCGCCGCCGTCCCACGCGTCGGCGAGCATGCCGAGCGCGGCGACGGTCGCGGTGTAGCCGATGGTGGAGGCGTAGCTGTCGGGCACGCTGCCGATGTCGAGCACGCCGGTGGCGATGTCCGCGATCGGCGAGGGGGTCATGTTGACCACGGCGTGCCGCAGCGACGGCTCGACGGATTCGAGCACGGCGAGCGTCTCGGAGCTGCGGCCGCTCTGCGAGACGCCGAACACCGGGTGCCGGCTGGCGGGGAACGGCAGCGGGTGGTCGCCGGCGCCCAGCCGCCAGGAGTGCACGCCCCGGCTGCGCAGCGACCACACCGGGGCGCAGGCGGCCGCCAGGCTGGCGCCGATCCCGACGAACACCGGTCCCGGGCCGGTGAGCAGCCCGGCCGTGGCGAGCGAGGCCACCGACGGGGTCAGCCGGGCGATCGCGGCTTCCAGTTCCTCGCCCTGGGTCGCGCGGGCCGTGGCGTAGGGGAGGTATCCCTCGCTCATGTCTGCTCCGTTCCGTCGTAGGTCCGTGTGGTGGGGTCCCACTGCGGTGGGATCGGGGGCACCTCGGGTGCGCTGCTCGCCACCCGCACGGGTGCGCCGAGGTCGACGGACTCCTCGACCGCGAGCATCACGTCGAGCACGTGGTACGCCAACTCGCCGCTGGCGCGCGGGCGGGTGCCGGACCGCAGGGCGCGGGCCAGTTCGAGGACGCCGACGCCCCGGCCGCTCGGGACGCCGACGGCGGGCACCGTGGTCCACGGCGCGCCGGGCGTGGTGTCGGTCAGCAGCCGGGTGTCGCCGTCGAAGCCGCTCACCGGCACCTCCATGACACCGTCGGAGCCGGTGATCTCGAAGAGCTGGCGGCGCAGCGGCGAGTCGAAGCTGTAGACGGAGGTGCCGACCGCCCCGGAGGCGAAGGTGGTCACGACGCTGACGTGGGTGGGCACCTCCACCGGGAAGGCGGTGCCGGCGTCCGGCCCCGCGCCGATGATCCGCTGCGGGCGCGGGCTCTGGCCGCTCGCGCTCACCGACACGACCGGGCCCAGCAGTTGGACCAGGGCGGTCACGTAGTAGGGGCCGATGTCGAAGAGGGGGCCTGCGCCCTTGGCGAAGAGGAACTGCGGCCGCGGGTGCCACAGATCGGGCCCGGGGCCCTGCATCAGGGTGAGCACCGTCCTGGGCGTGCCGATCGCGCCCTCGGCCAGCAGCCGGTGGGAGGTCTGCACGCCGGGGCCGAGCACGGTGTCGGGGGCGTTGCCGACCACGACGCCCGCGGCGGCCGCGGCGTCCAGGACGGCGCGGGCGCTCGCCCGGTCCAGGGCCAGCGGCTTCTCGCCCCACACGTGCTTGCCCGCCGCGATCGCGGCCAGCGCGACCTCGGCGTGGGCGGCGGGGACGGTCAGGTTGACCACCAGGTCCACGTCGTCGCGGCGCAGCACCTCGTCGGTGGTGCCCCAGGCCGGTACGCCGTACGCCTCGGCCTGCGCGCGGGCGCGGGCGGGCACCAGGTCGGCCACGGCGGTGACGGCGAGGTCGGGGTAGCCGGTGAAGGCATCGAGGTACTGGGCGGAGATGTCGCCGGCGCCGACCACCGCGACCCGCACGGGCGCGCTCATGCGGCACCCCCGGCCAGGAAGTACGCGGCGTTGCGTTCGACCAGCGGCCAGACGTCGCTGTGGTGGGCGACCACCTCGACGACGGGCAGCTCCACGTGCGCAGCGGTCAGCGCCAGCACCTCGTCCATCCGGCCGGCCGTGTCGACGCCCAGCACCGGGCGGTCGTTGCCGGGCTCCCGCTCGTGCACCACGTGCAGATGGCGCACCCGGTCGCCCAGGCGCGGCAGCAGCTCGAACACGTCGGCACCGCCCACCCCCGCCCAGTAGACGTCGACCTCCAGCACCACCGTGGGATCGAGCAGCCCGGTGAGCACGTCGTAGACGGGCACCCCGTCGATACGCTGGGCGAACTCGAAGTCGTGGTTGTGGTAGCCGATCCGGATGCCGCGCGCGGCGGCGGTCTGGGCCGCGGCGTTGAGCGCGTCGGCGAGGCGTTCCACCCCCGCACGGTCGGCGATGCTGCCCGGGTCGACGTACGGCGTGATGACGCAGCCGATGCCGAGCGCCTGCGCGGCGTCCAGGATGTCCGCCACGTCGTGCCGGAGCACCGACGCGTGGGCGGTCGCCGCGCTCAGCCCGGCGTCCCGCAGCGCGGCGCCGAGCCGCTCGGTGTCGCCGAGGATGTCGTACGGCTCCGCGTGGGTGAAACCGAAGCCCGCCAGTCGCGCGAGGGTACGGTCGAGGTCCGCGGGTCCGATGTCGTCACGCACGCTGTAGAGCTGGATTCCCAGCGGCTGCGCGGTCGTCATGCGCCGGCCTTTCCGTGGTCGTGGTCATGGTCGTGCTCGTGGTCGTCGTGGTGGGTTCCGTGGTCGTGGTGCGGGCCGTGCCGCTCGCCCGGATCGCCTTCCCCGGGCGGGTGGTGGCCGCCGGCGTGGCAGTGCGCGGCGGTGGGGGCCGGGATGTCCAGCGTCGGGTTGCGGTCGAAGAAGCCGTACGGCTTGAGCGCGAACCCGGCGGAGTCGACCGGCATCACCGGCCAGTCCTCGGGCCGCGGGAAGTGGGTCAGGCCGAAGGTGTGCCACAGCACGATGTCGGTGTCGTCCACCGACCGGTCGGCGGCGGTCCATGCGGGCAGCCCGCCACCGCCCTGGTGCATGTTGACCAGGTCGCCCGCCGGGTACCGCTCGTCCGGCGCGTACGGCGTCACCCACAGGTGCCGGGTGGCGTACGTGGCCCGCCGGTGGATGTCGGAGTCGGCGTCGGCGAGCAGCACCGGCCGTCCCTCCGGGTGGAGTTGGTAGCCCACCGGGTTGCCCAGCCGGTTGGTGACCGAGGGGTTGGTGACCACCCAGGACCGGTTGCGGGTGTTGTCGGCCAGGCGCTGCGCGCCGGACTCGGTGCGCAGCCGGGTGACGGTCTGGGTGAAGCCGGTGCCGGTCGGGTTGCTCGGCCCGCGCGGCACCGCGGCGGACTCCACCTCGTCCACGGCGTTGCCGGTGCCGTCCACCGCCATGTCCAGCCGGGCGCTGAACAGGTGCTGGTGGTACGGCGCGCCGAGGCCGGGGGCGAGTTCGGAGGCGTAGGCGTAGCCGGGGCCGGGGTAGCCGGAGGTGAAGACGACACCGGTCGCCTTGACCTCCAGCTCGATGGCGCCGTCGAGCGAGAAGTACCAGTAGAAGCCGTAGTCGTAGTTGCCGACGGTGACGAAGAAGGAGATCACCAGGCGCCTGCCCCGGCGGGACTGGGTGGAGCCGTTCCAGTTGTCGGAGTGCTTCCACAGGATGCCGGTGTCCTCCTCGTGGATGCAGATCGCCTGCGGGACGACGTGGACGCCGCCCTCGCTGTCGGCGAGCACCGCGTCGAGGTAGGTGATGTCGCCGACGCAGTCGCAGCCCAGTTCCAGGGAGTTGGCGAACCCGCCGAGCAGGTACTCGCCGCAGTCGAAGAAGTTCTGGAACCAGCGCTGCGGGCTCGGGTCGCCGTAGGGGACGACCATCTCGGCCAGGGAGGCGCGGTAGAGCACGGGACGGCGGCGGCCGGCGTCGTCGATGCCGATGTTGTGCAGCACCAGGCCCTCGCGCTGGTCGAAGCCGACCTGGAGGGACCAGCCGAGCCAGTCGATGACGCCGTTCTCGTCGATGGTGAAGCTCGGGCCCTCGGGCTGGGTGATCTCGATCGGTTTCAGCCCGGCGCGCGGCGGCTGCCCGACCCACCGCGGGTCGTGGTAGTTGCCGTCCTCCTCCGGTACCGGCAGCTGCGCGACGTCCAGCACGTCGAGGACCTCGCGGGTGACCACGTCCACGACGACGGTGACGCCGTCGACCGGGTGCGCCCAGCCGAGGTCGTCCGGAGTCTTCTGCACGAAGGTGAAGCAGCGCTGGAGGCGGCGGCCGTCCTCGCCCGCGCCGGGCACGCCCGCGGACAGCGGGTTGACCCGCAGTCGCGTCACGTCGGTCAGGCCGCGCCTGCGCATCGCCGCGAGCCAGCGCTCGTCGCGGTGCACGATCTCCTCCACCAGCGGGAACTCGGCGAGCACCACCGGGACATGGCCGTCGGTGGCGGTGTCCAGCACGCGGGCCGACACGATCCGGTCCTCGCCGGGGCAGGCGACGACGTCGTGCGACAGGCCGGTGCGCAGGTCGATCAGCATGGCGCGGAAGCGGCGCGGGGCGATCGCGCCGGCGAGCAGCTCGCGCTTGTCCTGCTCGGCGAGGCCGAAGTAGGACACGTGGGTGTCGGGGCCGATCAGGCCCTCGCGCCGGAGCAGCGCGGTGCAGGCGGTGATCTCGTCGGGGCGCGGCGAGGCGAGGGCGCCGGCCAGGGCAGGCGCGTCGTAGGCGTCGGCGCGGCCGGTGGCGCCGGCGGCACTGCCGTCGGGGCCGCCGCGCGCGGGCGGTGGTGTTGCTGTGGTCACGGGGGCTCCGCTTCTGCGAAGGGGGTTCGGGCGGCGCCGGGTCATTGGCCGGCGTTCCGCATGAAGGAGGTGCGCAGGCGGTAGCGGTCGCCGGCGTAGCGGATCGACGAGGACAGCAGCGGCCGCTGGGCGCGGTCGCGGACGATCTGCCGCATGTCGAGGACGGGGGTGCCCGCCGCGATGGCGAGGTGGCCGGCGAGCGCGGCGTCGGCGGGCCGGGCCTCGATGGTGGTGTCGGCCTGGGCGAGCTCGAAGCCCGCGTCGGCGATCGTGTCGTAGAGCGAGCGGACGGTGAAGTCGACCGCGTCGAAGCCCGCGGCGACGTCGGTGGGGACCAGCGAGTGGTCGACCGCGATGGGCACGCCGTCGAGCATGCGGACCCGCTCCAGCCGGTACAGCGGGGTGCCGGGGGCGATCTGGAACGCCTCCGCCTCGTCGAAGCTGGCCGGCCCGGTCTCGCGGCGCAGCACCTCCGAGGTGGCCAGCAGGCCCATCCGGCGGGCGGTCTCGGAGAACGACTCCAGGGTGTTGGGCCACTCCTTGCGCTCCGCCGCGGAGACGTACCAGCCGCGGCCCTGCGCGGCGCGCAGCACTCCCTCCTCCACCAGCGCGGTGAGCGCCTTGCGCAGGGTGACCCGCGAGATGCCGAGCATCCGGCACAACTCGCGCTCCGGGGGCAGCCGGGAGCCGGGCTTGACCTCGCCGACGGCGATCCGGTTCTCCAGCGCCTCCTTCGCCTGCATCCACAGCGGCTCCGGGTAGCCGCCGGTCAGCGCGGCCGGCACCGCGGGCACTGCGGGTCCTACCGGCACGGCGGGCACCGCCGGCGCCGGTGTTCGCGGTGCCGGTGCCTGGCCCGCCGGTGTTCGCGGTGCCGCCGCGGGGTCCGGCCGGCGCGCGCTCATGTGATCCGTGCTCATGCCTGCGCCTGGACCTTCGGCTCCTGGACCTTCTCCCACGTGCCCGAGCGCATCGAGGCGTAGCAGGCGTCCAGCACGTGGTTGACGACGACGCCGTCCTCGAAGGTCTCGCGGGGCACCTCGCCGCGGGCGAAGCAGTCGACGAAGTGCCGCATCTGCTGGCTGAACCCGTAGGCGCGGGCCTCCTCCGGCACCGGGTAGACCCAGCCGGTGTCGGCGTCGGCCTTCTCCACCAGGTAGCCGGCCGGGCGTTCGATGAAGCCCCACACCGGTGTCGCGGAGGTGTCGGTGACCAGGCGGCCGGCGCTGCCGACGAGTTCGTGCCGCAGTTGCATGCCGCCCTTCTCGATCCACGACGACTCCACGGTGGCCAGCTGGCCACCCGCGAACTTCAGCAGCGCGATCGCGGTGTCCTCGCCGGTGGTCCGGTCCGCGTGGGCGAGGGTGGCGCCCCACGCGAAGACCTCGGTGATCGGGTTGTCCTTGCCGAAGAAGTGCCGGGCGGACTCCACCGTGTGGCACCCCATGTCGAGCAGGGCGCCGCCGCCGGCGGTCTGCGCGTCCCAGAAGTGCGGGGCGTGCGGCCCGGAGTGGGCCTCGCGGGCCCGCATGGTGAGCAGATCGCCGATCGCGCCGGCCGCGACCATGTCGTGCGCCTTGGCGATGTTGGGCGAGAAGACCGAGCTCTCGGCGTAGCCGTGCCAGACGCCCGCCTCGCGGACCACGTCCAGGATCTGTGCCGCCTCCGCGCCGGTACGGGCCAGCGGCTTGGTGCACACCACGCCCTTGCCGGCGGCGGCGACGGTCCGTACCGCGTCCAGATGCGCCTCGTTGGGCACCGCGACGACCACCAGGTCGACGGCCGGATCGGCGCACAGGGCGGCCATGTCGTCGTAAGCGCGGGCCTCCGGGGCCCACTTGGCGGCCAGCGCGGTGGCGCGCGCGAGGTCGCGCGAACAGGCTGCCACCAGCGTCGCGTTCCTCACGTCCTGGAGCGCGTCCGCGTATGTGTCGCCGATGAATCCCGAACCTATGAGACCGACGCCGATCACGCGTTCCTCTTCCCTCGTCCTGCGGTGGCCGGCCGCGGGCAGTGCCCGCAGCCGGACTCTCACGTTAGTTCTTTGGTCTGCTTATGGTATGTCAGGGGTCCACTAAATATAGACCACGCAATACCACTGGGGGAAAGCGGGCGGTCGCCATCAGCCCTCCAGCAGTACGTCGAAGGCCCGGGACAGCTCCTCGTCGACCGACTTCAGCTCCGGGTGGGAGTCGTAGTGCGCCAGCACCTCCCGGGCGCCCTGCGAGAACGACACCTCGGGTGCGAACCCCGGTACCAGCGCGCGCAGTTTGGAGGTGTCGAAGAGCATCGAGTGCCGGAAGTCGTGCTCCAGCACCTCGCCCCAGCCCGGCACCCGCTCGGCGATCGACTCGCTGGCGCGGTGCCGCAGCAGGGGGTCGCGCACCCCGGCCGCCGTGGCCAGGGTGAGATGGATCTGGTCCCAGGTGAGGATGTCGCCGCTGACCACGTTGACGCTCTCGCCGACCGCGTGGTCCAGGCCGAGCAGCGCCACGAAAGCCCGCGCGAAGTCCCGGGCGTGGGTGAGGGACCACAGCGACGTGCCGTCGCCGTGCACCACCACCGGCCGCCCCGCGCGCATCCGCTCGATCGCCGTCCACCCGGCGAGCACCGGGACCACCGTGCGGTCGTAGGTGTGGAAGGGCCGCACGATCGTCAGCGGGAAGCCGGTGTCGCGGTAGGCGTCCTCCAGCAGCAGCTCGCAGGCGATCTTGTCCCGCGCGTAGCCGAAGACCGGCTGGCGGCGCGGGCTGGACTCGGTGATCGGCAGGTGCGGCACCGGCCGGCCGAAGACCGAGCAGGTACTGATGAAGACATACTGCCCGGTCCGGCCGGTGAACAGCTCCGGATGCGCCCGCACGTCGTCGGGGGTGAAGCCGACCCAGTTGACGACCGCGTCGAACTCCTCGTCGCGCAGCACCGCCTTCAGCGCCGCCGGATCGCGGACGTCCGCCCGCAACTGCCGTACGCCGTCGGCGACCGCCCGCACCGGCTCCGAGCGCGTCACGATCGTCACGTCCGCGCCCTGGGCCGCGGCCCGTGCGGCCGCCGCCGAACCGATCATCCCGGCACCGCCGAGGAACAGCACCCTCATGCCTGCTCCTCGGTCGGCGCCGGGACGACCGCGCCACGGGACAGCCCGTGGCCGACCAGATGGGCGTAGGAGCGGCGCAGCGCCTCGAACGTGTCGATGTGCAGCCGCTCCAGCTCGACGATGTGCCAGCGCGGACCCGACGGCGTCGTCAGGGTGCGGGTCCAGTCGATCCGGCCCTCCCCGATCGGCACCATCACGTCGTCCTCGTAGGAGAGCGCCGGTCCGTCCTTGACGTGCACGAAGCGCGCCCGCTCGCCCAGCCCGGCCAGCACCTGCGCCGGGTCGGCGCCGCCCATCACCGTCCAGTAGGCGTCGAGTTCGACCAGCACCCGGTCGTCGAGCAGCTCCAGCAGCAGGTCGTACGCCGAGCGGCCGCCGAACTCCTGGCTGAACTCGGCGAAGTGGTTGTGGTAGGCGATCCGCATGCCGCGGCCGGCCGCGCGCTCGGCGGCCTCGTTGACCCGCGCCACGCCGCGCCGGATCGCGTCGGGGGAGTCGAATTCCTCGCGCTCCATGCTCCACACCAGGACCTCGGCGCCGAGCTCCTGGTTCTGGTCCAGCAGCCGCTCGGCGTCCGCTCCGGCCGGGAACGGGGTGTGCGCGCTGGTGAGGGTGAGCCCGGCCGCCGCGATGGCGTCCCTGACCCGGGCCGACCCGAAGTGCTCCACCAGCCCGTAGGTCTCGATGCCCAGGTAGCCCAGCTCCGCCAGCCGGGCCAGGGTGCCCTCCAGGTCGGCGCGTGCCTGGTCGAGCACCGTGTACATCATGACGCCGATACCGGCTGCCATGTCTCCTCCTCCGGCCGGCCGCGCGGGGCCGGCGCTCGTCGTCTCAGTCACGGCCGGCCGCCCACAGCAGCGCCTGCCGGACCAGGGCGCGCACCGGCGGCTCGCCCCAGGAACGCATGTCGTGGCCGAGCGCCAGGTAGACCACCCGGCCGGCCCCGACCTCGCGGGCGTACAGCACCGGGATGACCGCGCCGTCCGCCCGGTGCCGCTGCGCGAGCACCGTCACGTCCTCGTCGGCGAGCTCGAACTCGTAGTACTCGTCGAAGAGTTCGAAGTCGGTGACGCCCGCGGTGATCGGGTGCTCCGCGACGATCTCGATGGTGTGCCGGCCCTCGTGGTGGCCCGGCCCGTGCGAGAGGTAGCGGTTGCCGAGCAACTCGAACAGCGGGCGGTCGGCCGGGTCCAGGCCGTCGCCCTGCCAGCCGAGGATGTTGGCGCCGTGCACCCCGACCAGCCCCTTGCCGGCCCGCACCGCGTCGGCCAGCGCCTGCTGCTGGCCGGTCGCGAAGTGCCCGCCCGCGGTGTAGAAGAGGTAGACGTCCGCCTCGGCCGTCTCCGGCCGCGGATCGACGAACCGGCTGGTGCCCATGGCCTTGCGGGTGGCGAACCCGGCCTCGACACCGAGCTGCTGGAAGACTCCGGCGGCACTGAGCAGGTCGTGGTGGGTGTCGTCGCCGTTCACGACGACCATGGCTCTCGGCGTCGTCAGGTGGGACATGGCTCTCCTCGCGGGGGTGCGGCAGAAAACGGGATCGGGGTGCCCGGCGCCATCGCACGGGGCGGGTGGATCGGAGTGGGCGCGCGGTGCGGGCCGGGTGGGCGGTGCGGGTGCGCGGCCCGCGGTGCGGTGCGCGGGCCGCGGCGGATCAGACCGGCTTCAGCCGCAGCGCGACCACCGGGTTGGGCACCGGGCTGAAGTAGGGGTCCTGCGGCGTGGGGAAGCCGGTCGCCTTCGCGGTGCTCCAGTTGCCGTAGCTGCCCCAGTAGAACATCGGTATCCACGGCAGGTTCTCCACGAAGAGCTTCTCGATCCCGTCCAGGATCTGCTGCCGTTGGGCGTCCGTGGTCGCCTTCGGGTACTCCTTGAACAGCTCCGCCGCCTCCGCGCTCTGGAACCGCTCGATGTTCTGGTACGTCGGCGTCGCTTTGCCGATCGGGAAGTACAGATTCGGGTTGATGGTGTCGTAGTAGTAGGAGAACGCCCGCGGCGCGGAGTTCACCGGGTAGCCCATCGTGGAGTCGAAGTCACCCTTGGCGGTGCGGGTGTTGATGTCGTTCACCGTGGTGGTGTCGATGGTGAGCTTGATGCCGATGTCCTTGAGCTGGGAGATCAGCACCTGCACCCGGGAGGCGATGTCGGTGTACGCCGACGGGAAGGTGATCGAGAACTCCAGCCGCTTCCCGCCCTTGCGGTAGTAGCCGTCGCCGCCCTTGGTGTAGCCGGCGCCGGCCAGCGTCTGGTGCGCCTTGTCCACGTCCTGGGTGAAGTCGACGCCCTTGTACTGCGGCGCGATCGACGAGGTGTACGCGGGCATCGGCAGCCCGGTGACGCTGGTGGCCGGCGGGGAGGCGGTGGCCGCGCCGACCTGCTTGCGGTTCACCCCGAGGCTGATCGCCCTGCGGACCGCGATGTCGCTCAGCGGCCAGCGCTCCAGGTTGGGGATCAGGCCGTCGGTCCCGGCCAGCGGCGCCCAGTAGTTGTTGTGCTTGCTGCGGCTGAGGTACGTCCTGTCGGCGTTGGCGATGTACGTGCCGCCCCAGTCCGCCAGACCCTGCACGAGCGCGTTCGTCATGCTCTCGTTGTCCTTGTACGCGACGAACCGCAGCGACTTGATCTGCGCCTTCGGCTGCCAGTACTCCTCGTTGCGCACCAGCGTGAAGCTCTGCGGGGAGAACTCGTCGAGCTTGTACGGGCCGGTGCCGACCGGGTTCTTGTCGGTGTACGTGACCGGGTTCTTGACCGTCGACCAGATGTGCTTGCTGACGATCGGGACCGACACCACTTCGGTGAAGAACTGCTCGGACGGCACGTCGAAGGTGAAGACGATCTGCGCGGGGCTCGGCGAGGTGACCGTGCTGAACTTGACGCCGCCCAGGTTGAGCGCCCCGTTCTGCTTCAGCAGGGTGTACGTGAAGATCACGTCGTCGGCGGAGAACGCCGTGCCGTCCGTCCACTTCACACCGGTCTGCAGTTCCAGCGTCAGCGTCTTGTTGCTGTTCGACCAGCGCCAGGACTTCGCCAGCCAGGGCAGGTCATGGCCGATGTTGACGGTGTTGATCTGGACGAGCGGCTCGTAGATGAAGCCGCCGGACCCGGGGCTGGTGTAGGTCAGTCCCTGGGCGGTGTTCTCCAGGAACGGGTTGAAGACCTGCGTGAGGTTGTCGGCTTGGGCGGCCACGGTGAGCGTGTCGCTGCCGCCCGAGCTGCCGCCGCCGGACGGCTGGCAGGCGGACAGCGCGAGGGTGCCGGCGCCTGCCAGCGCACCTGCGAGGACGCCGCGTCTGGTCATGCCGGACGCGAGGGGCGACTGTGAAGTGGTCACGTGCGTCTGCTCCTTGGAAGTAGGGACAGCGGATGAGCTACGTGCGGGCCGGCGGGGTGCGGCCCTGGGGAGATCAGGAGGCGGGTGCGTCCGGAGTGTCGGATGCGTCCGGCGAGTCGGGCGTGGCGGCGGTCGCCGGCGCCGGTGCGGTGGCGGGGGTGGGCGCGGTGGCGGTGGCGCTGCCGGTCGCGGTGGCGACCTCGGCCACGGGTGCGGTGAGGTTCGCGACGGCCTCCGCGTTGTCCGCGCGCCTGGCGCGGGCCTCGGGGTCGTCGGCGTACAGCCAGCACCGGGCGGTGTGGCCGGGGGAGAGCTCGAACGGCTCCGGCACCTGTCCGGCGCACCGCTCCATCGCGTACGGGCAGCGCGGGTGGAACCGGCAGCCGGACGGCGGGTTGATGAGGCTGGGCGGCTGCCCGATGTCCCGGACCCGGTCGGCCCCGACCCGCGACGGGTCCGGCGCGGACGCGATCAGCAACTGCGTGTACGGGTGCGCCGCCTGCTGCGTCACCGCCTCCGACGGGCCGGACTCGACCACCTGGCCGGCGTACATCACCGCGGTGTCGGTGGCGAAGTAGCGGGCGGAGGCGATGTCGTGGGTGACGTAGAGCATCGCCGCGTTGCGTTCCTCGGTGAGGCGGCGCAGCAGGTTGAGGATGCCCAGCCGGATGGAGACGTCGAGGCTGGAGACCGGCTCGTCGGCGAGGAACACCTCGGGGTCGGCCGCCAGCGCGCGGGCGATGGACAGCCGCTGCAACTGCCCGCCGGACAGCTCGTGCGGGTACTTCGCGGTGAACTGCCGCGGCGGCACCAGGTTGATCTGGGTCAGCAGGTCGTCGATGACCGCGGTCCGGTCCTTGCCGTGCTTGCCCGGGTGGTGCAGCGCGACCGCCCGCTTCAGGGTGCCGGCGATCGTCGCGACCGGATTGAACGAGCCGAACGGGTCCTGGAGGATCAGCTGGACCTTGCGCACGTGGTCGCGGAAGGCCCGGCCGCGCAGCGCCCGGACCGGCTCGCCGTGCAGCCGCACCTCCCCGCTGGTGAGCGGGTAGAGCTGGGCGAGCAGCCGGGCGAGGGTGGACTTGCCCGAGCCGGACTCGCCGACCAGCGCGGTGATCCGGCCCGCGTACAGCCGCAAGGACACGTCCTCGACGGCGTGCACCACCTTGCGCTCGGCGCCGCGCACCGGCAGTCCGCCGCGCACCGGGAAGTGCTTCGTCACGTGGACGGCTTCCAGCACGGGCCGCTCGGCGGCGGTGCCGCCGGTGCCACCGGCGCCGGTGGCCGCCGTGGCCGTGGTCTCAGCGCTCATCGGGTCTCACCTGTCGCCAGTTCGTTCGGGGTCGTCTCGGGGTGCGCGGGCCGCGCCGTGCCGGGGCCGGCGGCACCGGGTTCCGCGGCGCCGGCCTTCGCCCCGGATGCGGCGTCGGCGTGCAGCAGGCAGGCTGCCAGCCCGGTGCCGCCGCCGGGTCCGCCCACCTGGTACAGCGGCGGCACCTGCGTGGCGCAGGCGTCGAACGCGTGTGGGCAGCGCGGCCGGAAGGCGCACCCGGTCGGCAGCCGGCGCAGGTCGGGCGGGGAGCCGGGGATACCGGTCAGCTCCCGCTTGGGCCCGCCGAGGGTGGGGAAGGACGCCAGCAGCCCGCGGCTGTAGGGGTGTTGCGGACGGCGGTAGAAGTCGTCGGCCGGCGCCATCTCGACGACCTTGCCGCCGTACATCACCGCGATGGTGTCGGAGAGTTCGATCAGCAGCGACAGGTCGTGGGTGATGAAGACGACCGAGAAGCCGAGCCGGTCCTTGAGCTCCATGATCTTCTCGATGATCTGGCGCTGGATCACCACGTCGAGCGCGGTGGTCGGCTCGTCCATCACGATGATCTCGGGGTCCAGTGCCAGCCCGACGGCGATCATCGCGCGCTGCCGCATCCCGCCGGAAAGTTCGTGCGGGTAGGAGTTGGCGCGGTCGGCCGGGATACCGACGATGCCGAGCAACTCGATCACCCGGGCGGCGCGTTCGGGCGCGTTCATCTTCGGCCGGTGGGCGACGATGACGTCCTCGATCTGCGCGCCGATCCGCAGCACCGGGTTGAGCGCGTGCATCGCCGACTGGAAGACGATGGACAGCTCCTCCCAGCGGAATCCGCGCAGTTCGGCGTCGTCCATGGCCAGCACATCGACGGTGCCGCCGTCCGGGCCGGTGTAGTGGACCTCGCCCTGGCTGATCTCGGCCGGCGGCTTGTGCAGTCGGGTGATGGCGTAGGCGAGGGTGGACTTGCCGGAGCCGGACTCGCCCGCGATGCCGAGCACCTCGCCGCGGCGCAGCCGGAACGACACGTCGCTGACCGCCGGGGTGCGGGCGCCGCCCTCGCCGACGTACTCCACCCGCAGGTTGCGCACGTCCAGCACGACGTCGGTGCTGTCCTGGGTGAACGGGGTGGGGGCCGGCCGGCGCACCCGCGGGCCCTGGTGCTTGACGCGGCGGGTCCGCTTCGCCGACACCTGGCCGCGCTGGGCCTTCTTGGTGCCGATGCCGGCCTGCCGCAGCCGGGGGTTGATGAACTCGTCGATGCCGAAGTTGACCAGGGACAGCGCGGTGCCGAGCACCGCGATCGCCAGCCCTGCGGGTACGAACCACCACCAGGCACCGGTCAGCAGCGCGCTGCCGGTCTGCGCCCAGTACAGGATCGTCCCCCACGACCACTGGGTGACGTCGGCCAGGCCCAGGAACGCCAGGCTGGCCTGGGTGAGGATGGCCATCGTCACCGTGCCCAGGAAGGACGCGGCGATCACCGCCACCTGGTTGGGCAGGATGTCCTTGACGATGATCCGCCAGGTGGGCTCGCCGGTGGCGCGCGCGGCCTCCACGAAGTCCCGTTTGCGCAGCGACAGGGTCTGCGCGCGCAGCACCCTGGCGCCCCAGGCCCAGCCGGTCACGGTGATGACCAGGATGATGCCGAGCGAGCCGCTGTGCGGCAGGTACGCGGCCAGGATGATGGTCAGCGGCAGGCTCGGCAGCACCAGGAACACGTTGGCCAGCAGCGACAGCACCTCGTCACCGAGCCCGCCGACGTAGCCGGCGGTCACGCCCACCGCCACCGACAGCACGGTGGTGAGCACGGCGGCGCCGATGCCGACCAGCATCGAGGCGCGGGCGCCGTAGAGCATCTGCGACAGGACGTCCTGGCCGTTCTGCGTGGTGCCCAGCCAGTGCGAGCCGGACGGCCCGGCGAGCGTGGTGTCGCTCACCGACGACGGGTCGTACGGCGAGATCCACGGCGCGACGACGGCCAGCACCACGAAGATCAGCACGATCACCAGACCGGTCAGGGTCAGCGGTGAGCGCAGCAGGCGCAGCCAGAGACGGTCGGGACCACCGGAGGACTCGGCCGCGGGGTCGGTGCCGGCGGTGTCGGGGACAGCGGCGTCGGACTCGGCCAGGGCAGCGGGTTGCAGGGCCATGATCAGCTCTCCCTTGTCCTCGGGTCGAGGAAGACGTACGCGATGTCCGCGACGAGGTTGGCGACGAGTACCAGCACCGTGATCAGCAGGAAGATCGCCGACATCAGCGGGTAGTCGGCCGCCTGCGCGGCCTTGAAGAGCACCGATCCGATGCCGGGGTAGTTGAAGACGACCTCGGTGACGATGGAGCCGCCGATGACGAAGCCCAGGGACATCGCGAAGCCCGACAGCGACGGCAGCATCGCGTTGCGCGCCGCGTAGGTGTACATCACCCGCCGCTTCGACAGGCCCTTGGCCTCGGCGAGCCGGACGTAGTCCTCGCTGAGCGTGGTGACCATCATGTTGCGCATGCCGATCAGCCAGCCGCCGATCGACGCCACGGTGATGGTCACGGCCGGCAGCACCGCGTAGTTGATCGCGCTGCCGATGAAGCCGCTGTTCAGCCCGATGTGCTGGTCGAGCGCGTAACCGCCGGACAGCGGGAACCACTTGAAGGTGATCGCGAAGAGATAGACCATGATGATCGCGAACCAGAAGTACGGGATCGACGACAGGAACGTCGTGACCGGCACCAGTGAGTCCAGCCAGCTGCCCCGCTTCCAGCCGGCCAGCATGCCCAGCGCGGTGCCGATGACGAAGCCGAGCACCGTGCAGATCGTCACCAGGATCAGCGTCCAGTACATGCTCTGCCCGAGCACCGTGCTGACCTTCGACGGGTAGTAGGCGTAGGAGGTGCCGAAGTCACCGGTGAAGACGCTGTGCCAGTAACTGACGTACTGCTGCCAGAGGTTCTGGTCGGACTGGCCGAACAGCACCCGCAGCGCGTGCACCGCGGAGGGGCTGAGCTTGCCGTGGAACTGCTGGATCAGGTTGTCGGCCGGGTTGCCCGGCATGATCCGCGGGATGAGGAAGTTGAGGCTGATCGCCGCCCAGGCGGTGAGCAGGTAGAAGGCGATCTTCCGTAGCAGCGTGCGCACCGGTCACTCGCCTTCACGATCGGGTCGACAGGCCCAGCGGGCGGCGCGCCGCACCAGCTCGCGCATCGCGGGCTCACCCCAGATCCGCATGTCGTGGCCGAGTTGGAGGTAGCAGACCCGGCCCTGGCCGTACTGCCGGGTGTGCAGCAGGGGTTCGGTGCCGGTGGCGGTCTCGCGCCAGGCGACCACCTGAGCGTCGTCCGCCGTCGCCAGTTCGTAGTGCTCGTGGGTCACCTCGAACGGCGGTATGCCCGCGGTCAGTTCGTGGTCCGGGTCGAGCCGCACCTCGAACCGGCTCTCGTGCGGGAGCGGCCCGTGCGAGAGGTAGCGGCCGCCGATCAGCTCGGCGAGCAGCCGGTCGCCCGCGTCCAACCGGTCCGGCGGCGAGGCGAGGACCGTGGTGGAGTGCAGCGCGACCAGGCCGCAGCCGCCGTGCACCGCCCGCGCCAGCGCCTGGCGCTGACCGGTGGTGAAACGGCCCAGCGCGGTGTACAGGACGATCACGTCCGCGTCGGCCGCGCCGTCCAGCGGGGCGGTGCCGAGCCCGGTGCGGGTCGCGAAACCCTCCTCGGTCAGCGTGCTCTGCAGCACGGAGGCCGCGGTGAACAGGTCCTCGTACACGTCGTCGCCGCTGATCACGGCGAGGGCGGTCGGCCCTGCGGGGCGGCCGGCCGGGGCCGCGGCACGGGCGCGGTGCCCGGCGGCCCGGGCGGCGGGCCTCGCGGGGTGGCCGGCCCGGACATGGCGGGGCTGGGATATCTGCATGCGCAGGCTCGATTCAGTAGGTGGAGCGCAATTCACCGGTAGGGCTCCAGAAGCCCTCTGCGCGCCCGCTGGTCAGGGCGTTGTCCATCCGGTCCAGCGGCAGCGCCACGCGCCGCCTGGACCTGCTGCTCTCATAGGTGGCGAAGATCAACTCGGCCCCGCGCAGCGCGTGTTCGGCGTGCAGCGCCGGCCGGCTGCCGGTCCGCAGCGACGCGACCAGGTCGCGGATCGCGTCGGCGGTCCCGGCGACGATCGCGGGGTCCACACCGCGGTCCCAGGTACGGGAGTCGGTGTCGAACGGCGACTCGCGCAGCAGGTCGTCCTTGCCGAAGCGCCGCAGCAGGGTGCGGGCGCCGCGGATGTCGGCCCGCCCCCGGGTGCCCTGGACGATCAGTCCGAGGCCGTTCTCCAGGTTGAGCGCGGAGGTGTGCGGTTCGCGGCCGGTGGAGACCACCGCCCGTACCCCGTCCGCCCAGCCCACCTGGGTCAGTGAGGCGGTCTCGGTGAAGACGCCGTACACGTAGCGGTTCACCGAGACGTCGATCTGGCCCAGCACCCACTCCGGGGCGGCGTCCTGCCGGTGGAAGAGGATGAGGTCGAGGATGTGGGTGCCCCAGTCGAAGAGGTTGGGGCAGTACCCCTCGACGGTCACCACGTCGCCGATCTCGCCCTGCGCGATCCACTCCCGGGCCTGCCGATGCACCGCCTCGAAGCGCCGCTGGAGGTTGAAGGTGAGCTGCACCCCGGCGTCGGCGGCGGCGGTCACCATGGCGACGGCGTCGCCGTAGCTGAGCGCCATGGGCTTCTCGCAGTGGATCGCCCGGGCGCCCGCCGCGATCGCCGCCCGCACCACTTCGAGGTGGAGCGCCGGCGGCGTGCAGACGCTGACCAGGTCCGGCCGGGTGGCCGCGAGCAGTTCGTGGAAGTCGCGGTGGACGGCGGGCACTTCGAGTTCGGCGGCCAGCGCCTCGGCGGACGCGGTGTCCACGTCGGCGAGACCGGTCAGCGCCACCCCGGGGGTGGCGAGATAGCCGAGGGCGTGCACCCTGCCCTGCGAGCCGGCCCCGACGACAACCGCCGACAGGTCCGCACTGGAGACTCGCATGGAGTCGTCCATGCATACCTCACCTTCTCCGGACGCCAATGATGGTGTGCCAAACGCATACCACTTGCCGACATCTTATTCCGAAGAGCGGCCCTGTCTAGGGGTCGAACAGCGGGTAACGCGGCGGGAACTCGACCCATAATCATGATGTTTGGTCGAAAAACCGGACAAGTGGGATGGCTGATTCGGCCATGATCGCCTTGCATGGGGGCTTACCACTTAGAACCAGATGGCTACACTGACCCGCACCACTCAGACAGGAGACTCGTATGAAGTTCAGTCAACTGATCGGCCCCCGCACCTCCGAGGTCGTCACCGCCGACGACCCGGCCCCCGGCGACGGTCAGGTGCTGGTGGACGTACTGGCCTGCGGAGTGTGCACCTCGGACATCGGGCCGTGGCTCACCCACGACCCGGCCGGCCCGCCGGTGCGGCTCGGCCACGAGATGGTCGGCAGGGTCGTCGCCACGGGACGCGACGCCGCCCGCTGGCAGCCCGGCGACCTGGTGACCGGGCTGGGCGGCGACGGATTCGCGACCCGCGCGGTGCTGGACGCGAACGCGGTCCTGCCGGTACCGGCAGGCATCGAACCGGCGCACGCCATCGGCGAACCCGTCGCGACCCTCGAAGAGGCTCTGTCCCGCACCCCGATCGCCCCCGGCGCCCACGTCGCCGTGGTCGGCCTCGGCTTCATGGGGCTCGGCCTCGTCCAGCTCGCCAAACGGCACGCCCCCGGCCTGCTCGTCGGCGTGGACCCCGACCCGGCCCGCCGCCGGCGCGCGCTCGCCCTCGGCGCCGACCTGGTCTTCGCCCCCGACGAACTGCCGGCGGAATACCGCACCGGGACCAGCCGTGCCACCGACGCGCGGCTGGACATCGTCCTGGAGGCGACCGGGGCCACCGGCGGGCTGAAGACCGCGGGCAGCCTGGTCCGCCCGTTCGGCACCCTGTGCGTCGTCGGCTACCACCACACCGGCGACGCGAAGATGGACATGGACCTCTGGTACAAGGCCGTCACCGTCGTCAACGGCTTCTGCCCCGACCGCACCCGCCTGCTCGCCGCGATGCGCCAGGCCCTCGACCTGGTCGCCGAGCGCCGCTTCAGCTACGAACCGCTGATCACCCACCGGTTCGGGCTCGACGACGTGGACGAGGCGTTCCGCATGATGGAGGAGGCCGGGCCCGACTTCGTCAAGGGCGTCGTGCTGTTCTGACCCGGGCGGCCGTGGCCGGGTCCTTCGCCGGCGACCGCGCGGACGACGTACGTGTGACCACCGCGCGGACGACGTACGCGGCTACGTCCTCGTGAACGAGGCGCGCGCGGCGGGCGCCGTTACGACCGGGCGAACGACGTGCGCAGCCGGTAGCGGTCGCCCGCGTACTGGATCGTGGAGACGAACAGCGGCTCCTGCTGCGCGCTCAGCGCCAGTTGCCGCATCACGAGCACCGGGTCGCCGGGCGCCAGATCGAGGTGCTCGGCCGCCCGCTCGTCGGCCTTCGTCGCCTCGATGGTGCTGTCCGCGCGCACCGGCTCCACCCCGGCCGCCGACAGCGTCGAGTACAGCGAACGGTCCTGGAAGTCGACCTCCTCGATGTCCGGCACCAGCGCCCGCCGCAGCCGGGTCAGGTCCAGCGCTATCGGCACGCCCTCCAGGAACCGCACCCGCTCCAGCCGGAACAGCGGGGTGCCCGGGGCGATGCCCAACTGCTCCGCCTCGTCGATGCTGGCCGGACTCGTCTCGGCGCGCAGCACCTTCGAGTGCGGGGTGAGGCCCATCCGGGTCGCCGTCTCGCTGAACGACTCCAGGCTGTTGGGCCACTCCTTCTTCTGCGCGTTCCGGGCGACGTACCAGCCGCGCCCGTGCGACGGGTTCAGCACACCGGCCTCGACCAGGCTGCCCAGCGCCTTGCGCAAGGTCACCCGGCTGATACCCAACTGGCGGCACAGCTCGCGCTCGGGCGGCAGCCGGCCGCCGGGTTGCAGCACCCCGCGGTCGATCTCGCCGCGGATCACGTTGACCGCCTGAATCCACAACGGCTCGGGATAGCCGGGCAGTACGGCGCCGGAGACCTCAGGCGAGTCAGTCATACGGTGAAGCCCCCATGGTGATCTGCTCCGGTGAACAAGCGCGGATCACCTTAGCTTCACCGGCCACTCTCTGGCCAGAAGCCACCACGGGGGGTGGCGAAGCTGCTCCGCGACCCCTTCGGCGGTCGGCGCCGTCCGGATCGCCGCCCGCGCCGCGGCTACGACAAGGTCGCGGACGTCCCGGTGAGGTGCCCGCGCAGCAGGCCGAGGATCGGCTCGATGTGCCGGGTCAGGAAGAAGTGCCCGCCCGGGTACACCTCGAACTCGAACCCGCCGGTGGTGTGCCGCGCCCACTGGCGCGCCTCGTCGAGCGTGACCTTGGGGTCCTGATCACCGGTGAGCACCGTGACGGGGCAGTTGACGCTCGCCGCCGTATCGCAGGTGTAGCACTCGACGGCCTGGTAGTCGGCGCGCAGTGCCGGCAGCGCGGCCCGCATCAGCTCCTCGTCGTCGAGCAGGATGGACAGGGTGCCGCTCGTCGAGCGCAGCTCGGCGATCAGCCCGGCGTCGTCGAGCAGGTGCAGCGCCTCGTCCCGGTGCGTGCACGGCCCGCGGCGCCCGGACAGGACGATCCGCGCCACCGGCCGGCCCTCGGCCTCCAGCCGGCGGGCGGTCTCGAAGGCGAGGACGGCACCGAGGCTGTGTCCGAACAAGGTCAGCGGGAGTCCGTCGTCCTCGCGCAGGATCTCGGCCATCCGGTCGGCGAGCACGGACATGTCGGTGATCGGCGGCTCGGTACGGCGGTCCTGGCGGCCCGGGTACTGCACCGCGACCACGTCGACCTCGCGGCCGAGCGCCGTCGCCACCGGGTGGAAGAAGGGCGCCGATCCGCCGGCGTGGGGGAGACAGACGAGGCGCGCGGTCGGGTTCTGTGCGGGGACATAGCGGCGGCACCATTGACTTTCCACGGAAGACATGCTGCTCCAACGTCGAGTTCGGCTTCCGCCGAACATAACAAGACGGTCCTCGGTCGCACACTGGGCAGTTGACTGGACATTGCCGCGGCGGCGGACCCGGCCGGGTACCGGGATCTCCCCGCGCGGCGCGCAGCACCGGCTGGGTGCGGCGACGGCCCGCGGGCGTCCCACTACAGTGCTGGGCATGACGATCCGCGGGATCATGCCCAAACGTGGTGGCCGAGGACATCGCGGAGGGCCGGAGCTTCTTCGTCCGAGCACCGGACGGAACCGTCATCAACGTCCACAGCCACGCGGGAGCCGGAGCCGTAGCTGAAGCCGGAACCGTAGCTGGACCCGGCGGCCTCAGGCGCGGGTGCGGACGTACGTAGGCTCGGTGGCATGTTGCGATGTGGAGTGTGCGGGGCGGGGGAACTGGGGCCGCTCGGTGAGTTGATGACGGACAACAGGGTCGGTGACCAGCGCCACCCCACCTTGCGGTTCCGGCGGCCCGGGGCGCTCAGGCCGCGCCCGGAGTACATGGCGCGCCGGGGCCGGGCATGCCTGTCCTGCGGTGCCCTGACCGCCTTCCTCGATCCGGAGGACCTCAGGAGCTACCGGGCGGAGGCGGATCAGCTCATCGAGCCGGAGTGACCGGGGTGGCCGCGGCCCGTTCGTCGGATTTCCGCTGCCCGCCGCCGTGTTGAGCCGCGTCGGTGAAGTGGCGGACGTGCGGTCGGGAACTCGCCTAGTGTGTCGGGCGGGACACCGGTGGAATCTCGGTCATGGGGGGCAGAGGATGGCTGTCGGTCGGGTGATCCGGTTCGACGGGACGCGCGGGTACGGTTTCATCGCCCCGGACCGCGGTGGCGACGACGTCTTCCTGCACGTGAACGACCTGCTGATTCCGGAGTCGTCCGTGCACTCGGGGCTGGCCGTGGAGTTCGAGGTCGAGGACGGCGAGCGCGGGCCGAAGGCTTCCGAGGTGCGGCTCGCGCGGGAGGCGGGGAGCCCGCCGGTGCGGGCACTCGTGCCGGGGCAGCGGACGTCGCCCGCGCAGGCGAGCACGGCGACCGGCTCGCCGGCCCCGGACGGCGAGGAGAAGACGTGCGACGTGCTGGGCGCGACCGAGTACGGCGCTGAGCTGACCGAGCTTCTGCTGGGCTGCGTACCGGAGTTGACGGGACGGCAGATCGTCGCGGTGCGGGAGGGCCTGGTGCAGTTCGGCAAGCGACAGGGCTGGGTCGGGGGCTGACCGTACGACGCCCGACCTTCCGCCGACCGGCCGCCCGACCGGCCTACCCGAAGGACGTTCGGGCCGACCGGACGGCGCCGGCGGCACCGGCGGCACCGTCCCGCCTCGATGACGGCACGGTGCGGCCCGTGCCGGTCGCTTCCGCCGCTCCAGCACCGCCGGCCGCAGTTCGAGCTGGTCGACCCGGTGGCCGGCGTGTTCGTCCCGCTCTGCCGGTCGACCGACCAACTGCTGTCGCAGCTTCAGTGCGTGCCCGAACCCGAACCCGGCGCCGGGGACGACCCGGCGCCGGGGACGACCCGGCGACGGGGACGGACCCGACACGAGCAGCGTGGCCAAAGTCGTGCGCGCGGTGCTCGCGCCCCGGCTCCGCCGGTGACCCAGGTGGCCGGCCGGCGCTCGGCGGAGGACCACGACCGAGGCGGAAAACGGGATGCGTTCGGTCCTGGCGGAACCGGACACTGGACCATGCTGATGGATCACTGGCCCCTGCTGGGCCTGCGGCTGACCACTCCCCGCCTGGAATTGCGGCTGCCCTCCGAGGAGGAGCTGGGTGAACTGGCCGACCTGGCGGCCGGGGGCATCCACGAGCCCGACAGGATGCCGTTCATCGTGCCTTGGACGGATCTGCCGCCTGCCGAGAGGGCGCGTTCGGTAGTGCGGCACCACTGGCTGCGGCGGGGGAACTGGACCGGGGACAACTGGGATCTGAACCTCTCCGTCTTCAAAGACGGCCGGGTGGTCGGCCTGCAGTCCATCGCCGCCCGTGACTTCGCTGCGCTGAGGCAGGTCAGCACCGCCTCCTGGCTGGGCATGCGCCATCAGCGGCAGGGAATCGGAACCGAGATGCGTGCGGCCGCGCTGCATCTGGCGTTCGTCGGGCTGGGTGCTGCCGACGCGCTGTCGGGGGCCTTCGAGGACAACGCCTCATCGTTCACCGTGTCCGAGAAGCTGGGATACGAACCCGACGGCGTTGAACAGCTGGCGGTTCGAGGTCGCCGCATGACGATGCGCCGCCTGCGGCTGACCCGGGCCAGGTGGGAGATGCACCAGCGTGTCTCTGTCACGGTCGCCGGTCTCCGGCCCTGCTTGCCGCTCTTCGGCCTGCCGGACAAGGCAACGGCCTGAGCACTGGATCTGGGGTTCGTGGCAGGCGGAGCGGAACCGGCGAGTCGAGATGCCGAGAGCCCCACCCACGGCACGCCCCGGTTCACCGCCGCACGGCCCCATGGGGGCGCGCCCTGGCTCGGTCGGGGGCGGATCTTCGGCGGCCGGGGGCGGATCTTCGGCGGGCGCTGAGCGATTCGGACGCGATCCGGTGTGCGGTGTGGCTAGGGTGGGCGCGGAGGTGAGTCCTGTGCCCACGGAGAACGAGCTGTTCAGCGCGGTCGACGCGCTGCTGGAGCGTGTCCCCTCGGACGATCTGCCGCCGCCCGCCGAGCGGAAGCGGCTGCGGGAGGCGGCCGGGCTGAGCCAGGCACAGATCGCCGGGGCGGTGGACACCCGGCGGGAGGCGGTGGGCCGTTGGGAGGCCGGGCTGAGCGAGCCCCGTCCGCCGCAGCGTGCCGCGTACGCCCGGCTGCTGGAGGGCCTCGCGGCTCGTTTCCCCGCACCCGCGCCCGCTTCGTCGGGCGACCTGGAGGCGTCCGCCGGCCCGGAGGCCGCCGCGCCGCCGCCCACCCCGCCGCCCGCGCCGGCTCCTGCCCCGGCCGCCGCCCCCGCACCCGCGCCGCGCACTCCCATGGCCCGGTCGGCGCCCGCGCGGCGCCCCGCGCCGAAGCGGCCACCCGCCACGCCCGCGACAGCCCCGGCACCGGCCCGGGCCGCCGCCGACCCCCGCTTCGCGCACGGCCCGCTCGGTGTCCTGGACGGCGACGGCCAGTTGTACTGCGCCGGCGGGCTGGTGCTGCAGTGCCCTGCGGGCACGCTGCCCGAACTGGTCGAGTGGACCCTCGCGGAGGCCAGGCTCGGCGCGGCCCGACTGCACCACTCGGGCAAGGACTCCGACCCGTTGGTCGTGCTCACCACCGAGGCGGCCGGTCGACTGGGCCTGCCCGAGCGGCTGGAGGACCGGCGCTCGATGCGGCTGCCGGAGGACCACCAGGTCGTACGGCAGATCGGCAAGGCGAAGTGGCGGCTCACCCAGCGCGGCTTCGGGCCGTGGGCACGCGTCTACCGGCCGGCCGTGGGCGGCGAACGGCAGTGCGTGCAGTTCGCGGTGCTGCCGTGGGGCGCGCTCGACGCGCGTGCCTGGGGCGAGGCCGACCAACTGCCGCCGGCGGAACTCGCCCGGGCGCTCTCGGCGTACGCGGCCCGCGTGCTGACCCCGCGCGGGTCCACCGCGGTCGCCGGCCTCGAACTGATGGCGGCGCTGCGGCCGCCGACGCGGGCGGTCCGCGACGACGCGACCGGCGCATGGGTGTCGGGTCCGGTACCGGGCTCGCTGACCGTGGCGGTGGACCCGGCGCCGCCGGAGGCCCCGGACGAACACCCGGTCGTCGCGGCGCTCCACCCCCGTACCCACGAGCGCACCCCGGCCGAGGTCCTCGACGAGGAGGCGTACGACTGGGTCCGCGCCACCGAACTGCTCACCGACGCCGAGTGCGCGCGGCAGTTCGCGGTCGGCATCGACGTGAACACCGCGTTCCTCGCCGCCGCCAACCGCCTGGTCGTGGGCCTGTCCGGACCCGAGTACGTACGGTCGCCGCGGTTCGACAAGACGGTGCCCGGCTGCTGGCTGGTGGACCTGTCCGGGATCGAGCTGGACCCGCGGCTGCCGTCACCGTTCACCCCGCACGGCCGGCGCCCCGAGGGCCCTGCCTGGTACGCCACCCCGACGGTGGCGTACGCGCAGGAGCTGATCGACACGTACCGGCTGCCGGTGCGGCTCGACCCGGTCGAGGCGTGGGTACGGCGCGCGGCGGGCCCGTACCTCGACCCCTGGTACAAGCACCTGGCGGAGGCGTACAAGGCGACGATGGCCGACCTCGGGGTGACCGCCGACCTGGCACCCGGCGACTTCCTCGCCGCGATGGCGACCCACAAGGCGGGCGACCCGGGGATGGCGGCGGTGCTGTCCGCGATCAAGTCGACGGTCAAGGGCGGCATCGGCAAGCTCCGCGAACGCCCCCAGGGCGCGAAGTACCGGCCCGGCGAGCGCTGGCCGGCGCTGGAACGCCCGAGCTGGCGGCCCGACATCCGCGCCGCGGTCATCTCCGCCGCCCGTGTCAACATGCACCGCAAGCTCGTCAGGACCGCGCTGGCCACGAGCGGCGGCCCGCCGCCGTCGGGAGCGGTGGTGTTCGGCGCGGACGCGGTGCTGCCGATCGCGGTGCTGTCGGACTGCGCCGTCTACCCGTCGGCCGGGCCGTCGCCCCTGGACGTGCTGCCCTACGACACCGCGGGCAAGCCCGCGCCGGGCACCTTCCGGCTCGGGGTGTCCCCGGGGATGGTCAAGCACGAGGGCACCCAACCGCTGTACTGGGCAGTGGAGTTGCTGGAGCAGCAGCACAACCCCGCCCGGCACGTCAAGGGCGGCGACGCGGTCCTGGACGAGGGGGAGTAGCCGGTGGGCGTCATCCAGGACAGCCTGGACCGGGCGAGCGCGGCCACCGCGACCCGCCCGCTGCCGAAGAGCGCGGGCGCGCGGATGCGGTTCCTGCTCAGGACGGAGAAGGGCTCCACCCGCGCGGTCGCCGCCCGGCTCGGGGTCTCCCAGCGCACGGTGGAGCGCTACGTCAAGGGCACGCTGCGCCGGCCGCGCAAGGACCTCGCCGCACGCCTGGAGCAGGAGGTCCGCAAGGACTGGCAGCCCCGCGTGCGGCAGCGGGCGCGGAAGCGGGCCGCCACGTCGGGCGGCATCGTGATCGAGACCCGTGCCCGGTTCGGGTTCACCGCGGCCCCCGGCTCCACCGACGACGGCCGGATGCGCCGCCTCACCCAGCACCTGCCCCCCGCCTACGCGGCCCGCCTGTTCGACGCGCAGTCCACCGGTGCCACCGAGCAGCAGCTCCAGGCGATCGCCGCCGAGGGTCTCCAGGAGGTCTACTTCAAGGACCGCGGCCGCCGCGCCCACGACCTGGAGGTCGAGTTCACCGACATCGACTACGTGGAACTGGACTTCTGAGCCCCCGTCCGGTCAGGGCGTGGGCGTCGGCGCGGCGTCGGTGGGCCGAAGCTCAGGAGTCGTCACCGGCGACGCCGGATGAGCCGGAGTTCCCGGGCGCCTTGGCTGTGCCCTGTTCAGGGCTGAGCCCTTCCACAGCGAGGCGGAAGAGGCGGCCGGCCTGGGTATCGGGGTCCTGGTGGTGCTCGGTGGCCAGGGCGATGCCGACGGACAGGGTCAGCAGGTCGTGGAAGGTGACGTGCGGTGCGACCGCCTTGTCGCGAACGGCCCGCTGGAGCAGGGGAGTTCCGGCCGCCTCGATTCTGCTGCCACAGCTGTTCGGGGCGGGATTCTCGGTGGGGGGCTCGTAGCTGAGGATATGGGCGAATCCGCGGGCCGAGACGGCGTAGAGGACGAAGGAGTGGAGCCACTCCAGGAGTGCGGTCCGGCTGTCCTCGGTCGCACTCAGCCGCTGGGCGCGCTCGCACAGGCCCTCGATGCGCTCCTGGAAGACGGCTTCGAGAAGGGCGCGGCGGGTGGGGAAGTGACGGCGCACCGTCGCCGAACCGACGCCCGCGGTGCGGGCGATCTGCTCCTGGGATGCCTCGGCCCCGTGCGCGGCGACCTCGGCTTCGGCGACGGCGAGGATGCGCTGATAGTTGCGTCGGGCGTCCGAGCGCTGTCCGGTCATGATCCCTCATTGCTAAACGGCGGGCCACGCCATATCTTAGCGGTACGCAAAACGGCGGGGCCCGCCGTTTTCTCTCTCCGGTCCGCGAGGAGCACCAACCATGCCCAGCAGCAGCGATATCGTCCTGGTCACCGGCGCCACCGGCCAGCAAGGCGGGGCCACGGCTCGCGCACTTCTGGCCGCCGACGTGCCCGTACGTGCGCTCGTACGCGATCCGGGGGCGCGGCCCGCCCAGGCGATCGAGGCGCTGGGCGCCGAACTGGTGCGGGCGGATCTTTCCGACCGGGCCTCCCTCGACCCGGCGGTCGAGGGGGTCCGCGCGGTGTTCTCGGTGCAGATGCCGCCCATGACCGAGACCAGCGTGGACTTCGCGAGCGAACTCGCCCAGGCCACCAACCTGGTGGACGCGGCGAAGGCCGGAGGAGTACGGCAGTTCGTACAGTCCTCGACCAGTGGAGTCGGTGAACACACCCGGGTCGCCGGCTGGGCCGAGGGCCGCTGGGCGGCGATGGCGGACTACTTCCACACCAAGCAGGCGATCATGGAGGCGGTGCGGGATGCGGGTTTCGCCCGCTGGACGGTGGTCAAGCCCGCCTTCTTCATGGAGAACCTGCCCCTGCTGGCGCCCAAGGGGCCCCGCGGCGGGCTGCTGACGGTACTGAAGCCGGACACCGAACTGGCCCTGGTGGCCGTGCGGGACATCGGCGCGGCCGCGGCGCACGCCCTCCAAGACCCCGACCGGTTCCACCAGGTGGAACTGGAACTGGCCGGTGACCTGCGCACGATGGAGCAGGTCGCGCAGACCTTGTCCGCCGCCTGGGGCGTGCCCGTGACCGCGCCTTCCATGAACGTGGAAGAGGCCCTCGACGCGGGCATGCCGAAGTGGGGAGCCGGACACGAGTGGAACAACGCGGTCCTGCAGCCCGCCCGGCCCGCATTCGCCCAGGAGTTGGGCATCCCGCTCACCACCTTCGCCGAGTGGGCGGATGAGCAGTTGACACCCGTGGCCGGCTAGGGCCTGCCGTTCCTCACCCCGGCGACGGCGACGACCGACCACGGATTCGTCCAGGGCCGCGATGCCGGCAACGAGGGGGCGCCGCAGGCTCGGTGCGGGCTCGGTGCGGGGCTCGGGCTCCGCACCGCAGGAATACGCGCACCTGGTGGCCGGTTGGGGCAGGACGTGAAGGGATCTCTCCAGCCGAGCGGGGGCATACACCCGCTGCTTGCCGGGCGCTTCAGCCCCTACGGGTTCGACCCGTCGGCTGCCGTCGACGACCAGGCTCTCGGGCTGCTGCTGGAAGCCGCGCGGTGGGCGCCGTCGGCGGGGAACTCGCAGCCGTGGGGGTTCTTCACCGGCAGGCCGGGTGAAGCGGAGCACGAGCGGATCGTTCCGCACCTCGCGCCGAGCTCCGCACGGTGGGCGACGGACGCGGGCCTGCTCGTCGTCACCTTGACGCGCCGCCACGTGGACGCCACGCAGCAACTGCTCTACTCCGAGTTCGCGGACTACGACCTGGGCCAGGCGGTGGCGCACATGACGATCCAGGCCCAGGCGTTGGGGCTGGACTCGCACCAGTTCCGGGCCTTCGACCTGGAAGGGCTCACCAAGGAGCTGGACCCGCAGCCGGGCTGGGCGATCGTCTCGATGGTCGCGGTGGGCAAGGCTGCCGGCGGGCCGCCGGAGGGCCGCGAGCGGCGAAGCGTCGCGGAGCTGCGTTCCGGTCCGTGGTCGGCGGCGCGGTAGCCGCGAGCGGGAGCGGGGTGGCAGGCGGGGCAGGCGCACCGGGCCGGGGGCGGTGAGCGCCGGTCCGGCGGGGCGGTGCCTGCGGCCGTCCGCGTGGGGCGCGAGGGCGCGTGGATAGGATCGCCGGATGGCGCTGCGACCTGTGCAGGTGAACTTCAAGGCCCTTGACGCCTCGGCGGTCGGCCGGTTCTGGGCGGAGGCGCTCGGCTGGAGCGCCCACAGCGGCGGCGTGACCACGTACGCCGGACCGTCCGGCGACCTGATCTGGCCGGACCCGGTCGTGCTCGGCGTCGAGGTCGTGCCCGTGCCGGAACCCAAGACGGCGACGAAGAACCGCGTGCACCTCGATCTCGCCAGCACCTCCGCGGCCCATCAGGCGGAGCTGGTCGCGCGGCTGCGGGCGCTCGGGGCGACGCCCGCCGACGTGGGCCAGGGCGAGGTGCCGTGGACGGTCCTCGCCGACCCGGAGGGCAACGAGTTCTGCGTGCTGGAGCCCCGGGAGGTCTACCGGGACACCGGCCCGATCGCCGCGGTGGTGGTCGACTGCGTCGATGCGTGGGCCATGGCCGGGTTCTGGGGCGCGGCGACGGACTGGGCCGTGCACGAGGTGGACGACGACCACGCGGTGCTGCGCTCGGCCCGGGGCGGCGGCCCGTATCTGGAGTTCCTGCGCGGGCCCGACGCCAAGACCGTGCCGGACCGCCTCCACCTCGACCTGCTGCCGTACCCCGGTGACGACAAGGCCGCGGAGGTGGCCCGGCTGCGGGCGCTCGGCGCCACCGACCTCGACCTCGGGCAGGGCGACGTCCCGTGGACGTGCCTGGCCGACCCGGAGGGTCACGAGTTCTGCGTCCTCGCCCTGCCGGACGCGGACCCGGACCCGGACCCGGATGCGGAGTCGTGACGGCGCCCGGCACGCAGGCGCCCCGGCACCCGGGCGTCCCGGCGCGTCGGCGGGTGCTCGCGCCGCGGGGCCCGTTCGGCCCGGACGGTTTGACCTTGACATGGTGACAAGGTCTTCACTCCTTGCCGAGGAGGTGGTCGCGATGACGATCACGGCAGGGGACGCGGATGTCGTACGAGCGATCGAGGGCCTGGCGGACGACCGTTCGTCGGTGCGGCTGCGCGCCGCTCTCGCGGCCGGCACGACGCCCGACCCGCGCTTCGTCGGCCCGCTCGTCGAGCGGTGCGCGGTCGAGCCCGAGTTCTTCGTCCGCGACATGCTGACCTGGGCGCTCACCCGGCACCCGGTGTCCCTGACGCTTCCCGGGCTGCTCCGCGAGCTCCGCTCGAAGCGTGCGCAGGCGCGGAGCCAGGCGCTGCACACGCTGTCCAAGATCGGCGACCGGCGGGCGTGGCCGGCCATCACCCGCGAGGTCCTGTCCGACGCCGACGACGAGGTGGCGCGGTGCGCCTGGCGGACCGCGGTCGTGCTCGTGCCGGAAGGCGAGGAGGCCGCGCTGGCCGCGGTGTTGGTGACGCAGTTGAGGCGCGGCGGGCGGGAGACCCGGCTGAGCCTGAGCCGGGCGCTGGTCGCGCTGGACGAAGCGGCGCTGCCGGCGCTGCGCGTCGCGACGGCGGACCCCGACCCGCGCACGCGTACGCACGCCCTCGCCACGGAGCGGCTGCTGCGCGACCCGGAATCCGGGTTCGAGTTCGCGGTCGAGGAGGCGAAGCGCGCGGTGGCGCTCGGCGAGGCGGACCAGGCCGGCCAGGCCGTCGAGGCCGGTCCGTCGGGCCGGTCGGGTCCCTCCGGCGACTCCGGCGACTCCGGCGACTCCGGTGATGCCGGCGACTCCGGCGCCTCGGGTCGGGCCGGCCAGGAGGGACCGTAGGACGTGCTGATCGGTGAGGTGGCGCGGCGCTCCGGGGTGAGCGCCCGCATGCTGCGGCACTACGAGTCGCTCGGGCTGCTGCGCCCGACGGGCCGTACCGGCTCCGGCTACCGGGAGTACTCCCGGGAGGACGTCCGGCGGGTCCTCGACATCGAGAGCCTGCGCTCGCTGGGCCTTCCGCTGCGCGAGGTCGGCCGCGCGCTCGACGACCCCGGCCTGACCCCCTCCGCGCTCGTCGGCGACCTCATCCGCCAGACCCGCGAACGCATCGCGGCAGAGACCGAACTGCTCACCCGGCTGCGCCGGATCGATGCCGCGGAGCCCGCCGGCTGGGACGACGTCCTGCGGGTCATCGCGCTCCTGCGGTCCCTGGGTTCGAAGAGCGCCGACGCACGCCAACGCGCGGCGCTCTCCTCGGCCGGCGAGGTCCAGGTGCCGGTGGAGGCCCTGGTCCAGGCGGTACTGAGCGAGACGGACCCGAACGTCGCGGGGGCCCTTCGATGGGCGCTGGCGCGATCGGACGACGGCGCTCCCGCGCTGCTGGCGGAAGGCCTCGACTCGCCGCTGGCCGCGGTGCGGGAACGCGCCGTCCGGGCCCTCGCCGAGCTGCCCGGAGCGGAGGCCACCGACCGGCTGCGGGAGGCCCTGGCGAGCCCCGACCCGGCGGTCCGCGGGCATGCGGCGCTGGAACTCGGCACACGTGGTGTGGCCGATGCCGTCCCGACGCTCGTCGACATGATCGTGGCGGGCCGCAACGACACCGACGCGGCCGACGCGCTGAGCAGATTGAGCACATCGGGCATGGGCATGGGCATGGGCGCGGGCGACACCGCGACGGCCGACCGGATCGCGACCGGCCTCGTCGACCGCCTCGCCCCGGGCACGGAGCAGGCACCCGCACGCGGACGGCTGACCCAGGCGCTCGCGGGCATCCCCGGGACGACGGTGACCGCGGCGCTGATGGAGCTGTCGCATGACGCGGACCGCGCCGTCGCACTGACCGCGGTGTACCTCCTCCAACGGCGCGACGCACCATGACGGTTCGCGCCGGGCTGACGGGCCTGCCCTGAGCTCCGGGTCCCCGCTGAACTGCCGGGTCCCCGCCGAACCGGCCTGGGGCGACGGGCTGTTGCACGCTCCCGAGGCGTGGCACGGTGACCGCCGACCGGGCTCGACCCTCGGGACCGCCGCGGGCGTCGAGGACTCCGGTTCCGCCCGGGAACGGGTCGGCGTCGCCTCGGACACCTGATCGACGACCACCCGGTTCGGCGACCTCACCGCCACCGCGATACGCCGGGCGCCGCAGCAGCCACGCGCGAGCGCCAACCGGCCCTCCGTGATTCCGCTTTCGGCCCCGCCTTCCACGGACGACTCCGTTTCGGCCGCCCGTTCCGCCTCCGGATATCGGTCCGGTGGCTTGCTCCGCTCTTCGGCGTCCGCCCACAATTCCGGTGACCATCCGCGATCGCGCGGTCGCCGTCCGGTCGGCGAATTGCCGCCGCCCGACCAAACGTCCGGTCGTCAGGAAAGTCGGTTGACGGTACACGCTCCTCACCGGCCGCCCGGTGCACGGCAATTGGTACGGACCGCCCGCCGGACGGCGGCCTTACGGGCGGGCGCGGCGCGGTGGAGCGGTGCGGCGCCCGGGCGCGCGTTCCGATACCGGCCGGTACGCCGCTGCCTGCGAGGACGCCCGAGCTTTGCCGTTTCGCCGCGCGGTGACGGTTCCCGGGAGCGGCATCTCGGCGGGCGGTGGCCGGCACCGTGAAATCCCGGCATTGACGGCGGCCGAATTCCGTACGCAATGCGGAACGTACGGGGGTGGGGTGCGGAATCCACTGGCGACCCTGACAGCCTATCGGAAAGGAAAAGCGCGTTGTTCCGGAAACGGTGACCTCCCGGCCGTCGTGGCGTTCCCCGATGGTGTCCTGTTGGGGCGTTCCGGCATTCGGTGAAGGGGAATTCGAGGTGCGCGGGGGTGACGGCGCCGTTCGCCGCGCGGGGCGGCCGGGTCGCGGACGGCGGGGCGCTGCCTTGTAACGGTGCTCGGCTCCGATCTCGTACCGCCGCCCGCCCCCGGTGCGAGCGCCGCCGCCGGGGGCCCCGCCGCCGCGCGGCCCTACGCGAGTCCGCCCCGACGGCTCGGGACTGCTCGAGCCGCTCCGACCA
The DNA here is from genome assembly GCF_036014115.1 of Streptomyces sp. NBC_00448. Classification (NCBI taxonomy): domain Bacteria; kingdom Bacillati; phylum Actinomycetota; class Actinomycetes; order Kitasatosporales; family Streptomycetaceae; genus Streptomyces; species Streptomyces sp. NBC_00448. The sequence goes on from NZ_CP107913.1 coordinate 9,489,321, forward strand.
CTTCGACACCGATCGCGCGGACCGCCCCTCTTTGTCCTGGCTGCGGCCTTGGTCGGGGAACATGCCGTTCGGCGGATCATCCCGCGTGCGCGACAGGCGGGGGAGTGGTGACGGGGGCTCGGCCGATCTCACCCGATTCGGGCCCGGGGGTGCCCGTTCCACTCCTCCCGGCTGACCGGTTGCAGGATGAAACGGTCGATGAAACAGCGGGCGCCGACGGGCCGCGCGGCGGCGGGCATTGGCCGTCGCGGGGCCCTCGCCGGCCCTCGCGGCGCCGTGCGGGCCCGGGTCCCGCGCCGCGGTGCTCGCCGTGCCGTGCCCGCCACCTGCGGCGACGCGTCGGGCGGGGCCGCGGACGACGCCGGGCACGGCGGATCGTGTCCGCTTCGTTACCGGGAGGCTCCGAGAAAACCGACGCGTGAAGGACTAAAGATGAATTGCCGGGGAATAATGGACCGCCGCAAACGGCGGGTCTTAACCTACGGGACCGTAGGGAATGGCGTTCCTTCGGCCCGATGCCGCTGTGCCGGTGCGGCTCGACGATCGGGGAAGCGGTCCCGCGACCGGTTACCGTGGCCGGGCGCGGCGAACGGAAAGGAAAATGGGGGCTGTTGCAAGGCGGGGAGGATTCCCTATAGTCGCTGCGGTAACGAGTGACATGCACACTGCATCGGGAGTCACCGCTTTGAGCATTAAGCCGGTGAAGCGCTCACCTCGCCGCGACGGGCCGCCGATGCCCGACGGGCAGGTGGAGTTGGCCGAGCCGCCGGTACTGGGTGAACCCGCCGGCGTGGACTTCGGTTCCGCGCTGCTGTACCTGCCGATGGGGCTGGGCGCCGGTGCGATGGTGCTCATGTTCAGCGTCCGCAGCATGGGCCCGACCACTTACATGATGTCCGGGATGATGGGCGTCGCCATGATCAGCATGACGCTGACCCAGGTGGGCCGCAGCAGCTCGGAGCGCCGCCGCCGGATGAAAGCCGAACGCCGCGACTACCTGCGGTACTTGGCGCAGCGACGCCGCCAGGCCCGGACCGCCGCGGCCGAGCAGCGGGCCGCCCTGCTGTGGGACAACCCCGACCCACGCGAGCTGTGGGCGTTCGCGATGGGGCCGCGGCTGTGGGAACGCCGCCCCAGCCACGAGGACTTCGGCCGGGTCCGGATCGGCATGGGCATCCGCCGCGCCGAACTGGTCTTCCTGCCGCCGCAGACCAAGCCCGTCGAGGACCTCGAACCGCTCACCGCGATCTCGCTGCGCCGCTTCACCAAGGCCCACCAGACCGTTCCCGACCTGCCCATCCCGGTGGCGCTGCGCCGCTTCACCCGGGTGGAGTTCGCCGGCGACGGTCAGGAGGCGCTGGCCCTGATGCGGGCGATGCTCGCCCAACTCGCCGTGCTGCACGCCCCCGACGAACTGCGCGTCGCGGTGCTCGGCAATCCGGGCGCACGGGCCGAGTGGGACTGGGTCAAGTGGCTGCCGCACAACGCCCACCCCGACGAGCAGGACGACGCCGGCGCGCTCCGGCTGGCCGCCGGCGACCACGACGAACTGATGGCGCTGCTCGGCCCCGAGGTGCGCGACCGCCCCGACCACGACCCGGACGCCTCCCCGAACGTCACCGAGCCCTACCTGGTGGTCATCGCCCAGGGCGCCCATCTGCCGGACAGCTCACGGCTGTTGGGGGAGGGGATGCGCAACACCCTGCTGCTCGACGCCACCGGTGCCCTGCGCGGCGGCGACAACGTCCTGCGGCTGACCGTCCGCGACGGCACCGTCAGCTTCCCGGCCGGCGACGACGCCTCCGCGTCCGCGACCGCCGACGCGCTCAGCACCATCGCCGCCGAGACCCTCGCCCGGGGCCTGGCCCCGCTGCGCACCGGCGGCAGCGTGGACCTGACCGAACGCCCGCTGGAGTCCGACTTCGACCTGACGTCGCTGCTGAGCATCCGCGACCCCCGCACGTTCGACGTGGCCGCCAAGTGGCGCCCCCGGCAGACCCAGTCGGCCCGGCTGCGCGTTCCGCTCGGCGTCACCGACGAGGGCGAGGTCGTCGAACTTGACCTCAAGGAGTCCGCGCAGGGCGGCATGGGCCCGCACGGCCTGCTGATCGGCGCCACCGGCTCCGGCAAGAGCGAACTGCTGCGCACCCTGGTGATGGGACTGGCCGCCACCCACTCCTCCGAGGTCCTCAACCTCGTGCTGGTGGACTTCAAGGGCGGCGCGACCTTCCTCAACATGGACCGGCTGCCGCACACCTCGGCCGTCATCACCAACCTCGCCGACGAGATCCACCTGGTGGACCGGATGCGGGACTCCATCAACGGCGAGATGATCCGCCGCCAGGAACTCCTGCGCGAGTCCGGCCACTCCTCGCTCTTCGACTACGAGAAGGCACGCGTCGCGGGCGCCACCCTCGCCCCGCTTCCCTCGCTGCTCATCATCGTGGACGAGTTCTCCGAACTGCTCGCCAGCAAACCGGAGTTCGTCGACCTGTTCGTCTCCGTCGGCCGGCTCGGCCGAAGCCTGGGCGTCCACCTGCTGCTCGCCTCGCAGCGGCTGGACGAGAGCCGTATCCACAAGGTCGAGGGCCATCTGTCCTACCGGCTGGCCCTGCGCACCTTCTCCTCGATGGAGTCCCGCAGTGTCATCGGGGTCTCGCACGCCTACGAGCTGCCGTCGGCACCCGGCAACGGCTACCTGAAGGTCGACACCACCAACCTGGTCCGCTTCAAGGCCGCCTACGTCTCCGGACCGGCGCCCGAACCCGCCGCCGAGAACGACCCGGCCCAGCAGCAGCGCGCCGCCCAGGAGGTCACCGTCTTCGGGCTCGACCGCAGCGGCGAACTGCTCTCCGCGCGCGCCGAGCAGACCGCGGCGCTCGCCGAGGCGGCCCAGGCCGCGCAGGCGGACCGCGGCGCGGCCGCCACCACCGGCCCCGACGGCGAACCCCTCAGCGAGGAGAGCCTGTTGGAGGTGCTCGTCGGCCGGCTGGAGGACGCCGGCCCGCCGGCCCGCCAGGTGTGGCTGCCGCCGCTGGACTCCTCCGTCAGCCTCGACCAGGTGCTGCCCGCCATCGTGCCGGACCCCGACCGGGGCATGAGCGCGGCCGACTACCCCCGGCTCGCCTCGCTGCGCTTCCCGCTCGGCATGGTGGACAAGCCCTACGAGCAGTCCCGCGACCTGCTCACCGCGGACCTGTCCGGCGCCGACGGGCACGTCGGCCTGGTCGGCGCGCCGCGCACCGGCAAGTCCACGATGCTGCGCACCTTGATGCTGTCCCTCGCGCTGACCCACACCCCGCAGGAGATCCAGTTCTACTGCCTGGACTTCGGCGGCGGCGGCCTGGTGTCCACCTCCGGGCTCCCGCACGTCGGCTCGGTCGCCACCCGGCTCGACCGGGACCGGGTACAGCGCACCGTCGCCGAGCTGACCCAGCTCCTGGAGCGCCGCGAGGCCGAGTTCGGCGCGCGCGGACTGGAGTCCATGGCCGGCTACCGCGCGCAGCGCGCCACCGGCGAACTGGACGACCCGTACGGCGACGTGTTCCTCGTTGTGGACGGCTGGGGCACGCTGCGGCAGGACTACGAGGACATCGAGCCGCGCGTCATCGACCTGGCCGCCCGCGGACTGTCCTTCGGCATCCACGTCATCGGCTCCGCGGTGCGCTGGTCGGAGTTCCGGCCGCGGCTGCGGGACCTGCTGGGCACCAAGTTCGAACTGCGGCTCGGCGACACGCTGGAGTCCGAGGTCGGCGCGCGGGCCGCGGCGGCCGTGCCGCACCAGCCCGGCCGCGGCCTGACCTCCACCGGCCACCACTTCCTGGCCGCACTGCCCCGGCTGGACAGCTCCCCGCACACCGAGGACCTCACCGCGGCGACCAAGGAGGCCGTCGCGGAGATCGACACCTTCTGGACAGGCCGCCCCGCGCCCGGCGTGCGGCTGCTGCCCGGCCGGCTGTCGACCGCCCAACTCCCGCCGGCCGAGGGCGACCTGCGGGTCTGCCTGGGCTGGGACGAGCAGCGCCTGGAACCCGCCTGGCACGACTTCTCCGTCAACCCGCACCTGATGGTGTTCGGCGACAACGAGACCGGCAAGACCAACATGCTGCGGCTGATGGTCGCCGCCATCACCTCCCGCTACACCCCCGAGGAAGCCCGCATCATGGTCGCCGACCCCGGCCGCGGCCTGCTCACCGCGGTCCCCGAGGCGTACCGGGTCGGCTACGTCGTGGACAGCGACGCGCTCGGCCAACTGGCCGCCAGCGCCGCGGTGTCGGTCGGCAAGCGGGTGCCCGGCGCCGACATCTCGCCGGAGAACCTGGCCCGCCGCGACTGGTGGAGCGGCCCGCTGCTGTTCGTGCTCATCGACGACTTCGACCTGTTCTCCGGCGCACCGGGCTCGCCGTCCCCGATGACGCCCCTGGTGCCGCTGCTGGCCCAGGCCCCGCACATCGGACTCCACCTGGTCCTGTCCCGCAGCACCTCAGGCGCGATGCGGGCGATGATGGACCCGGTGCTGCGCCGCCTGTGGGAGCTGGGCAACCCGGCCCTGCTCTTCTCCTACCCCAAGGAGGAGGGCAAGTTCATCGGCGAGGCGAAGCCGCGCACCCTGCCGCCCGGCCGCGCCCAGCTCGTCACCCGCCGCTCGGTCAAGCTCATGCAGACCGGATTGGTGGCCGCGGAATGAGATCCCGTACCGCCGCCGCCGGGTTCCGCGCCGCCACCGGACGTACGACCGGTCACCGTACGACGGGTGAACGTACGACCGGTCAACGGACGACGGGCGAACGTACGGCCGCTACCCGTGCGACCACCGTTCGTGCGACCACTGTCCGTACGACCGGCGCCCGAACCACCGCTGCCCGTACCACCGTTGGGCGCGCCGGCGGCGGCCGTACCGCCGCCGCGCGCGACCGAGCCCCCCACCGCACAGGAGCGACCCGATGACCACTGCCTCCGTGGTTCCCGGAGCCGGGACCGGCACCGAGGTGTGCCGGGTGACCGTCGTCGGCCCCGGCGGACAGGCCGACCTCGCGATCCCGGTCACGCTGCCGGTGTCGGCGCTGCTGCCCGTCCTCGTCGAGCACGTGGTCTCCGACGTGCGCGACCGCGGTGCGCCATGGGCGCTGCAACGCCTCGGCGAGGCACCGCTCGACCCGGACGGCACCCCCGCCGGGCTCGGCCTGCGGCACGGCGACGTGCTCCACCTGCGCCCGGCCGACGACCCGCTGCCCACCCTGCACTTCGACGACGTCGCCGACGGCGTCGCGCACGTCGTCGGCTCGCTGCCCGGCCGCTGGCGGCCCGAGCTGACCCGCGCGCTGGCCCTGACCATGGCCGCCCTGGCCGTCGTCATGCTCGCGCTGGCCCTGCTCAGCGCCGGCCCCGGCGACTTCGCCGGCTACGGCGCGGGCGTCGCCGCGGTGCTGTTCGCCGCCGCCTGCGCCACCGGCGCCCGGCTGGCCGCCGACCGGGCCGCGGTGGTGACCGCGGGGATCGCGGCGATGGCCATGGGCGGACTGGCCGGACTCGCCTTCCGCGCCGGCCCGCACGGCGGCTTCGACCCCGGCGTGCCGGGCCTGCTGGTCGCCACCGGCTGCGTCACCGCCGTCGCCGTCGCGCTGGTCGCCCTGCGCGCCATGCCGTTCCTGCTGCCCGGCACCGCGGTCGTCGTCGCCGCGGCCGCGGCCGCCGCCATCGGGCTGCGCGCCGCCTTCGACTGGCGGGCCGGCCAGGCCGTCGCCGTGGTCGGGGTCGGCCTGTTCGTCCTCGGCCACTTCGCCCCCCGGCTCTCGCTGCGCGCCGCCCGGCTGCGGGTGCCCCAACTCCCTCACAACGCAGCGGAGTTGCAGGAGGACGTCGACCCCGAGCCGCAGGAGCGGGTGGAGCGCCGGGTGCGGGCCGCCACGTCTTACCTGGACGCGCTCAGCCTCGGGTTCTCGCTCGCCTTCGCCGTCGTCTTCTGGTTCATGATCCGCGAACACGGCTGGATCGGCTGGGCGTTGCCGCTCGTCCTCGGCGCCGCGGTGCTGCTGCGCGCCCGCGGCCTGGCCGGCACCCTCCAGCGGGTGCCCACCGTCATCGCCGGCGGCGTCGGCCTGGCCCTGCTGCTCCTGCAGCAGTGGACCACCGGCGGCCCCGGCGAGCGCGGCATCGCCGCCGCGCTCCTGGTGCTCACCGCCGTCGCCCTGCTGGCCGGCGCCTGGCGACTGCCCTCCAGCCGCCTGCTGCCGGTCTGGGGCCACAGCGGCGACATCACCGAGATGCTCGTCGCGATGTCGCTGCTGCCCCTGCTCCTCCAACTCCTGCACGTCTACTCGCATGTGCGCGGACTGACGAGCTGACGGACCGGAACCGAGAGGAGGACCCCCATGCAGACCCGACGGGACCACGTCCAGGCGTACCAGTTCGCCGTCGGCCGGCTGGCCACCGCACTCGTCAGCGGCGACCCCGGCCGCGGCGACAGCCCCACCCGCCGCGCGTCGCTCGGCACCTTCTTCGGCGTGGGCATCGTCATCCTGCTGTGCGTGGGCTTCGGCGTCTACGGCCTGATCGCGCCGGCCCCCGACCACTCCTGGCGCGCCTCGGGCGCGTACATCGTGGAGAAGGAGACCGGCAACCGCTACCTGTACGTCGACGGCGAGCTGCGCCCGGTCCGCAACTACTCCTCGGTGCTGCTGCTCGCCCGCAACCCCACCGCGCACACCGTCTCCCGCCAGGACCTCGAAGGCATCCCGCACGGCACCGCGGTCGGCATCCCCGGCGCGCCCGACGAGGTCCCCGCCCCCTCCCAGGTGATCGGCGACGCCTGGACCCGCTGCCTGCGGCCGCAGTTCGCCGGCGGGCAGAGCATCGACTTCAGCCCCGCGGGCCGGACCACGGCCTTCCCCGCCGACCGGCAGACGCTGCTCGTCGCCGCCGACGGCACCCGCTACCTGCTGTGGAAGGGCACCAAGTACCGCGTCCCCGACCAGGCGACGCTGGTCGCGCTCGGCCTGGACACCGACCAGCCGACCGCCGCCCCCGGCGACTGGCTCGCCGCGGTGCCCACCGGCCGCGCGCTGACCGCGGTCCGCCCCGCCGGACAGGGCAAGCCCGCCGGCACGGTCGCCGGACACGGCGTCACCGTCGGCCAGTTGTTCACCACCACCACGACGGCGGGCGAGCGGCACTACTACGTGATGACCCGCGGCGGGGTGGCCCGTACCAACGCCACCGAGTCCGCGCTGCTCGCCGCCGAGCCGCACGTTCCCCCACCCCTCCAGGTGCCCTCCTCCGCACTGGCCGCCGTCCGCCTCACCGACGACCCCGAGATGGCCGGCGCGCTGCCGGACGTGACCGGCGCCCCCGCGGTGTCCACCGACGGCCAGACGGTGTGCCTGGCCCAGCACGTCGACGGCAGCGCCCTGGGCACGCAGGTCGTCCTCGAACGCGGGGACGCCGCCACCGGCAGCCGCGCCGTCCTCGTCGCGCCCGGCCACGGCCTCGTGGTCAGCAGCCGCGAGGAGACGCTCAGGAAGGTCACCCACCCCAGGACCTACCTCGTCACCGACGACGGCACCGCCTACCGGCTGGCGAGCGACGACGTCACCGCCGCCCTCGGACTGTCGGGACTGGTCTCCCTGCTCCCCGACGACATGATCGCCCTGCTGCCGACCGGCCCCCTCCTGACGATGCCCGGCTCGACGAGCGCGGGAGGCGGCCGTGTTTAAGGGCATCCGCGCGCTGCTGCCGCCCGGCCAGTCGCTCCAGTGCCGCGCCGTCGGCGACGCCCTGCTGATCCAGCCCAGGGGCAGGACCGACCAGTCCGCCTGGCGGTTCGCCAACGCCCTGGCCCGCGACGACCAGCACACCGTCGTGGTCGTGGACGTCCCCGGCGTCGCCCCCGACACCGCGGCCGACGCGATGGCCCGGGCGCTCGCCGACAGCACCGGCAGCCTGCGCCTGGTCTTCGGCGGCGGCACCTCCGCGGAGATCCGCAGGGCCGGCCGGCGGATCGCCGAGGAACTCGGCACGGTCGTGGTGGTCCCCGACGGCGAGGTGCTGCCCACCGCGGGCGGCGGCCTCTACATCCCCGGCGGCCACGGCTCCGGCTGGCTGCGGCTGCGGCCCGGCCGCCCCTTCGAGCACGACTCCATGGGATTCCCCAAGCCGCGCTGGCAGTTCTCGATGATGGACCGGCCCTGGGTGACCAGCCCGTACGCCGTCGTCGAGCCGCTGCCCTGCGGAGTGTGGGTGCGCGGCGCGCTGCCGGACGCGGCGGACGACAACCGCCGCCGGCTCTTCGGCCGCCTCGCCATCGACCCCGACGTCATGACCGTCGTCCTGGGCTGCCCCGGCGGCCCGGCCGTACCGCTGGCGGACGTCGTACGGTTCTGGGACACCGTGATGCCGACGACCCGCTCGCGCATCCGCTTCGTGCACTTCGGCCCCGTCGCGCTGCCCCAGGAGGGCGAGGCCCTCGGCCAGCAGCTCGCCGACGCGCTGGAGCACCAGGTCGTCCTCTACACCGGCATGACCGACGACGACCGCGCGCCGTCCGACCCGGCCGGCCCGTCCGATTCGTCGGGCACCTCGCCGAACGGTGCCGCGCCGGACGGCGCCGAACGCACCGGCGGGCGCTCCGCCTTCGTCCGCGAACTCCTCTACAGCCCGCGCGGCACCGAAGGCGCCCCGCCGCCCGCGCTGGTCGGAGTGCGCGAACCGCTGCCCGGCTTCCAGCCGGTCGCCCCCGGTGTCTACGAGTACGCCTTCGACGCCGTGCTGGAGGTCGTCCAGAGCGGGCTGTGGATGCGCCCGCACACCGAACCCGACGACGGCGACGACGTCCGCAGGATCGCCGCCGCCCCCGGCGACCGGCTCTTCCTCTACCACCGCGGCACCCCGGACATGGCCGCGCGCATGCGGGCGCTGGCCGAGGACGCGCTGTGGCGGCTCGGCGCCGACGCCCGCGGCGACTTCGTCCTGCGGCCCGCCGACGACCCTGCCGTCGACACCGGCGCCTGGTACGCCGAGCCGATCGCCGTGTCCGACCCGCACGAAGCGGTGACGGCGGCGATCCCGCCGACCACCCGGCCCGCCGGCACCGCGCCCTGGGCGCCTGCGGAGGCGGCAACCGGTGCGGTGGGCAGTGCGGTTGATAACGTTGTCGGTGGTGGTGGTGGTGGTGGCGGGCTCGGGGTCGGGGCCGGTGTCGGGGCCGGCGAGAGCGTTCCTGGGGCTGTGGCGAACGAGTCCGCCGTGGCTCCTGCCGCTGAGCCGCGGCACGCTCCGGCCGCTCCGGCCACTCCCTTCCAGGCGGAGGTGTGGGCGTCCGCTGCCGAGGATCTGTCCGCACCCGCGTCCGCATCTGCGTCCCGGGCCGTCGCCGAGGAGCCGTCGAGTCCGCGGCCGTTGAGCGGCCTGACCGCCGAACTCGCCCTGCCCGACGGCTGGGTCACCTCGACCGCCACCGAGTCCGCCACGGCCGAGGGGGCGATCCCGGCGATGCCTTCCGCGCCTCCCGTCGCGGCGCGCGCCGAGGCGACGGTGACGGCCGGGGCCGCCGCGACCTCTTCGGGCGCCGCGACCGCCGACGGGGCTCTTCAGACGGCCACTTCCGTGTCGGCTGACCCAACAGGCACTGGAAGAGCGGAAGTTGGGGCGCCGCAGCAGGCTGCCGCTTCTCCCGTTCCTACGGTCATACGGCCGGAAGCTTCGGTAACGCCTCTCCTTGCGGGGCGCGCGGGTTCGGGTGAGCCGGACGCGTCAGGTGTAGCGGGCGCCTTGGCGACCGTAGCCGGCGCTGACGGTTGGGGTGTGCCTGGGTCGGCGGGGATTCCGCGTTCCGCTGCGACGGAGTCGGAGGCGGTGTCGGGTTCGCGCGCGGGGGTCGGTGCGGATTCGGAGCGTGGGTCGCTTGCGGGTGGGGGTGCTGGGCCCGAGGGGTTTGCGGGCCGGGCTGCTGGTGCTGTCGCGGTTTCGCGCTCGTCGGGCTCGGAACGGGGGCCGCGTGTGGAGGGGAGCGCTGGGCCCGAGGGGCCCGCCCGCCCGGCAAACGGCTCCGCCTCCGTACCGCCGGCGCCGTTGCCCGCTGCATCCGGGGCGGACGGTCACCCGTCGGTGCGCCGGCTCCCTCTTCCGCTGGCCCATCCGACCACGATCTTCCCGCCGTCGAGCGACAGCCCGCCGCCCGCCGCCGCTGGACCCATGCCTCCCGCGATGCCCTCGGCGACCCAGCCGGCGCCGGCCCCGCGGCCCGCACCCGTCCCCCCTGTAGCGCCTTCGACTTCCGGTGCGCTGCACGTGTCTGGCGCCGCGCCCGCACCCGTGCCCCCGGCCTCGGGCCCGTCCGTGAGTACGTCCCGGGGCGCAGTGCCCGCGCCGGGTGCCGCGCCCGGGTTCGTACCGCCGCCGGAGCCCACCCCGCCGGGTACACCAACTGCCGTGCTGCCAGGTGCCGCTGGGTCCCCTCGGGTGGCGCCGGAGGCCGCGGCACCAGTGCCGGCTGCTTCGGACGTCGGTGGGTCGGGGTCGTCAGCGGCCGTACCGGCACGTGCGTCAACTGCGTTGCCGCCGACCGCTGCTGGCCCGGAGTCTCGGGTCGCGCCGTTGGTGCCGCCAGCCGCGGCACCCGTGCCGTCTGCTCCCGACGCCGGTGGGCCCACGCCGGCGTCCGCCGCACCGCCTGGGACGTCAACTGCGCCGCCGCCAGCCGCTGCTGGGCTGCGCCCGCGGCCGGGCGCCGTGCCTCCGTCCGTGGCGGCGCCCTTGCCGCCGGGGTTGCCGCAGTCCGTGTCCGGTGCGCCGTCGCAGGTCCCAGTGGCGCCGGGGGCGTCGCAGCCCGCGCCGTCCACATCGGGCGGCGCGCCGACTCCGGCGCCGTCGGGCGCCGTTGGGCCCGCTCCCGTACCGCCGCCTGCCGCGCCGCGGCCGGTCGGGCTGCGGTTGGAGTCCGCGGGGGTGTACGCGGCGGCTCCGGTGGTGGCCGAACCCCCGCCCGCCGTCAGCGCGTTGGCGCCGCAGATGACCGTCGCGGCCGCCCCCGTACAACCGCCCGCCGCGCAGGCGCCCGTGGGGGTTCGCGTGCAGCCCGTGCCGAAGGGGGCCGCGTGCGCGGTGCCGCCGGAGCGGGGGATCGAGCGGGAGCGGGACTGGGTGCGCAAGACGTTCCGGGCGCAGTACGACGTGGCCGCGGGAACGGTGGCGCGGGTGATGTCGGAGGTGCCCGGGCTGCGCAGCGCGAGCCGGGAGAAGGCGTCGGACGCGCTGATCGACCTGGTCGCCGTGCGCTTGTACCTGACCGGGAACAGCGCGGGTGTGGACGAGTCCGTGCGGTCCGCGCGGGTCGGGCCGCATGTGCCGCTGGCGCGCTGCGTGGCCTCGGGGCTGCGCAGGCTGCCGTCGTACCGGGGCGCGGCCGTGCTGGGTGCGGAGCTGACCGACGCGGAACGGAGCTGGTACCGGGACGGGCGGCTGGTGACGGAGTGGTCGTTCTGCCCGGCGTTCGCGCTGCCGTCGCCGGACCTCCCGGCGGAGCCGCGGTTCGTGATCTGGTCGATGACCGCGCGGCGCACCGGCCTGCTGGACGCCGCGGTGCCCGACCGGGTGGTGTTCCTGCCCGGCACGACGTTCAAGGTGCTGCGCCCGGCCGGCACCGCGGGCGACCCGGTTCTGATCCGGGAGATGGCGGCGACCGAGATCGGCGCGGACGGACGGGTGAAGCCCGGGCGCTCCGCGCTGGACGACCTCGCCCTGGAGAGCCTGGAGCGAGCCGTCGCCGCGCTGGCGAAGGCATCGGCGAGTACGCCGGCAGGCGCGTCGCCGAAGTCCCCGGCCGAGGCGGGCCGGGCCCCGGGGCCGCGGACCCCGCAGCCGCAGACTCCGCCCGGCCTGATGGCCGCCGCGCCCCGGCCGCGCGCCGGAGCCGGCCCGAATGCACCCGCGCAGGGCGCGACTCACGAGGGAGCGACGCTGTGAACCGGCAAGTGCTAGTGGTCTCCCCGGACCGGCCGGGCGCGTACCGGTCGCTGACCGAGGCGCTCGCGGACGCCGCCGAGGGCGCGCTGATCACGGTGGGCCCCGGCCGCTACGAGGAGGCCCTGCACCTGGTGCGCACGGTCACCCTGGCCGCCGACGGCGCCGGCGGCACGGCCCAGGTGCACGCCCCAGCGGGCAGCACCGTCGTCGTGGACGCGGAGGCCGTGCAGATGTCCGGGCTGCTGCTCAGCGGCGCCGACCCGGACGCGCCGGTGCTCGACGTGCGCCGCGGGCAGGCCGCGCTGGACGGCTGCCGGGTGGCGGGCGAGGCGTGGACGGCGGTGCTGGCGTGGGACGCGGGCACGGTGGCGCTGCGCGACTGCCAGGTCACCAACTCCCTTGGCGCGGGTGTGGTGTTGACGTCCGGTGGCGGCAACGTCGTGGAGCGGACCACCATCTCCGAGGCCGGCTCGTCGGCCGTGGTCGTCGCCGAGCAGGGTCGGCTCACGCTGCGCTCGTCCACCCTGGACCGCGCCGCGGGCAACGGCCTGTGCGTCAACGGCCGTGGCGCCGTCGTCGTCGAGGCCACCCGGATCACCGGCAGCGGCAAGCCCGCGCTCGCCGTCGAGCAGGACGGCCGGGCCGAGTTGAGCCGTGTGGAGGTGACGGGCAGCGCCGGCCTGGACGCGTACCTCGCCAGCACCGCCGACGTCACCTTGGCCGACTGCGTGTTCACCGGGTCCCGGGGCGAGTCGGTGTACGTCAAGGAGTGCGCGCCGATCCTGCGCGACTGCGTGATCACCGGAGCGGCCCAGGTCGCTCTGCACGCGGCGGCCGGCGCCCGGCCGGTGCTGGAGCGCTGCCGGATCGACGCCACCCCGGTGGGCGTGCTGACCGAGGACGGCGCCGAGGTCACCGCGACCGAACTGACCGTGCGGAACGCCGCGACGGCCGCGGTGCGGCTGGGCGGCGGTGCGGCCCGGCTGACCCGGCTGTCGGTCGCCGACGGCGGCCCCGCCGTGCAGGCGCTCGGCGGCGCGCGGCTGGACGTCGACGAGGCCGACGCCACCGCGAGCGGGACCGTAGGCATCGAGTTGGGGCAGGGGGTACGGGCCCGGCTGTCCGAGGTGCGGCTGCGCGTGGGCGGCGGCTGCGCGCTCGCCCTGGCGGACTCCGCCCACGCCGAACTGGACGGCTCGACCGTCGAGGGCGGCGGCGTCGTCATCGGCGCGGACAGCGAACTGACGGCCCGGGACAGCGAGTTCAGCGGCTCCGACGGGGACGGCCTGCGGGTCGCAGGCGGCACGCTCACCGCCGTCGGCTGCCGGGTGCACGGCGCCCGGGGCGACGGCGTGCACCTCGCCGCCGCCTCCCGCGCGGAGCTGAGCAACTGCACCGTCTTCGACAACGCCGGCGAGGGCATCCGCTCGGAGACCGCCGAGCCGGTCGGCGTCCACGACTGCGAGGTGCGCGACAACTCCGCGGTGGGCGAACGCCGTTCGGGCACCGGGCGCGTTGGAGGCAGCGGCCCGGGCGCGGGCGGCAAGGAGCTGACGGCCACGTCGGCCGCCGGCGGCGGCGCCGCGGGCCCGGGTCCGGCGGTGACGGCCACCGGCGGCACGGGCGCCGGCCCGCTCGCCGAACTCCAGTCGCTGGTCGGCCTGGAGAGCGTCAAGCGCGAGGTCACCGGCCTGATCGACCTCAACAAGATGACCAAGCGGCGGATGGAGATGGGCCTGCCCATGCCGCCGATGAGCCGGCACCTGGTCTTCGCCGGCCCGCCCGGCACCGGCAAGACGACGGTGGCCCGCCTCTACGGCGCGGTGCTGGCCGAGTTGGGCATCCTGCGGCAGGGCCACATCGTGGAGGTGGCCCGCGCCGACCTGGTCGCGCAGATCATCGGCGGCACCGCCATCAAGACCACCGAGGTCTTCACCAAGGCACTCGGCGGCGTGCTCTTCATCGACGAGGCGTACACCCTGACCAACCAGTCCCGCGGCTCGGGACCGGACTTCGGCCAGGAAGCCGTCGAGACGCTGATGAAGCTGATGGAGGACCACCGCGACGAGATCGTGGTCATCGTCGCCGGCTACTCGGCGCAGATGGACCAGTTCCTCGCCTCCAACCCCGGCATGGCGTCCCGCTTCGCGCGGACCATCGAGTTCCCCAACTACGAACCGGACGAACTCGTCACCATCGTGCGGGGGTTGTGCGGCAAGCACTACTACGAACTCGACGACGGCGCCCTGGAGGCGCTGAACCGCTACTTCGTGGACGTGCCCAAGGGCGACACCTTCGGCAACGGCCGGGTGGCCCGCAAGATCTTCGAGGAGATGATCGGCCGCCAGGCCACCCGGCTGTCCGCCCAACCCCACCAGGACGACAGCGCGTTGAGCGTCCTGACCGGCGAGGACGTGACCGAGCTGCCCGGCACCCCGGCCGCCGGCGACGGCGACCCCGAGCTGCCCGAGCTGCCCGGACTGCGCCGGCTGGCCGCCATCACCGGCCTGGACACCGCCCGTTCGGCGCTGCGCACCCGGCTGCGCGCCCTGGCGGCCGCCCAGCAGCGGCCCGGCACGCGCCCCGAACCGCTGTCCGCCCGGGCCAACGTCGTGCTCGAAGGCCCGCCCGGCAGCGGCCGCCGCGCCCTCGCCGCGCTCTACGGGCGCTGCCTGGCCGAGCTGGGGCTGCTGCCCACCGGCGCCACCCGGCACATCCGGCTCTCCTCGCTGCCCGCCCGCTGGGCCGAACAGCCCCTGCTGCGGCTGGCGTCGGCGCTGGAGGAGAACGCCGGCGGGGTGCTCGTACTGGAGTGGACCGAGGCGTTCGAGCAGCGCAGCCCGCAGTCCCGCGAGGCCGTGCTCAACGCGCTCGCCCGGATCGTCATCGTGCCCGGCGACACCGTGCTGGCGCTCATCGGCACCCCCGAGCACCTGATGGGCCTGATGCGCGAACGCACCGACGTCGCCCAGGGGTTCGCCGAATACGCCCGCCTGGAGCCGTACACCCCGGAGCAGACCGTGGAACTGGTGCGGCGCCGGCTGCGCGGCTACGGCTTCCAGATGGACGAGGACGTCGCCCAGGCACTGGCCGAGACCTTCGCCCGCTCGCCCGAACAAGCCGGCGCCTACCGCGCGCACCGACTCGCCGAAAGCCTCGCCGCCGGCGCGCGGGCGCGCACCGTCACCCCGGCCGACCTGCCCCGCCAGGCCCCCGAGCGGGCGGCGGTGCTCGCCCCGGACGAGAGCGCCCCGCCCCCGGCGGTGCCCCCCGAATCCCCCGAACCCCCGTACCAGCGGCCGGAACCGCTGGCCCGGCTGTGAGCTTCCGGCCCGCCGTGACCTCGAGCGGCACCCGCGGCGGACCGGGATGGAAGAGCAGACGCACACCGACGAGAGGACAGCCCGACCATGGCACTGACATCAGTCGAACTGCAGGGAATGACCGCCGCCCAGGGCACCTTCCAGACCGCCCTCGACGACGGCGCCACCTCCTACGCCCAGATGGCCGGCCAGATCGACGGCCTGCGCGGGAGCTGGACCGGTGACGCCTCGACGATCTACGGCAACGCCATGCAGGCGTGGCTGGACGACTTCAACAAGGTGAACCAGGCGCTGCGGACGATGCTGGAGAAGCTCCAGCAGAACACGCAGGTCTACGCCAACACCCATGAGGAGACCCAGCAGACCGCCAACACGGTCGCCCAGAACATCGCCTCCGGCGTCACCAGCCTCCCGGGCTTCTGACCCGCACCGGCCGCACCGCACCACCGCCCGTTCCCCCTCTTTCCTCCAAGGAGCCCCCCGTGGCGACGTACACCGTCCAGATGGAGCAGGTCGACGTCATCGTCGGCGAGATGAACGCCATCACGCAGCGGATCAACCAGGCCCTGTCCGACCTCGACAACCAGGCCAGGATCAACCTGAGCGAGTGGACCAGCGACGCGCAGGCCACCTACGCCGAGGTCAAGGCGCAGTGGGACGCCGCTGCCGCGGACATGACCCAGAAGGCCGCCCTGGCCACCCAGCAACTCGGCAACATCAACGAGTACTACTCCCTGGGCGAGCGCGCAGGCGTCCAACTCTGGGGCTGACCCGCCATGACCTACGGAACCCTCGACGGCACCCTGCCCCCGTCGCCCCCGGCGCCCAAGCACACCGCCCAGGCGTACGACGGCGGTACGACGCTGCCGGCCGGGCAGGGCACGTACAGCAACGACACGCCGTTCACCCCGCCGTCGGTGCCGGGCGGTACCGACGGCGGCAAGGGGACGAGCGTGGACACCCCGTCGATGGACGTGTTCGCCGACAACATCGACAAGCTCATCGCGCCCACGCAGGCGGCAGCCAAGAAGCTGGACCCGGTCAGCACGGCTCCGGGTGCCTTCTACCACGCCGACCAGATCCGCTCGAAGGTCAACGGGCTCAACGCCGACTCCGGGCTGAAGGCCCAGTACGGCAAGGTCCTGGCGGATCTGGTGCAGGGGCTCGGCGACCTGCGGGACGGAGTCAGGCAACTGGCGTCGCGCTACTCCACGTTGGAGGACGCCAACAAGATGACGTCCCAGGATCTGCAGACGGCCATGCAGTCGGCGGACGGCGACTTCTCCGTCCTGCTGACGGACTCGGGCGGGGCGTCATCCGGCGGGGGCGCGTAACCGCACGCGGCAGAAGCCGCGTTCACCGTACGCGGCGGCACACGCGGCAGCACACGCGTCACCCAGCGGATGGCACGGCGGGTCGAGGACGACAGGTCGTGCGCAAGTGTCCTGTCCGGCGGGGCGGTTCGGATCACCTGACGCCCCGCCGGCCAGGACCGGCGACCAGCGACGGCGCAATGACGGAGGACTTGCTCACATGGGCACCGACTACGACAGCAACGGTTTCTCGCAGGGCGACGACGGCGCCATCTACGGCGACCCGTCCGACACCGGCCAGATCTCCGACTACGACAGTTGGGACTGGAAGCAGATCGAGGCCGCGATCCGTGGCATGTCCGCCGGTACGGACGACCCCGACAACGTCGACCGTGCCGCGTCCGTCGCGTCGCCGCAGAGCCTCCAGGACGCGGCGAACGTCTTCTACCACGTCCAGGTGGTGCTGTCGGGCGTCGCCCAGGCCCTCCAGGACCAGGCCAAGGCGCTCGCCGGTGACGACGGCCCGTGGAAGGGCGACGCCGCCGACGCCTTCTACGACATGATGAGCACCTTCTCCAAACAGGTCGCCGCGACCGCCGACGTGCTGTCCGGCGGCAAGACCGCCGACGGCGGCAGCGGTTCGGGCAACTCCGTCCCGCAGCAGCTCGCGGACAACTCCGTCAACCTCCTCAACGCGCAGAACAAGATCGGCGAGATCGACGCCTGGTACGCCAACCAGGCCACGCTGATGGGCGTCACGCCGATGAGCAACGGCCTGATCCCGGTGAGCAAGAAGCCCGAACTGGTCAAGATGCTCAACCACGACATGCGCGCGGTGCTGAAGAACCTGGCCGCGGACTACCAGGTCACCATCGACTCGGTCCGCCCGCCCGGCACCATCACCGGGCCCGCCGCGACCGACCCGCCGCCGGTCGACGAGCCGCCCGCGGACGCCCCGCCGGACGACTACCAGCCCGCCGACTACACCCCGTCCGATCCCGCGGGCCTGTCGAACTCCGATGGCAGCGGCCTCGACACGCTCGCGCCCGACGCCGCGCTGACCAGCGCCGCCGGATACGACCCCGCCCAGGACGCGATGCCCAGCCCGTACTCCGGCAGCCTGGACAGCAACGGGCCCGGCTCCGGCCTCGGCGGGGACAGCGACCTGAGCGGGCTGGGTGGCCTGGGACCGGACGGCGGCCTCGGCACGGACAACAGCACGCTGGACCCGAACGCCTTCGACCGGATGCTCAACCCCACGGCGTTCAGCGGCGGTACGGGCGTCGACGGGAGCGGCGACCTCGGCGGTGACACCGGCCTCGGCGGCGACAGTGGCCTGGGGGGCGACAGCGGCGGCCTCGGCGGCCTGCCCCTGGCGAACCCGTCCGCGTTCGGCGGCGGCACCGGACTGGGCGGCACCGGCACCCTGCCCGAGTCCGACCTCGCCGAGGACCCCAGCACCTGGAAGGACGGCGCGACCGCGGCCGACTTCCCCGGCGACACCGGCATCGGCGGGACCGCGGGCCTCGGCGACGGCTCCGGCCTCGGCGGCCTCGGCGACACCAAGGGCCTCTCGCCGTCCGCCTTCCCCGGCAGCACCACCACGGGCGGCTCGGCACCCAACGCCGCCGACCTCGGCCTGGAGACGGACACCCCCGGCTTCTCCCCGTCCGCCTTCCCCGGCTCCACCGGCCTGTCCGCGAACGGCGGCGGCCTCACCGGCGGCACCAGAAGCGGGACGCCGTTTACGCCGGGGATGGGTGGTGGTGCGCAGGCGGGTGTGGGTGGTGGGTTGGATCGTAGTGATGCGTCGGGGTTGTTGGATGGGGATGCTGAGCCGTGGTCGGGGGATGTGGGGACGGCGGGGGAGGGGTTTTTGCCGTCGGGTGGTGTTCGGGTGGGTGCGGGTGGTGGGTTGGATCTGCCGGGGTTTGAGCCGTCGGAGTTTCCGGGTTCGTCGGGGTTGGGTGGGGAGGGTGCCGGTGTGGGTGGCACCGGAGGCGGGACGCCGTTTACGCCGGGGATGGGTGGTGGTGCGCAGGCGGGTGTGGGTGGTGGGTTGGATCGTAGTGATGCGTCGGGGTTGTTGGAGGGGGATGCTGAGCCGTGGTCGGGGGATGTGGGGACGGCGGGGGAGGGGTTTTTGCCGTCGGGTGGTGTTCGGGTGGGTGCGGGTGGTGGGTTGGATCTGCCGGGGTTTGAGTCGTCGGAGTTTCCGGGTTCGTCGGAGTTGGGTGGCACCGGAGGCGGGACGCCGTTCATGCCGGGGATGGGTGGGGGTGCGCAGGCGGCTGCCGGTGGGGCGGACCGCAGCGACGCGTCGGGGTTGCTCGATCCGACAGCCGAGCCGTGGACCGGGGCGGACGACCCGGCGTCCGGTGAGGTCGCCGCAGCCGGGACCGTACCCGGCGGGCAGGAAGGGCTCGACCTGCCCGGCGCTCTGCCCGAGCAGCAGGAGGCGGCCGCGCAGGGCGGGATGCCCGGGATGATGATGCCGGGGATGGGCGGAGCGCCGGGTGGGGCGGCGGGTCGGGAGGAGGGTGCGTCGTCCGACGCGTCGGGGCTGTTCGCGCCGAGCGCCGAGCCGTGGACGGAACCGGGAGCGCCGGTGGCCGAGGTGTCCGGATCGGCGCCGGCCGGTACCGGAGCGGCCACGCTGTCCGGGCTGCCGAACGGCACGGAGACGGGCACCGGAGCCGCGCCCGTACCGGCCGCGGCCGAGGAAAGCGGGGCCGACGGGACCACGGAAGGGTTCGCGGTGCCCGCCGCGGCCGAGGCCTCCGCCGTACCCGCGGCGACCCCGTTCCTGCCGATGGGCGGCATGAGCGCGGCCGGTGCTCCCGGCCGCCGGGACGAGGACGACCGCGGCACCCTCGTGGAGCCGACCGGCGAGGCGTTCGCGGAACCGGCGGTCCCCGAGGCCCTGGCCGCCGACGCGTTGGCGGCCGGCCTCACCGCGTCGCCGGCCCCGGTCGTACCGGAGCCCCCGGCGCACGGCGGCGACCCGCAGTACGCGGCGTACGACGGGTACGACCCCTCGGGCGGCGGCGAACTCGGCGACCCGCTGGTGGTGTTGCGGCCGGCCGACGACGACCTGTCGGAGGAGGACACCGCGGCCTGGGGCGTGGCGGGCGCGTCGTTCGTACCGCTGCTGTGGGCGCCGCGGCCCGAGGAGGAGGCGGAGATCTCCGCGCCCGGGTACGCGACCGCCGACGAGGGGACCTGGGGCACGAGCCCCGGGGGCGCCCCGCGCGGGGCGGACGGTGCCGCGCAGGCGGAGGGCGAGGACCAGCCGCTGGCCACCTGGCGGCCCAACCGGCCCGCGGCGAACGGCGAGTCGGCCGTTCTCGCACCGGCCGAACAGCCGCTGTCCTGCGCCCCGGCGTCCGCGGACGACGAGTGGGACGAGGAGGAACCGGAGGGGGCCCAGGACGAGTCCGCCGACGGGGAACCCGCCGCGCGCGGCATCGCCGACCTGCTGGTGCAGGAGGGCGACACGTGGGGCTCGCCGCCGGTCGCCGACGGCCCGAACGGGGTGTTCTGAGTGGCCCCCGCCGGGAGGAGCGCGCACGCGGACCGGTGGGGTACGGAGCCGTACGACGGCGGTCGCCACCGCCACCGCCACCGAAACCGCCACCGATATCGCGCGGCACGAGGGCGACGCGAGGAGAGGAAGCCGTGAGCACGCCGTACGACCAGGACATCGAAGGGCTGCTGGAGCTCTACCGCAAGCAGCGGGAGGAGGCCGTCGAGACGCGGCGCAGGATCAACGAGGTGACGGGCACGGCGACCGCGCCGCGCCAGACGGTGAAGGTGACCGTGGGCGCGCAGGGCGACGTGACGGCCATCGACTTCCCGACCGGCGCCTATCACCGCATGGCGCCCAAGGAGTTGTCGGACGTCCTGCTGGCCACGATCCGCGAGGCGCGGGCCGAAGCCATGGAGAAGGTCGTCGAACTGACGTCGCTGGCGCTGCCGCCCGGCGTGACCGTGGGTGATCTGCTGCGCGGCGAGGTGGACCCGGCGGCGATCCTGCCCGACGACCCGCCGATGCCGGACGCGGTGCGGGACTACATCGACAACGGCCGCCCTGAAGGAGCCGCCCGTCGCCCGTAGCCGTCACCCGTTCCGCCGCGCACTGCCCCAACAACCGCTCCACGTAGGTCCGTTCACGTCCGCTCAAGTCCGTCCGCTCACGCGTCAGCACCGTGCCCACCCCAGGGGGTTCCCATGTCAGGCGAGTCGTTCTCGGTCGACACCGACGGTCTCCAGGCCCAGATGCCGTACATGCAGGAACTGGCCCAGCGGTTCCGGAACGTTCACGAGGCGCTGGAGGCGCGGCTGGGCGCGCTCGGCGAGTGCTGGGGCGACGACGCGTCCGGCGAGGCGTTCCTGCGGCAGTACACCAAGCCCAAGGGGCAGATCCTCGAGGCGACCGAGGACGCGGGCGACGTGCTGCGCAGCACCGGCGACGGCCTGCAGACCATGGCCCGCGGGTACCAGAACATCGAGTCCCAGAACTCGGAGTCCGCCCGGAAACTCGGGACGTCGCTGGAACCGGGCTCGGTCCCTGGTGGCGGCGTGCGCGGCGGACAGGGCGGAGGAGAGGGCGGCGACGGCAGCCACAAGGGGTCCGGCCGCCCGTGAGCATCAACCTGCCCCCCGAGCTCGGCTGGGTCGCCCGCCTCGCCGTCGGCCAGTCATGGCCCAAGGGCGACGAGGACAAGATGCACAGCCTCGGCCTGGCCTGGGAGGACGCCGCGCAGGCGCTCGCCGCCATCAGCCGGGAGATCACCCCCGCCACCCGGGGCGTGCTCAACAGCGTCGGCGGCTCGGTCGCGGACGAGTTCGCCTCGTTCGTCCGCCAACTCCAGTCCAACGTGCCGGACATGGCCGAGGCGTCGGGCCAACTCGGCAAGCTCGGCCGGAACACCGGGGTGCAGCTGGAGTACGCGAAGTACATGATCCTGGCCCAACTCGTCTGGCTGGCCTTCGAGATCGCCCAGATGGCGTTCTGGGCACCGGAGGCCATCCCCGCGCTGATCACCTCCGCGCGGCTGATCGTCCGGATGCTGCTGCGCCGCCTGCTCACCTCGATCGCCACCGGCATCGGCATGATGGTGGGGATGGACGCGGTGATCCAGGGCATCCAGATGCTCAAGGGCGACCGTACGTCGTGGAGCGTGGAGAACACGATCTCCGCCATCGAGAGCGGGGCGATCGGCGGTGCCATCGGCGGCCTCACCTTCGGGCTGGGCGACGCGTTCGTCCCGAAGTTCGCCGGCTCGCTGATCGGCAAGGCGTTCCTCGGCGGGGCCTCCGGGGTGGCGAGCACCGCGGCCGTGAACGCGCTGTTCGGCAGCGGCGAGCCCTCGGACCTCGGATTCGGCGGCGCGGCCGGTGCGATAGGTGCGATCGCCGGGGGCGGCGGCAAGCGGCGCGGTGGCGGCGGGGACCCGACGAAGGTCGACGACTTCGACTTCCACCTGCCGGACGTCCCGGATCTTCCCGACCTGCACGGCCCCGACAAGCTGCCGGAGGGCGGCCTGGGCGGCGGCCTGGGCGGCCTTGAAGGTGGCAGGGGCAGTGGTGGCGGCAGTGGTGGCAGCGGCGGATTCGGCTCCGGCGGCCACGGCAGTACGGGTACGCCCGCGGGCGGTTCGCACGGTACGCCCGTGCGCACCACGGGCAGCGACCACCAGGCATCGGGCGGTACGTCCGGCGTACGGCCGCCCGTCGAGTCGGGGACGGGCCACGTTCCCCCGGCGGAGACCGACTCCCACGAGGCGGCGGTGTCCTCGCCGGTGAGCGTGCCCGCGCCCGAGGTCCGTACGAACGGGTCCCCTTCCGGAGCCGGCGGTCGCGGGGCCGGCACCGGCGCCAGCAGCAGTACGTTCGCCTCGCACAGCGCCCCGCCGATCACGACCACGAACCACCCGGCGGCCACGGGCGACGGGCACGTCAGCGAGCCGGTCGTCCACGAGAACGCGCCGCGGAACGCCGAACTCCCCGGCTTCACCACGGCGTTCCGCTCCGGCAACGACCACGCGGCGGGCGGAGCGGGGGACACCGGGGCGCGGGAGTCGGCCGCGCCGCCGCCGGTCCGTGGGGCGTCGGGCGGTGCCGGCACGGGTTCCGCCCCGCCGGTCCGGTCCGGCAGCGGGCAGGGCGGATCGTCGTCCGGTGGGCCCTCCGAGGTCGCGCCCCGTGCGCCACGGCCGCGAACGTCCGTCAGTACGGCGGGCGGTGGCCTCAGGGCGGGCAACGGCAACGGCGCCGGCGCGCAGCACACGGGCGCCACCCCGCCGGCGCACCAGCCCCCGGCCGTGGTCGCGGAACCCGGCGGCAGCGGCGACTCCCACCCCGTCCTTCCGGACGCTCCCACGCAGACCCCGGGCACGTCGCCCACGTCGCCCACGTCGCTCACGTCGGGTGGGCCGGGGGAGGGGGATGGCGGCAGCCACACGTTCCCGGAAGTGCCGACGCATGCGCCGGGCGCGCCGCCGGTCGAGCAGGTCGCGCCGGTGGACCCCGCCTCCTCGGCGGGCGGGGGCGCCGGTCAGGTCCACACGTTCCCCGACGTGCCCACGCACACCCCCGGCGCCGTGACGTCCCCCGCCCCGGGCGCGGGCGCGTCCCCGGCCCACACCCCCGGCGGCGGGCCGTCGACGGAGCCGCTGCCGGGCGGGAGCGACAGCACCCACGGTGACGGCCCCCACGGCGGTGACCCGGCACTGGCTTCCCTGAACGACCTCACGGTGCCCACCCACCCGGTGGGGGACAGCGGGGGCTCCACGCACCCGATCCACGACGCGCCGAACGCGCCGGTCACCCCGCCGGGCTCGCCGACCGCGCACGTCGGTCCCCGGTTCGACGCGCTCGACCGGGCCGGCCGGGACGCGGGCATGTCGTCGTCCGACCGGCAGGCGTACCGCCAGGCCGTCGACCAGGCGGCCCGGTCGGGGAACCTGAGCGAGACCACCCGCCAACTCCAGGCGTTCCGCGAACACGTGGAGACGCGGGCGCTCAACCAGCGCTACGACGCGTTCCGTCAGCACGCGGACGGGGGATTCGCCCACACCCGGGCGCCGCGGTCCGAACGGTCCACCTGGGACCACCTGGTGAACGCGGTCGAACAGGCCCGCCGCGGCGGAGACCCGGACCTGCTGGACAGCCATCTGCGCGAGTACACCGCCTTCGTGGAGCACCACGCCCCCTCGGAGGCGCTCACCGGCCCGGACACCCCGCAGCCGTACCACCCGGACGTCGAGAACGTACGGCGCCAACTGGCGGCAGCCACCGGGCCGGACGCGGACCGGCTGCGTACCCAACTCGCGGACCTGCGGCAGACCGCCGACCTGCGCGACCGGCTCGACCGGCTCAACAGCCGCCAGGGCGGCCCCGATCCGCAGGAGGCGGCGCTCCAACGGGCCGTCGACCAGGCCGGCGGCCCGGACACGGCGGCCCAGGCCCTCGCCCAACTCCACGACCACCGAGCCGACCAGGCCCTCCAGCAGCGTCTGGACCAGTTCGACTCGGACCACGTTCCCGACGGCGACGCCGACCTCGCCGGGGGGCACGGCGGACACGACGGCCTCGACGACCTGCGGCAGCGCCTCGACACGCTGCGCGGCGACACCGACCCCCACGAGCAGGAACTGCTCCGGCAACTCGACCACGCGCCGGGCCCCGACGAGGCCGCCGACGCGTTGGACTCGCTGCACGACCACCGCGACCAGCAGGACCTGGCACACCTCCAGCAGCGCCTCGACCAGCTCCACACCGACCCGGTCCCGCCGACCGGCGTCGCCACCGAGGCACACACCGCAACCGACGGCCCCAGCACGGACACCCCGACCCCCAGCGGCCGTAACGATCCGCCGACCGACGACGAACTGCGGCAGCGCCTCGACGCGTTGGACGACGGCGACCCCACCGCCCGGAACCTGCGGCACCAGGCGCACGACGCGAACTCCCCGGAGGAGGCGCAGCGCGCCCTGGACGAGCGCGCGGCCCGGCAGGCGCAACTGGACCAGCAGCGCCAGGACGAGGCGGACCGGCTGCGCCGGGAACTCGACCGCGCCGAGGAACAGCACACCCGGGACCTGCTGTCGGGGCGGCAGGACGCCGCCTACCGGTCCGCCCGTACCGTCGCGGATCTGCGCGACCAGCTCGACCACGCGCTCCCGCACGGCCAGCGGATCTCCGACCTGCAGCGGGAGATCGGCCAGGGGCTGGGCGGGCAGCAGGACCCCGGACACCTCGGCCGGATCGGCACCGACACTCAGCCCGCCAGCGGCCACGAGTCCCCGCCGGCCGACGACACCGCGCCCACGCGGCAGCCCCAGCGCGTGGCCAACCAGCCGCTCGGCACTTCCCCCAGCGTGTCGGACACCACCCGCACGTCCGGGTCGGGCGCGGACCACGACACGAGCCACGACACGAGCCACGGGACGAGCGACACCGCGCACGACACGCCGCTCCGGCAGCAGCCCACGGACACCGCCGACCCGCCCACGACCGTGCACACCGCGGCCCACCCCGGCACGGACCAACTCCCGCTCCAGGAACGCCCCCAGGCGTCCGAGCAGCAGACCGCCCCGGCCGCCAGTCCCGACCCGGCCCGGAGTCCCGTACCGGACACCAACGGCCTGGACGAGTTGCTGCACGGTCCGGGGACGGAGGGCGACCTGACGGCCGGCGACACCACCGGCCACACCGGTGACCACCCGTCCTCGGACACGGCGGTGACCACGCCTGCGGCCACCTCCACATCCACGTCCACGTCCACCGCCACCTCCGCGCCTGCCGTCCGGCCGCCGGCCCGGCTGAACCACGCGCCGCGGTTCGTCGTGCGCTCGTCGTTCGACCAGCGCCGGTTCGGCGTCGGCGGGCAGACGTACACCGACCTGACGGTCAAGGTCGCGCTGCACCCCGGCGACACGGACCCGCAGAGCGTCGCCGACACGCGGAACCGGGTGCAGGAGGGCGTCGAGACGTACTTCAACGCCCCCGGCTACCGGCTGCCCAACGGCGACCTGCTGCACGTCACGGTCGAGCACGTGGCCCCGGGCGAACAGGCCCACCTGAACGTCGACATGACGCACGGCGACGGCAACGGGCACACCGACCAGCGGACGTGGCCGACGGGAGCGCCCCCGATCACCTACGCCCACGAGATCGGGCACCAACTCGGCCTGCGGGACGAGTACCACGACACCGGCGACCCGGAACACACAGGCGTCACGGGCGGGTTGATGGGGAACTACCACGTGCCGTCCGAACACGGACTGCCGCAGGGCGGGTTGGGTGGACGACACCTGTCACTGCTGGGCGCGCTCACCGGCGGGGACACCGCCGAGACCCCGCATCCGGGTACGGACACGGGCGCGGGCGCGGCTGCGGACACGGGGGCCGGACCGCGCACCGACGTGAGCAACGATCCCGCCTGGCAGGCCGCCCGGTCCCAGGTCCCGCCGGTCACCCGTGACCACGTCCACGTGGACCCGGTCACCGACCCCTTCGCCCACCCCGCCACCACCCCGGTGGACCCGCCGGTCGACACCGCGGCGAGCACGTCGACGACGCACCAGGACACGGCGACCGACCACACGGAGCCGGTGACCGGGGACCACACCGAGCCGGCGACGGCCGAGCACACCGAGCCCGCCGGGGACCACACCGAACCGGCGACCGACAACGAGCCCCTGGTGACCGACGACACCGGCACGGGCACCGACTCCGGTACCGTTCCGGGGACGGACACCACCGGGCGGCCCGAGGGGGACCCGGCCCCGCAGTTGACGGACGGCTGGCACAACTCCTCGCTCGCCGGCAAGCGCATCGTGGAGGCGCCGGGACCGGAGGCCGTACGGCAGCGGGTCGAGGCGCTGCTCGGGGACCACGCGAACGACCCGCTGGTGGTTCAGCGGTTGAACGGCCGGTTCGACCCCGCCCACTTCCGCAAGCAGTACCCGCGGATGATCAACGGGGGCTGGCGCTTCCCGATCCACGTCGGCGGCCACCCGTACGAGGTGCGGGTGGGGGCGGACACGACGCCCTGGCAGCTGGACCCGACGCGCGACGCGGGAAAGGACAACGACGGCGATGGGCTGGACGTGAAGTCGGGGGGCGAGTACACGCCGCCCAAGGTGAAGACGGAGTTGTCGAGTTCGCAGTCCGGGCTCGACTACAACCCGTCGTTCGTGCAACCGGTGAACCCCAACGTGAGCGTCCTGGTGAGCGGTTCGGCCAAGGCCGGGGGCGCCGGCCACGGTACGGAGACGACGAGCACGACATCGACGAAGACGGCCGGCGAGGTCAAGCTGACCGGAAAGACGGACAGTTACACCTCGCAGGCCACGTTCGACATCCAGGTGGTGGACCACCACGGCGAGCCGCTCACCGTGGGCGGCGAGGGCGGCGCGCCGCCGCAGCCCGCCCCGCCGATCGCCGGACAGCTCAGAGCGGACGTACCGAGATCGAGCCCTCCCTCCGAGTCGCAGCCGCACACCTGGCAGGGGTGGAACCCGCCGCCGCGTACGACGGGCGGCGACCACACGGCACCCGCGCCGACCCCCAACACGGCGACGGCCCCCACGCCCAAGAGCGCCACCGCCACCGGCCATCCGCTGACGATCACCGGTCTGGACGGGGTCCGCGACGCCGTGTTCGACGCGCTGCCGAAGGACGCGCGACCGGGCGGCACCGCCCACCAGGACATCGTGGACTTCCTCGATCCGGACCACGTCACCGAGCAGTTCGAGCAGGTGTCGGGCGGCGGCCTGATCTCCAAGCCGCTGACGCTGTCCGACGGCGGCACCGGCTTCCTGCGGCTGACCGCGGAGCCGGGGACGTCCACCGTGCTGCACACGACGGACACCACCACCAGTTCGGGGGCCGGCACCAGCGGCGAGCGGGCCCGCAACCACTCGCAGAGCAGCGGATGGGCGCTGGGCGCGGGCGGCGGCGCCTCGGGCGAGGTCTGGCACAACCCGGCCACCGGCGAGACGAAGTGGCTCACCGGGACGGCCAGTTACACCTACGGGCAGTCAACGGCCCACGGGTCCAAGGGCACTCATGGGGTCGAGGAGGGCATCACCGTCGAACGCAAGGGCCCCGCCGACGTGGTGAGCACCCCCACCCGGTACCGCGTGTGGCTGATCCGGCAGCACCTGTCGCCGGGCACCGACGGCCTGCACGGCACCACGACGGAGGAGATCACCGACCACACCCCGCCGCCGGCCCCCGCGCCGGGCACGCACGTCGTCCAGGTCGAGCCGCCCCTGCGGGCGCCGACCGGCGACGTCGTACGCGTGGTGCCACGGCCACCGTCGCAGACGGAACAGACGGAGCCGACCGGCCACGAGCCGGCGACGGCGCAGGCGACGGGTTCCGACAGCACCACCACGCCGCCACCCGCCGCGCGGCAGCCCCCTTCCGGGCAGCAGTTGAGCGGTCCCGGGCTCGTCCAGCGCACGACCTACTCCGACTTCCCGGGCTCGGAGCAGTTGGAGCGCCACATCGTGCAGACGATGTGGGAGACGGCCCCCGGTGTGCTGCCGCCCCCGGAGGTCGTCCACCCCCCGCAGGGGGCGGTCGTGGGGGACCATCCGCCGGTCCGCGTCTCGCCCAAGGCGTTCACCAACCTGGCCGACCTGCGCCGGCAGATCGCGCCATCCCAACTCGGTGGCAGTGGACACCGGTTGCTGGACGGCACGTTCCGGGTCAGCCTGGACAGCTCGCACCTGCCGTTGCTGAACGCGAAGACCTACGACGTCCTGGTGAAGGCGAACCTCGGCCCCGGCACCCATGAGGGCGCGCACACCGCGACGGCGAAGAACACGCTGACGCAGACCGCCGGCACGGAACGGTCGGTCACGCAGGGCAGTTCGCACACGGTGGCGGGCAGCGGCAACCTGCGCAGCTCGCTGGACCACACGGACTACCAGCGCGGCTTCCTCAACGTGAACGCCGACGGCGGGTACGCGCCCACCCACGGCACCACGGTCGGCGACACCACCGAGGTGAAGCGGACCCTGACCGTCTCCGGCGACCGCGACCGATTCTCGTATCCGGTCTCCTTCGACGTCCTGACGACACGTCAGGACGCGGATCATCCGGTGGTGCGGGTGCCCACGCTCCCGATCGAGCCGCACCACCAGTCGGTGCGGCACGTGGAGACCGGCGGCGGGCACGTCACCGTCGACGTGGGGCGGACCGAGACACCCACCGGCGCGCCCCCGCGGCAGGTGACGGTCGACCACCTGCCGGACCACCACCTCGTGGACCACGTCGGCGACGAGGACGCCTACCGCGACCACGCCCGCCAGGCCGTCGAGAGCGCCGTCACCACCCGCCACGACAACGGGCACTCGCCGCTGCCGGCGCACGTCCCGGCGCTCGACGACCTGCTCGACCCGCTCGCCACGCAGTCCCAACTGCGCGCGAGTGTCTCGGCGTCGCACGGCGGGTGGACCAACACCGCTGACCAGCACGTGGGTTCGGGCCGCAACCGGGACACCGCGGGGCTCTCCCAACGCACCCACCTGCACCACCTCACGTACCGCGAGACGCTGGCCGGCGACGGGAAGCTGGACGTCGAGACCAAGACCGAGACCTCCGTGAAGGTGCAGGACAAGGCGGCCACGACGGGCAAGGGCGGCCTCGGCGGCGACTTCGGCCGCTTCCCGGGCACACCGGAGGACCCGCACGCCTCGACCTACCAACTGCGCGGCGGTGTAAGGGGAAAGGGGTCGTACGGCGGCAGCAGCACCGACGCCGTCAAGCACTCCTTCACGACGAGCCGCAAGACCTCCCAGGGCGGCCCCTGGCACGTGTACGAGGGCGACGCGCGCATCACCTTGCAGGGCAAGGTCACCAGCTCCACGGGCGACGTCACGTACGGCGAACCCGTGACCCACGACCACCGGGTGCGCGTCCTGCTCTCGGACGCCGACGTCCGCGCGCTGACCCAGGGCACGCACCCCGATCAGGCCACGAGTACGGCCACCGACACCCACTCCGGCCCCCACGCGGGCACCGATTCGGACACCACGCAGCAACCGCCGCGCCGCTCCGTGCCGTTGGAGAGCGGCGTGAGCGGCGGGAGCCGGATCGAGATCCCGTCGACCGACGAGATCCTGCGCGAGATCGACCGGCAGATCCGCAGCGGCTCGCTTCCCCCGGGCGACCTGGAGACCGGCAACGGTCTGGGCGAAGTCCCGCTGTCGGCCCTGCCGTTCGCGGATCTGGTGACGCCGGACCATCTCGGGGCGCACTACGACGACCTGGTCGGGCCGGGCCTGCTGGTCCACACGGTGGACAACCACCATGGTGTCCGCACGGTGACGCAGGTGCTGATCAAGGCGACCCCTGACGGGTGGCAGCACGACGGACGGCAGACGGACGGCGGTTCGACCCGCAAGGTCACCGTCAGCGAGGCCGTGACGGGGGACCGCGGCCGGACCTGGTCGGCCGGCGGCGACGGCAACATCCGCGCGTCGTACCGCGCCCCGACCGCCGAGAACCACCTCAACAACGTGACGTACTCGGGCACGGCCGGAGCGGAGACGAAGGGCAACACGTCGCACGCGTCCAGCCAGACCACCAAGGTCGAGCACAAGACCACCGCGGCCGGCAACCTGCACAAGTTCAGCACGCCGATGCGGTTCGACGTGACGGTCACCCGGCGCCACGCCACGCAGCGGTTCGTCCACCTGCCCGCGCCCGAACCCGTGCGGCCGGACTGGCGGGCGACCGCCTGGGTGCCCGAGTCGATGACGACCACCGGTCCGGTCGCCGACACCGCGGGCGGCACGACGACCACGCATCAGCCCGGCACCGGGCAGGAGTTGACCGACCAGCACGCGCCGGCCGACCAGCACGCGCCGGCTGACGAGCTCGCGCCGGGCGGCCAACACCCGCCCGGCGAACAGCACATGCCCGGCGATCCGGGCGGCGGCGGTATCGAGATGCGGCCGGTGAACGGCACACCCGAGCAACGCCTGCAGTGGCGTACCGACTTCGACTCCGGCCACGACCTGGTCGGCCTGGACCACCCCGAGCAGCTGATCAATGCGGCGCACACCGCGTTGAACACGCCGCGCCCGTGGGGGGACGGCATCCTCGGCCGCACCGGGTCGGTCGCGTCCCAGGCGTGGAGCGCGACGACCGGTGCGCTCGGCAGCGCCGCGTGGTCGATGACACCCGACGCCGCCCGTCGTGTCGTCGAGTCGTTCGTGCATGACCCGCGGGTGGGGCCGGACCATCAGCTCCACACCGAGCAGACCACGCCGCTGCCGCAGCAGATCTCCACCCGGCAGGCGCTGTCGGGCCAGGCGCTGTCCACGGTCTTCCCGCAGCTGAAGGACCCGGCCGGCGGCTACCACACGGTGCCGCTCGGTCAGGACGGCCGGACCGGCCTGAAGGTCTCCATGGAACCGACCGGCCAGGCCCACGAGGTCGGGCGCCGCGACGACGCGAAGGACGAGGTCACCGTCTCGACCGAGGACGACCTGTCCACGTCCGCCGCGCGCGGCGTGTCCTACAGCGTCGCCCCCGCGGACGTCGTCTTCCTCACCCGCGACCCCGGGCTCTCGGTGCCGCTGCCCGGCCTCAACTCCGTACAGATCAGCCGCGACCAGTCGCTCGCGTCCGACTCCGCGGTCACCCTCCCGCCCGGCACCCCCGGCCGCCAGTCGACCCCTGCGACGGTCCCGCACGGCCTCACCGGCGACAAGCCAGGCCAGGGCACGACCGAGGGCACCCAGCACCTCCTGCGCCAGCCCGTCCGCATCACCCTGCAGAAGTACGACGAGAACGGTGCCTACGGTGACCCCGTCACCACCACCCACCACGCCTACTACTGGTCCACGGCCGCGCCGACGTCCACGGTTGCGTCTACGTCCGCGGCTACGACCACGGGCGCGGGGGCGGACGAGGTCGAGGCAGTCCCGCCGCCGGCGGTGACCGTCCCGACGATCGAGATCACCGCACCGGACACCCCCCTCGTCACGGCCCCGGCACACCCCGTCGCCACCTTCACGCCCCCGCCTTCGTCCCCGCACGCATCGTCGTCGTTGCAGGTGCCGCCACACATCCCCGCCCCCGTACAGATGCCTGCCCCCGTACAGACGCCTGCTCCCGTACACGCACCCGCCCCCGTACACACCCCGGCGCCCGTCGACGCGCCCGCCCCCGTACCCGCGCCCGCCTCGACCCGTTCGCCGTCGGCGTGGGAGGTGCCGCACGACCCGAACGAGGGCGCTGGGCATGGGCAGTTGACCGAGGTGCAGCGGGCCTGGGTGGATCGCAGGGCGCAGGAGGCGGCGGCCCGGATCGCCGCCACGGTGGCCGGGGGAGGGCCGGTGCCGGTGATCCGGATCGAGGGCAGTGCGGTGGTGTCGGTCGACGGCGTGCCGCACTTCGGCCGGTCCCTCCAACTCGCCGACGCCCGCGCGCGGAACGTCGCCGCCGCGTACGGGGCCGCGCTGCGAGCCGCGATGGACGACCTGCGTGCCTCGGGCCGGGCGTTGCCCCCGGCGGAGGACGTCCTGATCACCTTCGGCCCCTCCGTCCCGTGGCCGCCGGCCGTCGGCGCGGACCCGGCGACCGGCTCCGTGACCGTGCTCCTCGGCCCGCCGCGCACCGCGACCGTCTGACGCGGGCGCCCGTGGCCGGACCGGAAGGAGAAGGCAGCGGTCAGGCCATGGCGCGGCCCGCCGCGGCCACGAGGGTGTCGGTCGCGGTGATCGCGTTCTCCCGTCGCGCGGCCAGGGTGGCGCGGTCGGGGGCGTCGCGCAGGTCGAACGCGGCCTCCGCGGCCTGCCGTGCGGTCTGCGCGAGGGCGGGCTCGATGACGGAGACCGAGACCAGCGGGGCGGTGACCGCCGAGCGGGTGGCGCGCGAGGCGTTACGGGCCGCCTCGAACGCCTCGGGGTCCGTGCCGTCCAGCCGCAGCACCTCGCGGTGCCACATGGCGCGCCGGTGGTCGCCGAGCGCGGCGACCAGCTCGCCGAGTGCCGCACGGAGCGCCTGCGCCTTCTCGTCGGCGCGGGCGGACTGCCGGGCCCGCCGGTCGCCGCGGCTTTGCAGCAGCCCGGTGAGCGCCCCGCCGAGCAGGGTGCCGGCCACGGCTATGACGCTGGACCACATCAGGACTCTCCTTCGCTACGACGCCGCATCACCCGAGGATTCTCCCGGGCGGAGCCGGTTGCGCGGCCCCGGCAACGCCCGCCGGACCGCCACCAGTTGGGTGTGGCGCCCCGCAACACCCCGTGACCTGGGGGGACCGCCCGCCGCCCGAGTCCCAAGAGCAGGTAAAAACCGCACACCTGAACGAGCGGTCGCCCGGGCATAGCTGATACAAAGCAACTCCGGCTTCTCGCGCGCGCGGGCGACCCGTCCGTGCCGCCGCGACACCGTCACAGCGGGGGCTTTCCGCAACCCCGGCCCGGGACCTGTCAGGTCCCGCGCCGGGTCGCGACCGGGGGGGATACCGATCGCACGGTCCCGGACGTCCGACGACGTCCGGCGCTGCCGCCTGTGGTGGGGAACCAACGTGCCCGCACGGCCGGCTGCGGCGCACAGGAGGAGTGCTCGTTCATGGGGATTGGCACGGGCCCGGACATCCGGGCACGGCAGGGTAGTTGGCGCCGGGGGGTGCTCGGCCCGGTGGTGGCCGTCGCGGCTCTGGCGGTGGTGGCGGCGGGAGCGCCCGCGGCCGTCGCGGACAGCGGAAGCGGCGGGGCATCCGCTGCGCCGAAGCGGGTCGGCACGGCGCCGCACCTGCCGCGGGGGGCGGTGAAGATGGCGGCGCCCGCCGGGGACACCCCGATCGAGTTGGGCGTCGAGCTGGCGCCGCGGGACCCGGCCGGCCTGCGCACGTTCATCACGGACGTGTCCACGCTCGGCTCGCCGCTGTACCACCATTACCTGAGGACCGGCCAGTTCAAGACGGCGTTCGGGCCGACCGGCGCGACCGTGGACCGGGTGCGCGCGGCCCTGAAGGCCCAGGGTCTGACCGCCGGGAAGCTGTCCGCCGACGGCATGACGCTGCCGGTGCGCACCACCACGGCCGCGGCCGCCAAGTCGCTGCACACCGGCTTCACCGGCTTCCGCGCCCCCGACGGCCGCCGCGGCATCCTCAACACGGCCGCGCCCGCGCTGCCCGCCGGCGCGGCGCCCGCCGTGGCCGGCATCACCGGCCTGGACACGCTCGCGCACCTCAGCCCGCACCTGTCGCCGAAGGTGCTGAAGGCCGCCGCGTCCACCACTGGTGCCCGCGCGGTCACCCCGAACGTGACCGGCCACACCCCGAGCCTGTGCGCGTCGGTGAAGTCGGGCCTGGCCTCGGGCGGCAACATCGACACCCAGCAGTACTGGAGTGCCCGTTCGCTGGCGACCGCCTACGGCATGGCCGACCAGCCGGACGTCGGCACCGGCGTGTCCGTCGGGATCTTCGAGCTGGAGAACTACGGCACGAAGGACATCGCCG
Organism: Streptomyces sp. NBC_00448; assembly: GCF_036014115.1. Classification (NCBI taxonomy): domain Bacteria; kingdom Bacillati; phylum Actinomycetota; class Actinomycetes; order Kitasatosporales; family Streptomycetaceae; genus Streptomyces; species Streptomyces sp. NBC_00448. The sequence continues at coordinate 9,523,412 of NZ_CP107913.1, forward strand.
CCTACCAGTCCTGCTACGGCACGAAGGTCTCCGTCAGCGCCGTCAAGGTGGACGGCGGCCCGAAGCTCGCCGCCGACACGCTCGACGCCTCCGGCTCCCAGGTGGGCGTGGAGTCGGCGCTCGACATCGAGGACCTGATCGGCCTCGTCCCGCAAGCGTCCCTGGTCGTCTACCAGGGCCCCGACGCGGCGGACGCGAGCGACCAGGACGTCCTGGACGTCTACCAGAAGATGGTCACGGACAACAAGGTCAAGGTCATATCGACCAGTTGGGGAGCCTGCACGGCTGACCAGAGCGGCGCGTTCCTCGACGCCGAGAACAGCATCTTCGCCGAGGCCGCCGCCCAGGGCCAGACCGTGACCGCCGCCTCCGGTGACGACGGTTCCGGCGACTGCTGGTACGACGCGGACGGCGACGGCGTCAACGACGACCCGAACGGCGGGCAGGTCTCCGTCGACGACCCGGCCGGGCAGCCCTACGTCCTGGGCGTCGGCGGCACCTCCATGACGGGCTCGAACGCCACGCAGAGCGCCTGGAACAGCGAGGGCGACGCCACCGGCGGCGGTGTCTCCTCGTACTTCGGCCTCGACTCCGCCACCGGCTACCAGGCCGGCCGGCAGGGCCCCGGCTACTTCGACGCCTGCGCGGCCGCCGCAGGCCGGACCTGCCGGCAGGTCCCGGACGTCGCCGCGCTGGCCGACCCCGACCAGGGCTACCTGGTCGAGTGGGGGGAAGCCTCCAAGAACCAGGAGTACGCGGGCTGGTACCTCGTCGGCGGCACCAGCGGCGCCTCCCCGACCTGGGCGGCCATCGCCGCGCAGGCCGACCTCGACCTCGGCTGCGCCGCGGACGGGCCGATCGGCTTCGCCAACCCCGCGCTCTACCAGCTCCCGTCGAGCGCCTTCCACGACATCACCAGCGGTGACAACGTCGTACCCGGCCAGAACGTCCAGCCGTCCGGCCTCTTCACCGCCGGGTCCGGCTACGACATGACGACCGGCCTGGGCACCCCGCAGAACGCGCGCAACGCGATCACCGCGCTGTGCAAGGCCGTTCCGGCCTCCCCGGGCGGCGCCTTCACCCCGGTCAACCCGGCCCGGGTGCTCGACACCCGGGCGAAGATCGGCGTCACCACGACGACCCCGGTCAAGGCCAACGGCAAGGTCGTCCTCAAGGTCGCCGGCAGCGCCGGCGGCGCGGTCCCGTCCTCCGGCGTGACCTCCGTCGTGCTCAACGTCACCGCGACCGCGGAGACCACCGGCGGCCACCTGATCGCCTACCCCGACGGCGGCACCCAGCCCACCTCGTCCAACCTCAACTGGACGCCCGGCCGCAACATCCCCAACCTGGTGATCGTGCCCGTCGGCGCGAACGGCAAGGTCGACCTGCTCAACGCCTCGTCGGGCACGGTGCACTTCGTGGCCGACGTCTTCGGCTACTTCTCCGCCTCCGCCTCCGGCGCCACGTACTACCCCGTGGGCCCGGCCCGGGTGCTCGACACCCGGGCGAAGATCGGCGTCACCACGACCACCCCGGTCAAGGCCGACGGCACCGTGGCGCTCACCGTCGCCGGGGCCGGCGGGGTGCCCGCCACCGGGGCCACCGCCGTGGTGCTCAACGTGACCGCCACCGCCGAGCAGTCCTCCGGGCACCTCATCGCCTACCCGGGCGGCACCACCCGGCCCGACTCCTCGAACCTCAACTGGATCGCGGGCAAGTCGGTGCCGAACCTGGTGATCGTGCCGGTCGGCGCCGACGGCACGGTGGACCTGTACAACGCCAGTTCCGGCACGACCCACTTCGTGGCCGACGTCTTCGGCTACTACCAGGCCGACGCCGGCGGCGCGCTGTTCCACCCGGCCGGCCCGGTCCGGCTGCTCGACACCCGCAACGGCACCGGCGCGCCCAGCGCCGGGCAGCTCAGCTCCACCGGGTCGCTCTCGCTGAGCCTGGCCGACAACGGCTCCCTGGCCACCGCCAAGGCCGTCGTGCTCAACGTGACCGTCGTCAACGGCACCAAGGGCGGCGTGCTCACCGTATGGCCCGACGGGCAGGCCCAGCCGACCTCGTCCAACCTCAACTGGTCGGCGGGGCAGACGATCGCGAACCTCGTGACCGTCCCGGTGATCGACGGCAAGGTCGACTTCCACGCCAGCGCCGGCTCCGTCGACGTCGTCGCCGACCTGTTCGGCTACTACGCCTGACCCCCGGCTGACCCGCGTCTCGACCCGCGGCTGACCGCCCGGGCCACACCGGCCCCGGGCGCCGGCCCACCCCGCGCCTCCCGGCCCACCCGGCCGGGAGGCGCACCCCGTCCTGCGGCGGCTTCGTACGCACCGCGGCTACGGCTGCGAAGGCTGCCGCCGCCTCGGGCGGCGCGCGGACGGCCCGGCGGTCCACAGCCACGGGTGAGCGCGGGTGAGCCCCGCGATGTCCGTGCTGTGCCGGGCGGCCACGACCGTCATCACCGGCCACGCGAGCACCGTCACGACCATCTCCACCGGGCCCACCCCGGTGGCCGGCGCCACGACCAGCAGCTCCGCCGGGAACGTCACGGCCGCCGACAGCGCGCCCACGAAGGCCAGGCGCCGTGCGCTCGTACCGGCCTTCCGTCGTGAGGCGAGGGTCAGCCCGCCACCGACGGAGATCCCCATCAGCACGCCCGCCGCCGAACTGCCGGCCACGAGTTCCCCGCAACGGGACAAGGCGCTCAGCGCGTCCTGCGTGCTGCCCCGTGCGAGGGAGGAAGCCCGGCCCCCAACGCGAACGTGGCCCAAAGCCCCCCGGGCACGCCCGCCATCACGAGGCCGACCCTGACGCCGCGCCCCAGCCCACCCCGTCCGCTCATGGACCCCATCTTCCACCGGCACGGCGGCCACGCGCCCGGATACGGTCGCACCGCCTCGTCAACTCGCCCGGCACCGGCACGTGTCGACAGCGCTCGTGCTCCGTACAGCTAAGGAGCGGCCGACGGCTCCGTGCCGGCCGGCAGCCAGGCGTCGATGACCTCGACCAGCTCGTCGAGCCCGGTGAACACGTGGCCGGTCATGCCGAGGGCCTGCGCGGCGCGGACGTTCTCCTCGCGGTCGTCGACGAAGAGGAAGCCGGCGGGCGGGGTGTGCAGGGCGCTGACGCAGTGGTGGAACGCGGCCGGGTCCGGCTTGGCCGCGTGGATCTTCCCGGAGAGGGCGAGATGGTCCAGGTTCCGCAGCCAGGGCTGGGCCGCGAGGAAGGCATCCGCGTGGTCCGCGGGAATGTTGGAGAGCACGGCGACCCCGGCCCGGCCGCGCAGGGACTGCGTGAAGGCGACCATGCGCGCGTCGACGCGCGACCAGCTGTCGATGTCGGTGAGCCGCAACTCCTCCAGCGCACGGGGATCACCAGGACGGGACAGCCGCCGGAGCACCGCGGCCCAGTACTCCGGCGCGGTCTGCCGTCCGGCGTCGTACGGCGGGCGCAGGTCCCAGTAAGCCTCGGCGAAGGCGTCGGCGGGCGCGTCGCAGGAGGCGGCCATCCGCGCGAGGGCACCGGGGCGCTGGTGCAGGGCGATGACCCCGTAGAGGTCGAACAGCACGATCCGCTGGTCGGCGGGCACGGCACTCCTTCCGGTCGCGGCGACGAACGTGTCCAAGGGCGCTACCCAGGCCCGCGCTCGGCCTCGGGTCCGGGCGGGCGCTCGGCTCCGGTGCGCGGGAGCGGTGTCCCATGCACACAACGAACATTGATCATGAGCGTACAGGAATCAATCAAACAGGTTTGATGTTCCTTTCGTTCGAAGATACGGTGTGTGATCTCTTGTGTCTGATCCCCGGGGGGGACCGTCTTGTCACCTGTACTGGCCGCGGCCGATGTCGCGCCCGCCCCTTCCGCGGTGCGCTCGGTGTGGGACTCGCCCCTGTACCGGGGGGCGACCGTCGCGCTGTTCCTGTCCGGGCTCGGAACCTCGGCCGCGGCCCCGCAGATCACCTTGTTCCTCGTCGACGACCTGCACGTCTCGCTGACCACGGCGGGGCTCTACTACCTGACGAGCATCACCGCCCCGGTCGCCGGCTACCTCGTCGGCGCCCGCTCGGACCGCACCGGAAGGCGGCTCGGGCTGTTCCGGCTGTGCGCCGTCCTCGGGGCTCTCGGCTGGTGCGCCATGGCCTTCGCGCACCAGGTGTGGATGCCGTTCGTGATCAGTGCCGTGGTCCTGGCGTTCGCCGGGGGCGCCGGGTCGCAGTTGTTCGCCGCGGTCCACGACGACCTGCAGGCCACGGCCAGCCCGATCGGGGACGGGGTGGTCTCGGTCGTGCGCATGGCGCTGACGGCCGGGTGGATCGTGGGCCCGGTCGCGGGCTCGCTGCTGGCCATGACGTCCGGCCCGCGCGTGATGCTGATGGCCACCGGGGTGTGCACCCTGGCGCAGATCCTCCCGATGGGCTTCGCGCGCGCCCGCTCGGCCCCACACGCCGATCGGGCCGCCGGCGTAGAGGCGGACGCAGAGGTGTCCGGGTCCCAGGCGCCGGCCGGACCGCACATCGGCATACGGACGATGCTGCCCCTGCTGGCCTTCGCCGGGTTGTACGTGCTCGTCTACGCGGGCGAGCCGATCAAGTACGGCTATCTGACGATCTACATGCACGACGACCTGCGCCTGCCGACGACGGTCAGTGGCGCGGTCATCGCCATCCAGCCCCTGATCGAGCTGGCCCTGATGCCGGTGGCGGTCGTCGTGGCCCGCCGGACCGGGATGATGCGCCTGATGGTCCTCGGCGCCGCCTTCGGCGTCGGCGCGAACCTGTGCTTCGCCCTCACCGCGGGCGCGGCCGGCATGTTCGCCGGCCAGATCCTCATGGGCGGGGTCTGGGGGGTGTTCGCGGGCCTCGGCATCATCGTCGCCCAGCGCCTGCTGCCCCAGGCGGTCGCGACCGCCTCGGCCGTCTTCATGAGCTCGACCGCGATCGCCAGCGCCCTCGGCGGGCTGACCGGCAGCCTCGGCGTGGGCCTGCTGGGACTTCCGCACGTGTTCCTCGCACCGGCCCTGTACGGCACGGTGGCGACCTTCGGCATCGCCGTCATGAGCCGGTCCCGGCACGCCGCGGGCTGACCGCCGGACCGCTCATCCGCCCTGTCCGCCCGTCCGCGGGCACGGCTCGCGGGACACCGCCCGCGCGGCACGGCCCGTGTGCCACCGCCCGCGCGCCGCCTCGGGCGCGTTACACCGGTTCGGCCTGCGCGGCGGGGGCGGTGGCGGACAGCAGTTGGGGCGCGTCGGCCAGGATCAGACCCGCGGCGCCGCGGACCTCCGCGCCGTCGCCCAGGTGCCCGGTGACGATGTCGACGCTCCTGACGGCGGAGGGCAGCGCGTGGCGGTGGACGCCTGCCCGCAGCGGTTCGAGGAGGTCTTCGCCGGCGGCCGCGAGATCCCCGCCGACCACGATGAGGCGGGGGTTGAGGAGGGTGACCAGGTTGGACAGCGCGCGGCCGACCGCGTCGCCCGCGTCGCGCACGGAGCGCAGGGCGCCCGCGTTGCGCTGTTCGATGAGGCCGGGCAGGTCCTGGGCGGCGACGTGTTGGCCCCAGCTGTCGGAGAGGAGGCGGGCGATGGCGACGGGGCTGGCGACGGTCTCCAGGCAGCCGCGGTTGCCGCAGCGGCAGATCAGGCCGTCCGCGGTGAGCGGCAGGTGCCCGATCTCGCCGGCCAGGCCCCGCGCACCGAGCAGCAGCTTCCCGTTGCTGACGATGCCCGCCCCGATCCCCGCGGAGAGCCGGACGTAGACCATGTCGCTCGCGTGCCGCCCCGCGCCGTACATCCGCTCCGCCAGCGCGCCCGCGTTGGCGTCATTGGTCACCCGCACCGGCAACGACGTCCGCCGCCGCAACTCGTCCGTCAACCGCATCCCCACCCACCCGGGCATGATGCCCTCCGCCCCCAGCGCCCCACTGCCCTTCTCCACCGGCGACGCGATCCCCGCACCGATCCCCAGCACCCGCTCCCGGCCCACCCCGGTCTCCTGCAACGCCCGCCCGACCAGCACCGCCACCAGGTCCAGCGTCTCCTCAGGAGCCCGGTCCACCTCCTTGGCCACCCAGTGCTCCCACAACACCGCCCCGAACAAGTCGCACAGGATCACCCGGACATGCTGATGCCCGATGTCCGCACCGATCGCATACCCCGCGGTCGGCACCAACGACAACGACTGCGCAGGACGCCCGGTACGCCGCGGCTCCGGCTCCTCCGGACCCTCGTCCTCCGTCACCAGACCCACCGCGATCAGATCCGCGATCAACGACGAAACCGTGGCCCTGGACAACCCGGTGACCCGCACCAGTTCCGGACGACTGCTGCGCACGGAGGTGTGCAGGGCCTCCAGGACCCGTAGCCTTCCTACCTCGCGCAGGTTGACTGGAGTTTCGATCATGACCCCCAGGGGTGATTGCGTGGTCGGCGCCGAGGCAGGTCCTTCGAGCTTCCGCAGGCCGCGTCGGCGACATGCCATTTTGTGCAAAGGTTGATAGAACTCCGGCGAAACATCGGCCCGTTCGGCGGCTTGTTGCCAGCATTGTGGCATGGCCAAGCCGCGGGCGGGCCTTCGGGGCGCCATTTTGATCGTATCCGACGAAACGTGCCGGCCGCGCCTCGCGGGATGGGCCGGCGATCCGGCGGGTCCGTAACTCGGCCCACCGGCTCCACCGTGCGGCGGCGCCCACGACCACCGCTCCGAGGGGGCCGCGTGCGCTGGTCGGCTGGTCAACGCGTCTTTGTCCGAAGTTGGTCGGAACTCCTGCGGACTTCCCTGCCAAAAGGCTTGACCGGCCTAGGAGTTCGCAACAAAATCCCTCACGAGGCGCACGCTGGGCCGAAGTTCATCCGAGTTAGAGCCAAAGTCGTCCACCGGCCCGGGACTTCTCCTCACGTACGCGGCGACGTGCCGGAGCGGCGCCGTAGGCCCGCTTCGGCGCTCCGTCCTGGTCAGGCAGAGCGGAGTGCCGGAGCGTCCGTCCGGTGGCGTGCCGCCCCCATCGCGGCTCGCCGCCGGCTCACCCACCCCCCACAGCCGGCGGCGGCCGGGAAGGTCCGTGCCGGCGAGGAAGGACTGCGACGACATGCCACACGCGAGAAGAGGTTCCCGGGGCAGGTGTTGGCTGCCGATCGGTGCGGCCGTGGCGGCCGCGGCCCTGTGGTGGTCGGTTCCCACCAACGGCTGGGGCGCCGGCGCCACGGCCGCCACGCCGGCCGTGTCCGCCGCGCCCGCCGCGTCCGTCGTGGACACCGGCGGTTCGGTCCTGTCGCACCGCGACTCCGCCGACACCGGCGCCGTCGGCGTCACCTTCGGCTTCGAGGACCGGACGATCGCGGGCGGCCCCTACACCAACCAGAGCAACCAGATCTACAACCTCCCGATGTACGACGCCACGACGGGCTCGTCCGGCGACTTCTGGCTGGACTACGTCGAGGAACTGGTCTCCGCCGGCGTCGACTTCGTCGCGGTAGACACCCGCGGGTACGTGCCCGGCAGTTCCGTGCCCAACGAGGGCGGGGACCCGCGCGCGCTGACCGGGCTGGTGAGCGCGATCAACCAGGCGGGTGCCGCGAGCAAGCTCAAGATCGCCGCGTTCGACGACACCCCGGCGTCGATGACGGACAAGAAGAACCAGGTCAAGCACAACGCCGGCGGCTACTCGCCGCCGTTCGACATGGGCGACAAGACCGGTGCGGGGGAGGGCGGTTACCAGTACCTGTGGGACAACGACCTCAAGGCGTTCTACCAGGCCGTCCCCGACAACCTGCTCTACAAGGTGAACGGCCAGCCGCTGGTCTACCTGTGGTCGGACAACGACTTCGCCTTCACCGACCAGGGCAACGGCAACTCCGCCAACCTGCTCACGTACGTGCGCTCGCAGGCCCAGTCGCAGTTCAACGAGAACCCCTACTTCGTCGTCGACCAGTCCTGGATCACCAACGACTCGGCCGTCTCCTCGGTCGCAGGCGGGCAGGACGGCTGGTTCGGTGTCCCGAGCCCGACCTACACCAACATGACGCTGAACGGAGCGACCTTCGGCGCCACCGTGCCGAGCTTCCACTTCGTCAGCGGGTCGAGCAACATGGTCATCGACCCCGACCACGGGCGGACGTTCGTCGACGACCTGGCCAGGACCGTCGGCAACAACGACCTCGTCACCCTGGTCGAGGGCTTCACCGACTGGTCCGAGAACGCCGCGATATGGCGCACCGAAGACGCTCCCTACGCCACCACCCAGCGCGACTACCCCAACCAGGACATCAACATCCTGCGGCGCTACTCCAGGGCGCCGTTCCCGGCCACGCTGACCGTGCAGGCCGAGAGCGCCGACAGCGTCAGCGACACCACGCCCACCAACACCCTCGGCACGTACCGGGACGACGCCCTCGACGTCGAGAAGACCAGCGACTCGGGCGGCGGTTGGGACGCGGGCGCCATCGCCACCGGTGAATGGGAGCAGTGGAACGAGGTCCCGATGCAGGGCACCGAGGACCTGAAGGTGCGGGTCGCCAGCCCGTTGACCGGAGCGCAACTGCGCTTCGTGGTCGACGGCGTGGCCGGACCGACGATCAACGTGCCCACCACCGGCGGCTGGCAGACCTGGCAGACCATCGACGCCGGCACGTTCCAGTTCGACGCGGGCACCTCCCACACGGTCAAGCTCGAATACGTCAACGGCGGCCTCAACGTGAACTGGTGGCAAGCAGTCCACTCGTAGACCCGGCGCAGGGAAGGGAGTGGGGCATGAGCCGGACGCCATGCCCCGCTCCGGCGCGCGCGGGACCATCCGGAAACGCGTCGCGAACGTGCGGATGAACCCCGGGGCGGCCGTCCACGACACCGACAACAAGACCGGCGGCCGGGTCGTGGCCGGGGGCACCAGCGCCGCGTCGCCGTTCCTCGCCGGAGCGACAGCCGTGGCCGGGAACCCCGCGGCCTTCCCCGACGCCTCCTCGTTCTACATCGCCACCACCGGTCCGAACGACGTGACCACCGGCAGCAACGTCACCTCCACCGACTGCGGCGGGGGCTACCCGTGCACGGCCGGCCCCGGCTACGACGGACCCACCGGCAACGGCACCCCGCTGGGAACCGCGGCCCTCTGACGCCCCGTGCGTTCCCGCGGCCACCGGCCGAACCGGCCCCCGGCCGCGGGAGCGCGCCACGACCGGCGCCGCACGCGCCCCCGCATCCGCACCCCCAGTGGGGTCACTGCGCCAGAACGAGCAGATCGTCGTTGGTGCCGGCGAACATCCCGGTCCACTGGACGGCCACCACGCCGTCGACGGCCTGCCAGGGCGTCAGCGCGGCGAAGGTGTCACCGGTCTCGCCCGACGCGGGCCGGACCGGAGGCAGCCGCGTGGAGTGGAGCTGCCGCCCGGTCCGGGCGTCGAGGACCAGCAGGTCCGAGGCCGCGGCCTCGGGTGTCCCGCTCCTCGGCAGCAGGGGCTGCTGGACGACGTACACGCGGCCGTCCTCGATCAGCGGCGGCCCGAGCCGGGTGTCCTTCGCCGGGCGGCGCGTCCAGTGCTTCGTACGGTCGGCGACGTCGTAGGCCACCAGCGTGCCGTCGGAGGACCCGGCGGTGTTGTCGGCGCACAGCATGATCCCGTCGCCGGCCGCCTCCGTGGGGTGGAGCGCGGGGACCGGCCAGGTGGTGACCCGCGGCGTGCGGCCCGAGACGTCCACCACCGCGCCGATCCCGTCCCCGGTCCACAGCGACGTCACCAGGGTGTGGTCGTCGACCGGTCGCAGCCGGTTCAGCCCGCTGTCCACCTTCCAGCGGACCGTGCCGCCGCGGGTGTCGAACGCGATCAGCGGCAGCTCGTCGTCGGCCTTGCCCGTCCCGGCGCACTCCGCCCGAGCCACCACCGCGCCGCGCATCGCGAACACCCCGCCCGAGCTGAGCCGGCAGCCCTTCGGGACGGCGCCGCGCCACACCCTCTTCCCGCTGTCCTCGGCGAACGCCGTGATCGCGTCCCTGCTCTCCACGACCACCAGCCCGCTCACCACATCGAGCGCGGCGAACGTGCCGGAGGACCCGGCGGGCTCGCCGTAGACCGCCTTCGCGTGCCAGCGCGGCTTCCCGGTCCTGACGTCGGTCCCGACGACCGTCCCGTCCTTCCACCAGGTGGCGACGGTGTCACCGCTGCCGGTGAAGCCGACCGTGCCCAACTCGGTGCCGGAACGGCCGTAGTGCCAGTACTCCTTGCCGGTGCGCAGGTCGTGCGCGGCGATGCCGTCGTCCGTCTCGTCGACGGACAGCCCGCCGTCGACGCCGTACGACTGCGAGGTCCGCCGCAGCACCCGGTCCGGCGCGGCCGGCGCCCCACTGCCCAGCGCCGTCGGGAACGCCCCCTGCGCGCCGCCGACATGCTCGTGATACGGGTTCCCCGCACGCAGCACCAGCCAGCCGCCCACGGCCAGCGCGGCCACCACCGCGGCCACGACCGTGCCCAGAGCTCTCCTGTCCATCCTGCCCCCCTCGTCCCGACGAATCCGGCCAGCCTACGAGACCGGCCCCGCGCCCGGGCCCCGGCGTCGCCATCCGCGGCAGCCCGCGCGGTTCGGCTCCGCCGTGAATGCGCCGCCGGGCGATCGGCCTTGCCCAGGACGCCGCCGCACCGGCCGCTAACGCACGTGCCCGGAGCGGCGGTCGCCGCCCTGCCGGACCGTCTTCGCGTCGTCCCGGAGCACCCGCTGGTACTGGCCGGGTGTCTGCCCGACGAGCGCGGTGAACGCGGTGATGAAGGCGCTCGGGTTCGCCCATCCGCAGGCGGTGGCGGTGTGGATGACCGAGACGTCGGCGGCGAGCAGCAGAAGCGCGTGGTGCACGCGAAGCTGGGTGCGCCACTGGGGGAAGCTCATTCCGGTCTCCTGCTGGAAGAGCCGGCTGAGCGTGCGTTCGCTGGCGCCGACCCGGTGCCCGAGCTCGCCGAGCGTCAGAGGGCTCGACATGCCCTCCTCCACGAGGGCGACGACGGCGCGGAGCCGGTCGTCGTGCGGCTCCGGAAGGTGCAGCGGTTGTTCGGGCGCGGTGGCGACGTCGTCGATGACGACCCGGCGCAGCCGCGAGCGCGCCCCCGCGGAACGCTGCTCGGAGCCGGTCAGCGCCAGGGCGGCCTCACGCGCCAGCGGCGTCATGACCAGCACCGCGGGATGCGCCGGCAGCAGGGCGGCCAGGCTCGGCGCCAGGAAGACGATCCGCATGTCGGTCTGGCCGTGCGCGCGGTGCTGGTGCGCGAAGCCCGCGGGAATCCACACCACCCGGTTCGACGGGGCGATCCACGAACCCACCGAGGTGACGAGCGAGAGCACGCCCGTCGCGGGGTACACCAGGTGCCCGCGGGTGTGGGTGTGCTCGGGGGTGCGCTCGTCGTGCCCGAGCAGGAGGACGTGTTCGCGCAGGACCTGGTCGAGCGGCATCGGCGCGTGGCGGGTTTTGGGCATCTTTCGTCAGGTTATCAGTTGGTCGCCCCGGGGGCGCTCGGATGGACTGGAGCCGTAGCCCAGCGCCACCCACGTGGCGGCCGACCTCGGGCTACGCCCAGGAACGCCCCGGCCGACCGGGGGCCGAAAGGACAGCCCAGATGACCCGTCTCCTCCAAGAACCGCCGCCCCGGACCCGGCCCGGCACCAGCGCCCGCGGCAGGCTCGGCGCCGTCCTGTCGGCCGTGGGCCTGCTGACGGCCGCGTTCAACCTGCGCATCGGTGTCGCCTCGGTCAGCCCGGTGCTGTCGGACATCAAGGCGGACCTCGGCCTGTCCGAGGTCGTCGTCAGCCTCCTCACCACCATCCCCGTCGTCGCCTTCGGCGCCTTCGCCTTCGTCACCCCGGCGCTGAGCCGCCGCCTCGGCCTGCACCGGCTGCTCGGAGCGACGATGGTCGCGCTGGCCGCCGGTATCGCGCTGCGGCTCCAGCCCAGCCTCGCCGGGCTCTTCGCCGGCACCGTCGTCATCGGTGCGGCGATCGCGATCGCCAACGTGATCATGCCGGCCGTGATCAAGCGGGACTTCTCGCACCGCCTCGGCCTGATGATGGGCCTGTACTCGACCGCGCTGTCCGCCGGCGCCGCCCTCGCCTCGGGCGTCACGGTGCCGCTGCTCTCCCTGGTCGGCGGCGGTTGGCGCCCCACGCTGGGGCTGTGGGCGATCCCCGCCGTGCTCGCCTTCCTCGTCCTCGTCCCGCAGTTGCGGCACGCCCCCGTCCGCGACCGCCGGACCCGCGACGTCGCCGATGCCCCGTCGGCCGCCGGCGAGCCCTCCGTCCGCGTCCTGCTCCGCGATCCGGTCGCCCTCGCCGTGACCGCGCTCATGGGTCTGCAGAGCATGAGCTACTACGCGGCCCTGACCTGGGTCCCCACCCTGTTCCAGGACGCGGGCATGGACGCGCACGCGGCCGGCTGGATGCTGTCGTACTCGGCCTTCCCCGCCATCGCCGTCTCGCTCGTGGCGCCCTCGATCGCCCGGTGGGCACGTCCGACGTGGCTTCCGGTCGCGGTCGCCGCCGTGCTGACCGGTGCCGCCTTCGGCGGGCTCGCCGTGGCCCCCCTGCCGGCGGCGTACCTGTGGATGACCATGCTCGGGCTCGGCCAGGGGGCTTCCCTCAGCCTCGCCCTCACCTACATCGTCCGGCGCTCGCCCGATGCCCGGCACACCGGCCACGTCTCGATGATGGCCCAGGGGCTCGGCTACCTCCTGGCCGGCCTCGGCCCCATCGGCCTCGGCGCCCTGCACTCCGCGACCGGGGGGTGGAGCATGCCGCTCATGGCGCTCGTCGGCCTGCTCGTCCTGCAACTGGGGGCCGGAGTGCTCGCGAGCCGCGAACGCCACGTGCTGGACGGCTCCGTGCCGGGCGGCCACGCGCCGGGCGGTCACTCGCCCGGCGGTCGCGGCTGACCGGAAGACCCGCCGGGGCGGCCCGCGTTCAGGTGCCCGGCGGCGGCTCGAATGCGGTCGCGAGCGACCCCGGGGTCACCGGAGTGCGCTGGCCGCTGCCGGTCACGGGGAGGCGGGCGCCGTCGAGGGCGGGGTCGACGTAGCGGGCGAACCACTCGTCCAGGCGGGCCGCCAACTCCGCGCGGGTCTGCGCGTGCTCGGGCGAGTCGGCGAGGTTGTGCTCCTCGCCGGGGTCGGCGGTGAGGTCGTACAACTCGTGCGGGCCGTGCGGGTAGCGGTGCACGTACTTCCGGTCCCTGGTGCGGATCATGCGGACCGGACCGTACTCGTCGTAGACGACCACGCGGTCATGGCCGGAGACGTGGTCGGCGTCACCGAGCAGGCGGGCGAAGGAACGGCCCGGCAGCTGGGGGTCGGGGGTGTGGTCCAGGCCGAGGTGGTCGACGAGGGTGGGCAGGACGTCGTACTGCGACAGCAGGGCGTCGCAGACGCGCCCGCCGGGGATGCGGCCCGGCTGCGCCGCGATGAAGGGCACCAGCACCGAGCTGTCGTACATGTTCTGGGGGAAGGTGCCGTTGCCCTTCCCCCAGATGCCGTGGTGGCCGGCGTTGAAGCCGTTGTCGCTGGTGAAGACCACCAGCGTCGAACCGGTGAGGCCGAGCGCGTCGAGCCGGTCCAGGACCCGGCCGATGGCGGCGTCCATCGCGGTGGTCGCCGCGAAGTAGCCGATGAGCGCCTGCCGGGTGTCGCTCTCGCCGCCGACCGGGGCGCCGTCCTCGTCGAGCGGCTGCCAGGGGTGCGGCGGGCCCTGGGGGCAGGTCTCGAAGGCGCAGTCCTCGTACAACTCGGTGTACTGGCTGGGGTGTTGACCCTTCCAGGGCTTGTGCGGCGCGGTGAAGTGCAGCGAGAGGTGGAAGGGCTCGGGGCGCTCCGCCTCGGCGACGAGGAACCGTTCGGCGTCCGCGGCGAGGGCGTCGGTGAGGTAGTCGGGCTCCTCGGTGCGGACCCCGTCGCGGTACATCGGCGCCCCGCGGTACGGGCCGCCGCCGCTCTCGTGGGCGTACCAGTGGACGAAGCCGGGGCGGGGCTTGTCGTTGGCGCCGAGGTGCCATTTGCCGCTGAGGCCGAGCCGGTAGCCGGCGTCGGCGAGCAGGTCGGTGAAGAGGGTCCGGCCGGCCAGGAAGTCGACGCCCGTGCGGCCGGCGTGGTGGTAGGAGAGCCAGTCGTGGACGCCGTGCTGGGAGGGCAGTTGGCCGGTGAACAGGGAGGCGCGGGCCGGTGAGCAGACCGGCGAGGTGCAGAAGAAGCGGTCGAGCAGAACGCCGCTCGCCGCCAGGGCGTCCAGCCGCGGGGTGTGGATCTCGTGGTTGCCGGCGCAGCCCATGGCCCAGGGGCCCTGATCGTCGGAGAGGATCAGCAGCACGTTGGGACGGTCCGGATCGTGGCTTGCCATGGGTCTCCCTGGGCGTGATGCGTGATACGTGGGTGCGGGTGTGGCCGCGGCTGAGGCTGCGAGGTGGAACCGGCCCGCGGGTGCCTCACATGCTCGGTGCCGACGTCCTGACGAGTCAATCGCTCTGAGGGTATGAATCACCGATGACTTTCCCGGGGGTTCACTCGGCGGATCGACACATTGCTGCAACATTTCCGGTGATCCGCCGAGTCATCCGTAATTCATACCCTCAAAGACCGCTTGATCCGTCCGATGACTTGCGGCAATCATATGGCCACGCCTTCCCCGACCCAGGGTCACCGCCACCCGAGGAGTGCAGGTATGTCCGCTGTCCGACAGTCCACGGCCGCCGCAGAGTCCGGCCGTCCACTCTCCCGCCGTGCCGTTCTCGGCGCGGCGCTCGCCGCGGCGGCCGGACTGACCGCCGCCTGCGGGTCGAACTCGTCGTCGGGCGGGGGCGGCGCGTCCTCGTTCACCTACTGGTCGATGTGGAAGCAGAACGAACCCCAGGCCAAGGTGCTCCAGGCCGCGATCGCGCAGTTCACCAAGGACACCGGGATCAAGGTGAGCGTCCAGTGGAAGGGCCGCCAGGTCGTCCAGCAACTGGCGCCCACGCTCAACACCGGGAACGTCCCCGCCGACCTCGTCGACTCCGCCGACCGCTTCGCCTACGCCCAGCTCCAGGCCACCGGCCAGGCCCTCGACCTCACACCGGTCCTGGACCTGCCGATCCCCGGCGAGAGCGGCAACACCGTCGGCAGCGTCGTCCCCGCCAAGTACCACGGCCTCAGCACCACCGCCGGCACCCTGTGGCAGATCCCCTACGAGATCATCACCACCCAGATCTGGTACGACGGCCATGCCCTCCCCGACGTCGCCGCTCGGCCTCCCGCCACCTGGGCGGAGTTCAGCGAACTGCTGGCCACCCGCAAGTCCGCGCGCGGCGGCGGCCCCCTCGCCCTCGACGCCGACGTCCCCGACTACGCCGCCTACTGGACGTACTACGCCGTCCTGCGCGGCCTGGGCCCCGGCGCCTTCGGCAAGGCCGCCGCCGACAAGAGCGGCGCGCTGCTGAAGGCGGACGGTTTCGTGGACGCGCTGCGCCACGTCGAGGACCTCGTCTCCGCGGACGACTTCACCAAGGGGTACGACGGCTCCAAGTGGCCCGCCGTGCAGCAGAAGTGGGCCAAGGGCAAGTCCGACTTCCTGCTCCTGGGCACCTTCGCGCCCAGCGAGACGTCGACCTTCGCCTCCTCCGACTTCCGCTACCGCTCCTTCCCCTTCCCGGCCTTCGCCCAGGGCGGCGACACCTCCCAGGACATCTCCCTCATCGGCTTCTCCATACCGAAGAAGGCCAGGCACGCCGCCGCCGCGCAGAAGTTCATCGCCTACTTCCTTGCCAAGGAGCACCTCCAGGGCATCGCCACGCAGGCCAAGAACATCACCCCCCGCGCCGACATCGACGCCCCCGCCGAGCTGGCCGACGCGCAGAAGGCGCTCACCGCGGGCAACGCCGTCAAGACCCTGGACGGAGTGAAGGAGCCCGCCGCCGAGTGGTACACCAAGGTGTTCCTGCCGCTGAACACCAGCTTCCTCACCGGCCACCTCACCGCGACGTCCTTCGCCTCCAAGCTGGCCTCGAACTCCGCCTCCTACTGGAAGACGGCCTCGTGACGGCCGCCGACACGCTCCGCCCCGAGCCGGCCGGAAGCACCTCCGCGCGGCGCCGGTCCACCACCGCCCGGCGGCGGCCCGCCGCCCCGGGGCCGGGGGAGACCCGGCACAGCCCGCTCACCGCCCGCCGCAAGAAGCTGTTCTGGCCGCTGCTGCTGCCCGCCGCGCTGGTCTACGTCGTCTTCTTCGCCGGCCCGTCGCTGTTCACCCTCTGGCTGAGCCTCAACAAGTGGGCCGGCGCGGGCCCGATGAGCTTCACCGGCCTGGACAACTACCGCCGGCTCTTCCAGGACCCGACGTTCCGGCACTCCTTCACCAACACCCTCTGGATCATCTTCGGCGCGGGCGGGCTGACCTTCCTGGTCTCCTTCGGGCTGACGATGGTGCTGCGCGAGATGCAGGGCCGCAAGGCCGCCCGCTCCATCCTCTTCTTCCCCAACATCGTGCCCAGCGTGGTCATCGCGATCCTGTGGGGCTTCCTCTTCCAGCAGGGCGGACTCGTCGACTCCGTCACGAAGGCCACCGGCCTGCCCTCGCCCAACTGGCTCGGCCAGGGGAACCTGTTCAAGGTCATCATGATCGGCCTGGTGTGGACCTCCACCGGCTTCTACACCACCATCCTGATGGCCGCCGTCGACCAGATCCCGCCGGAGCTGTACGAGGACTGCGATCTGGCCGGCGCCAACACCCTGCAGAAGTTCCGGCACGTCACCCTCCCGCTGATGTGGGACGTGGTCGGCATGTGCGCGGTGCTGTGGACCATCTCGGCGGTGAAGGTCTTCGAGTTCATCTACGCCTTCGCCGGTGCCGCCGGGCAGATGCCCGACACCGGTGTGTGGAACACCGCGCTGTACACCTACGGCGAGGCGTTCGCGTCCGGCGGCGTGCCCCGCTACGGCTCCGCCGCCGCGAGCGCCGTGGTCATGCTCGCCCTCGTCGGGGTGCTCGTCGTCCTGATCCGCCGCTTCATGCGCCGCGACTCCGTGCAGTACTGAGCAGCGCCGGCCGGTACCGAACGGTGCCGAGCAGCGCTGGTCCGGCTCCACCGGACACCACCCGGCCGCACCGCAACACCCGCCGGCTCCACCGGACACCACCCGGCCCCGACCGTTCCACACCCCCGTCACGGAGGTCATCCCCGATGGCTGTCGCCAGTCCCGGCCGCTCACCCGGCCCGATCGCCCGCCGGCTGCGCCGGCTCACCGCCGGCCGGGTGCTCGGCGTACCCCTGGTCTGGCTGTTCGCCGCCTTCAACATCTTCGTCGCACTGTGGCTGCTGCTGTCGTCCCTGAAGACCTCCGACGCGATCTTCAGCTCGCCCTGGCGGTTCCCGCACACCCCGAACTGGGGGAACTACGCCCGGGCCTGGAACGAGGGGCAGTTCGGGCAGGCCGCCCTCAACACGGTCGTCGTCGTGGGCGGCACCGCGGTGGTCACGGTGCTGCTGGCCGCGCCCGCCGCCTACGCCCTCAGCCGGATCACCACCCGGCTCAATTCCGGACTCACCCTGTTCTTCGCCCTGGGACTCGGCATCCCCGCCCAGATGGTGATGCTGCCGCTGTTCGTGTTCATGAACCAACTCCAGCTGGTGAACAGCCTGTTCGGCCTGATCGTGGTGTACGTGGCGACCTCGCTGCCGTTCGCCGTGTTCTTCCTCACCGGCTTCTTCGGCACTCTTCCGGTGGAGTTGGAGGAGGCGGCCGCACTCGACGGAGCCACGCCGCTGCGCACCTTCTGGCAGATCATGCTGCCGATGGCGCGCGGCGGGCTGATCACCGTGCTGATCCTCAACATCATCCAGCACTGGGGAGAGACGGTCTTCGCCCTCGTCTTCGTCCAGACCACCGACCACCAGACCCTGTCCCTGGCCCTGCTCGGCTTCCTCCAGCAGATGCAGTACAACGGTGCCGACTGGGGCGGCCTGTTCGCCGGCGTGGCCCTGGTCGTCCTTCCCGTGCTCGCCTGCTACGTATGGCTGGGCCGCCGGATCATCGAAGGAATGACCGTCGGCTCAGTCAAGTGAGCCGAACCGCAGGGGGATTGAGGACCACCATGACCGGAGCCCGCGACCTGAAGTTCCGTCAACTCGCCACCGAACTGCGGCAGCGCGTACGCCAGGGCGTCTGGCCGCCCGACGGCCGGCTGCCCACCGAGAAGGAACTCGCGCACAGCAGCGGCACCTCGGTGAGCACGGTGCGCCGCGCCGTGGACGAGCTCGTCGCCGAAGGGCTCGTCGTACGGCGGCAGGGCTCGGGCACCTTCGTCGTACCGCCGAGCGCCCCGGGACCCGGCCGGGCGCTGGTCGGCGTCAGCGTCCCCGACACGGCCTTCTACTACCCGAAGGTGCTGCGGGGCATCGAGGAGACCCTCTCCGCCGCCGGCGCCCGGCTGCTGTTCGCCTGCTCCGGCTACGACCAGCAACGCGAGGCCAAGGACGTGGCGGACATGCTGGAGGCCGGAGTCGACGGCCTGCTGCTCGTCCCCACCCTGGGCGGACCCGAACCGGCCCGGGAGTACCTCGCGCGGCTGGCGGCGCTGCCCGTGCCGACCGTCCTGGTCGAACGGCGCGACGCCGCCCTGGAGGGCACCAACGAGTACGTCTGCACCCATCACGAAGCCGGCGCCTACGACGCCGTCCGCCACCTCGCCGGCCTCGGCCACCGGGCGATCGGCCTCGTCCTGCGCGACCCCAGCCCCACCTCCGGCCCGGTGGCCGAGGGCTTCCACCAGGCGGCCGGCGAACGGGGCCTGGCCACCGTCGAGTTCCGCGCCGCCCGCCAGGAGTGGAGCCCGGCGGCAGCCGACCGGTGCCTCGCCGCGTTGCGCGACGCCGAGGTGACCGCCGCCGTCTGCTTCGGCGACCGGCAGGCCGCACTGCTGCTCGGCGCCGCCCGCCGCGCCGGCCTCACCGTGCCCGGCGATCTCGCCCTGGTCGCCTACGACGACGAGATCGCCGACATGGCCGACATCCCGCTGACCGCGGTCGCGCCTCCCAAACGACAGCTCGGCAAGGCAGCGGCGGCCACGCTGCTGCGCCGGCTCGACGACCCGGAGCTGCCCCGCAGCCGGGTCCTGCTGCGCCCCACCATCATCGTCCGGCAGTCCTGCGGAGCCGCGCAGGACACCGTGACCACGACCACCGAGACCATGACACCTGAGGAGAGCACCACGTGACCGACACAAGGCTCGGCCTGATCGGCGCCGGCGCCGTGGGAGTGCTGCACGCCGAGGCCGCCACCGCCACCCCGGGCGTACGGGTGACGGCCGTCTGCGACCTCCTCGCCGAGACCGCGCACCGCGTCGCCGGGCCGCTGGGCGCCGCGGTCTTCACCGACCACCGCGACCTCATCGCCTCCGGCGCGGTGGACGCCGTCGTCGTCAACACCCCGCACGCCCTGCACACCGACATCGTCACCGGCAGCGCGGCGGCCGGCCTGCACGTGCTGGTCGAAAAGCCCATGGCCACGCGCTCCGAGGACTGCGCCGTCATGGAAGCCGCCTGCGCGGACAACGGTGTCGTGCTGTTCGTCGGGCACATCCAGCACTTCCTGCCCCCGGTCGCCGCGGCCAAGGCCGCCCTCGACGCGGGCACCGTCGGAGACGTGCTCGCCGTCCACGACTGGCGCAGCACCGACTACCGCCGCGGCAGCCGGCCGTCGTGGTTCTTCGACCCGGCGATCTCCGGCGGCGGCGTGTTCATCAACATCGGCACCCACTGCGTGGACCGGCTGCTGTGGCTCACCGGCCGGCGCCCGGTGGCGGTGGCGGCGAGCGCCGCCCACCGGGGAGACCTGCCGGTGGAGACCGACGTCCTGGCCCGGCTCGACCTCGGGGACGGGGTGGTCGGCCACATCACCGTCACCAGCACCCTGCTGCCCGCCCGCGACGAACTGACCGTCATCGGCGAACGCGGCACGATCCGGGTGGCCCGCGGCACCGGCGCGGTGCTCCATCCCGACGACGGCACCGGCCCGGTGCTCCTGGCCGAGGACCGCGCCGACGACGTGCCCACCGCCTTCCTCGACCAACTGGCCGCGTTCGCCGCGGCGGTCCGCGGGGAACGGCCCCCCGCGGTCCCGGCCGCCCACGGCCGGCAGGTCGTCGAGACCATCGAAGCCGTCTACGCCTCCTGCGCCGACGGCGGCCGGGCCGTCCGGACGGCCCCCGCGCAGGCTCCCGTCGGCTGAGCCCGCACGGCGGGCCGGCCCGCCGCCGAGGTCGCCGCGGCGGCTACTCGGCGCAGCCCCGATGCCGGCCCGCCGCCGACCACCTTCCCCACCCCGTGGTTCTCCCGCGGCTCCCCCCTGCGCGCGGCGGTCCCGCGCGTCCCTCGCCATGTCCCTCGCCACCCCTCACACAGCGGAGGAACACCATGCACGAGAACATCGCTCCACCCGTCAGCCGCCGCGGCTTCCTGACCGCGGCCGCGGTCGCGCTCGGCGGTCTGACCGGCGCGCTCCAACTCGGCCCCGGCGCAGCGTCTTCCACGGCCGCGTCCGCCACGGCGACGTTCGCCACAACCGACGACGCGTACGCCACCTTGCGCTCGCTGTGGGCCGAGATCCTCACCGGCGGCGCGATCGACCCCACCGACGACGCGTACGCCACCGCCCTGTCCGACCTGTCCACCACCGCCACCGGCCTGTGGAACTCCCTGTCCGCCGACGCCTCCGCGAACTCGCTCTGGCCGGGACAGACCCTCACCGTCCCGGCCAACATCACCGCCGGCCACAAGCAGTTGGCGACCATGGCGACCGCGTACGCCACCCCCGGCACCGCCGCCACCGACGGCAGCGGGCGCACCCTGCACGGCGACCCCGCGCTCGGCGCGGCGATCGTCGACGGTCTCGACTTCCTCCACACGCAGGCGTACAACGCCGACACCGAAGAGTCCGGCAACTGGTGGGAGTGGGAGATCGGTGTGCCCGCCGCCCTGACCAGCGCGGCCATCCTGGTGTACCCCCTGCTGTCGCCGGCGCAGCTCGCGAACCACCTCGCCGCCGTCGACCACTTCGTCCCCGACCCCAAGTTCAACAAGTACGGCAGCACCCGGTCGACCTCCACCGGGGCCAACCGGGTCGACCTGTGCCAGGTCGTCGCCGTGCGCGGCATCCTCGGCGGCAGCGGCGAACGCCTCACCACGGCGGTCGCCGCCCTCTCCGACGTGTTCCCGTACGTCACCTCCGGGGACGGCCTGTACGCCGACGGCTCGTTCGTCCAGCACAGCTACATCCCCTACACCGGCACCTACGGCATGGTCCTGCTGCGCGACCTCGCCGCCCTCTTCCAGCTCCTCACCGGCTCCGGCTGGGCGATCACCGACCCGTCGGCGGCGAACGTGTACACCTCGGTCGACAGCGCCTTCCGGCCGTGGATATGGAACGGGCTGTGCATGGACGCCGTCCGCGGCAGAGCCGTCAGCCGCCCGGCCGAAACGGACTTTGCCGACGGCAACCTCGTCATCCAGTCCGTCCTGCGAGCCGCCGCGTCCGCCCCGACCCCCGCGCAGGCCGACCACTTCAAGAGCCTGGCGAAGGGCTGGATCACCCGAGGCGAGGCATACGCGCCGTTCGCCGACACCGCGACCGTCCCGGCCATCGCGCTGGCACAGCCGGTCCTCGACGACGCCTCCCTCGCCCCTGCCGCCGAACTCCCCGGGCACGTCCAGTTTCCCGCCATGGACCGGGCCGTGCACCGCGGCGACGGCTGGGCGCACGCCCTCGCGATGTCTTCGGCCCGGGTGGCCCGGTACGAGTCGATGAACGGCGAGAACCTGCACGGCTGGCACACCGGCGACGGCATGGGCTACCTCTACCTGGCCGCCGACCCGAGCCACTACACCGACGCCTACTGGCCGACCGTCGACCCGACCCGGCTGCCCGGCACCACCGTCGACACCCTCACCCTCGCCGACGCGGCCGGTACCGGGACCCGGCCCACCGCCACCTGGGTCGGAGGAGCGAGCCCGGCGGGCGGGTACGGCTGCGCGGGGATGGACTTCCAGCAGTACGGCTCCACCCTGACCGCCAAGAAGTCCTGGTTCTTCCTGGACGACTCCGTCGTCTGCCTCGGCGCCGGCATCAGCGGCGGAAGCGGCGCCGAGGTGGTCACCACCGTGGAGAACCGTAACCTGCACGAGAACGGCACCAACGTCCTGACGATGGACGGCGTCGCCCAGCCCAGCACGGCCGGCTGGACGAGCACGCCCACCGTGACGTCCTGGGCCCATCTGGCGGACGTCGGCGGCTACCTGTTCCCGGGCGGCGCCACCGTGCAGGCGGCCCGCACGTCCCGCGTCGGCGCCTGGAGCGACATCAACACCGTGTCCGGCACGCCCGATTCGCTGACCCGCCAGTACGTCTCCTTGTGCCTGCCGCACGGCACCGCGCCGGCCTCGGCCTCGTACGCCTACGTCCTGCTGCCCGGCGCCGGCGCGGCGGCGACGGCGAGGCGCGCCGCGGCGCCCACGGTCACCGTGCTGTCCAACACCGCCTCCGTCCAGGCGGTCCGGGACAGCGCGAGCGGCGTGATCGCGGCGAACTTCTTCGCCGCGGGCTCCGCCGGCGGCATCACGGTCTCCGCGCCCTGCTCCGTCCTCACCCGGCAGACCGGCGGTCACCTGCTCGTCGGAGTCTCCGACCCCTCCCGCACGGCCTCCACCGTCACGGTCGAACTCGCCCTGGGCGGAACCCTGGTGAGCGGCGACGACGCGGTCACCGTCGCCCGGTCGGCACCGGGGCTGACCCTCGTCGTCGACCTCTCCGGCGCGGCCGGCGCCACCCGGGAGGCCACCTTCACCGTCACCTCGGCGGTCCTGACCGCGGTCGCCGACGGCTACGTCCGGGACGGCTCCTACGCGACGACCGGCTACGGGAGCGACGGCACGCTCGTGGTCAAGAACGCGACCGGCAGCGGCTTCACGCGGCAGTCGTACCTGACCTTCGACACCTCGCCGGTCCTCGGCCCGATCCGCTCCGCCACCCTCGCCGCCTACGGCCGCGTCTCGGACAGCGGCGGCGACACCACGACCGTCAGCGCTTACGGCGTCGCCGACACGACCTGGACGGAGCCCGGCCTGACCTGGGCCACGAAGCCCGCCCTGGGCAACGTCCTGTCCTCCGCCGTCGCCACGACGACCGCCGACTCGCTGCGTTTCGAGGTGACCGCCCAGGTGAAGCCGGCCACGGGCGGCCGGGTGTCACTGGCCCTGGCCGAGCAGGAGGCGGGCCTGGCCGTGATTCTCAACTCCCGTGAGAACGCGGCGAACCCGCCCGTCCTGCTGCTCGACCTGACCGCCGCCGGACCCCACGCGCACCACCCCTCCCACCGAAGGCCGCGACGGCGGCACTGATCGGCGGACGGCCGGTCCGCGGGGGCACTCCCCAGGATCAGCCCGCGCCCGCCACGCCCCGAACCCCGGGGCGCGGCGGGCGCGACGGCGTGCGGACCGGCGGCCTCGGATCAACGGTCCTTGAACTCCTCGATGGCCGCGCGGACCGTCGCCCCCAACGCGTCGCTGCCGGCGTGCCCGGAGTCCTCGATGATGTGCAGCCGCGCGTCCGGCCAGACCTTCGCCAGCTCCCACGCCGTCTGCACCGGACTGCCCGCGTCGTGCCGGCCGTGCACGAGCACCGCCGGGATGCCGGCCAACTTGTGCGCGTCGCGCAGGATCTGGTCCTCCTCCAGCCACGCGCCGTGGCTGAAGAAGTGGGCGCAGATACGGACGAACGCGATCTGCGCGTCGATCTCCCGGTCGCTGTACATGCCGGGCAAGCCGTTGGGCTCGTCGGAGACGATCGCGTCCTCCCAGGCGAGCCAGCCGGCGGCGGCCTTCTCCCGCACCGCCCGGTCGGGGTTCTCCATCAGCCGCGCGTAGGCCGCCGTCAGGTCGCCGTCGCGCTCGTCCTCGGGGACGCCGTCGCGGAACCGGTCCCACGCCTCGGGGCGGAACCGGCCGGCTCCCCGGTAGAGCCAGTCGATCTCGGCGTGGCGGGTCGTGGTCACCGCGGGGACGACCATCTCGGTGACCCGGTGCGGATGTTGCTGGGCGTAGGCCAGGACGAGGGTCGCGCCCCAGGAGGCGCCGTTCAGCAACCACCGCTCGATGCCGAGGTGTTCGCGCAGCCGCTCCATGTCGTCGATGAGGTGCTGGGTGGTGTTCAGGCTCATGTCGGCCGCGGGGTCGCTGGCGTGCGGGGTGCTGCGCCCGCAGTTGCGCTGGTCGAAGCGGATGACGCGGTAGCGTTCCGGGTCCCAGGCCCGGGTCGGCCGCCGCATCGCGCCCGACCCCGGGCCGCCGTGGACGACGAGGGCGGGCTTGCCGTCGGGGTTGCCGAGCTGCTCGTAGTAGAAGCGGTTGCCGTCCCCGGTGTCGAGAAAGCCGTGGTCGTACGGACCGGTCGGAGGATAGAGATCAACCATGGCCACTGATCCTAGGCGCGCGACCGCCGGCCCGTCCCGGGCATTTCCCGATACGGGCCGGCGGTCAGCGGCGGTGAGCGGCGGTCACCAGGGGATGACGCCGTCGTCCTCGAAGAAGGAACCGGTCGGTCCGCCGTCGGGCAGGGTGGCGAGCCGGATCGGCGTGGCCGCGCCCTGCGCGGGGGTGCGAGGGCCCGCGAAGCCGGTGAAGTCGGTCGCGACCAGGCCCGGGGAGGTGGCGTTGACCAGGATGCCGGTGCCGGCGAAGTGCCGGGCGTACTGCACGGTGACGGCGTTGAGGTACGACTTCGACGGCGCGTAGGCGGCCATGATCGGGCCGACGTCGATGTCCGGGTCCGCCTGCAAGGTCAGGGAGCCGACGCTGCTGGAGACGTTGACGATGCGCGGCGACGTCGAGCGCCGTAGCAGCGGCAGCATCGCGTTGGTCACGCGGATGACGCCGATGACGTTGGTCTCCACGACCGCGCGGACCGTGTCGAGGTCGAGCGTGGTCGGGTCCTGCACCCACCCCGGTCCGGTCTCTCCCGAGATCCCGGCGTTGTTGACCAGGGCGTCCAGGTGCCCGGCCTGCCCTTCGACCAGCCGTACGGCGTCGCCGACGCTCCGGTCAACGGTCACGTCCAGCGGCACCCCGAACGCGTCCACCCCCGCGGCGCGCAGCTTCGCGACGGCGGCCTCGCCCCGGGCCGCGTCGCGCGCCCCCACGCCCACCCGGTACCCGAGGGCGCCGAGCCCGGCCGCGATCTCGTACCCGATTCCCTTGTTCGCGCCGGTCACCAGCGCGATCCTCGATTCGCTCATGCCGCCGATGCTCGCTCCAGGACATCGCGCGCGGCCAACACCGATACGGTGCCCTGTCATACCCGGCGGGTATCACCGGAGGTACGGTGGGGGCCATGGACACTGCCGAGACCCGGGACACCTTCGAGACCGGGGACACCTTGGAGACCCGCGAGTTGAGGTACTTCACGGCCGTCGCCGAGGAACTGCACTTCGGCCGCGCCGCCGAGCGGCTCGGCATGGCCCAGCCGCCGCTGTCCCGGGCGATCCAGCAACTGGAGCGGCGCGTCGGCGTCACCCTGCTGCAGCGCAACCGCCGCGGCGTCCGCCTGACCGGCGCCGGCGAGGTGCTGCTCGCCGAGAGCCGCGCCGCCCTCGACGCGGTCGGCGCCGCCACCCGCCGCACCCGTCGCGCCGGCGGCGCCGACCGTCCCGGCGGCCCGCGCACCCGCCTGGTGCTGGCGCTGAAGGCCGCCGGGTCCCACGAACTGCTGCAGAAACTCCTCGACGCCTACGCGGCCGAGCCCGGCGCCGCCGAGATCGAGGTGCTGCCCTGCGGGATGTGCGAGCAGGCGGAGCTGCTGCGCGACGGCCGCGCCGACGTGGCGCTCATGCACACGCCGTTCAACTCCCTCGCCGGGTTCGACAGCGAGGAAGTGCTCACCGAGGGGCAGATCGCCATCCTGCCGGCCAGACACCCCCTCGCCGCACGCACGACGCTGACCCTCGCCGACGTGAGCGACATCCCCGACCTCCCGCTCGCCCGCTGGCCCCGCCACGGCAGCTACCCGCCCGGGCCCGGCCCCGAGATCCACGACCAGACGCAGCTGGCCCAACTGATCGCCCTCGGGCGGACGACGGCCGTCTTCCCCGACTCCGCCCGCGCCTGGCTGTGGGCCGAGCACGCCGCCGTCCCGCTGTCCGACGCGCCTCCCGTCGTCACCCATCTCGCGTGGCCCGCGCACAGCCGCTCCCTCGCCCTCGCCGGGCTGGTCCGCACGGCCACACAGCTCTGACCGGTCCCGGGGCCGGTGACCCGTCCGACGAACAGCGCCGGCCGCCCGTCAGGTGCCCCGCGGCCGCACAGCGGCGGAGGCGAGCCGGGCCCCGGCGATCCGCTGGGCGGCCCGGTGCTCGAACGCTGCTGCCCGTGCCGGACCAGCGCACCGGGCACGCGTGACCGTCCCGCCGCCCGAAGGCGCCGCACAGCGCCCGCTCACCTGCCGCGGGCATGGCGGGCCCTCGCCGGCGGGCTCGCCGCGCCCCGGCCCCGGCGGCCGCCGTTCAGTCGAGCTGGTAGTCGAACCAGATGCGATGCGTGCCGTCGGCGTCGACGGCCAGCCCACCGGCGCCGGCGATCCCGGCCAACTCGCCCGTACCGCTGGCGGGCACGAGAGTGAAGAACTCCGCCGTGCGGTCGCTGCCGGACGTCGAGGCCGAGTGCACGAAGTTGAAAGAGCCCTCCTTGCCGTGCAGCGAGCCTTCGAACGACTCCATGGCCACGTAGGTGCCGACGCCCGCCGCCTGGTCGAACGCGGCAGTGAACAAAGTCGCCGAGCGGCCGGCGACCTCTCCTTCGAACTGCTTCTCCATCGTCGCGACACTGACCGGAAGCCCCGTGGACACGGCCGGGTCGGGCGTCAGCCCGGTCGGGACGAACGCTTTGACGGTGAAGGTTCCCTTGGCTCTCATGCGCCGACCGTACCGGGGCGGTCCGACAATCCGGGCCGGACCCGAGGCAGCGTCGTCGGCCGCCGCCGTCATGGACCGTCCCGCCCGGCAGGACCGTCGCCGGCCCACGGGTCCTTACCGGTCCGGTCCTCGGCCGTGTCCTCGGCCATGTCCTCGGCCGCGGCGGCGAGTTCGCCGAGGGGCACCGGGACTGCGGGGGTGCGGCCGGAGAGCGGGCGCAGGTCCTGCGCGGTGGTCCGGCGCCCGTCGAGGCAGGCCGCGATGCCCGCGGTCGCGAAGCCGCAGACCCGGCCCTGGCACCAGCCCATCCCCGGCCTGGCCAGCATCTTCAGGGTGCGCGCGTCCGTCGCGCCGAGGTCGTCGTGGGCCTGCCGCAACTCGCCGTAGGTGACCTCCTCGCAGCGGCACACCACGGTCGAGTCCGCCAGCCACTGCGGCCAGGAGGCCGGCACCGGGTAGGTGCGGTGCATGGCGTCGGCGAACCGCCGGCCCCGCCGGACCCGGGCCTGCAGGCGCCGGATCGCGGCCGTACCGAGGGTGCCGCTCGGCGGGCGGCCGAGCGAGGCGGCCAGCGCGAGCGCGCCCAGCCGGCCCTCGCAGACCGACAGCGCGGCCCCGCCCACTCCGGTGGCCTCGCCGGCCACGTACACGTTCCCGACGCTGCTGCGCTGCAGGGCGTCGACCTCCACGACCAGCGAGCCGTCGACGTCCTGACGGGTCGACGCGCCGAGCATGAGCGGCAGCTCGAGCGAGGGCGTGAAGCCCCAGCCGAACGCCACCAGATCCGCGGCGATCTCCCGTCCGGGTCCGGCCGGCCGGCCGTGGCGGTCCACCCGCACGGTCCGCACCGCCTCGACCCTGCCATCGCCGAGGACCTCCTGGACGACGGTCCTGCTCCGGTAGGGGATACGGTGCCGCGCCAGGGTCGCGGCGTACTGCGCGGCCTCGACTCCCTTGCCCGGCGCGGACACCGCGCCGAGCGGGTCGCGCAGCCAGCCGAGCGTGGCGTTGGCCTCCACGACGGCCGCGACCCGCGCGCCGGCGTGCGCGAGGCCGGTGGCCACCGGCAGGAGGAACGGCCCGGTGCCGGCCACGACAGCGCGCCTGCCGGCGAGGGTGCGGTGGCCCTTGAGCAGCGCCTGGACCCCGCCGGCCGCCATCACACCGGGCAGATCCCAGCCGGGAAGGGGCAGTTGGCGGTCGTAGCCGCCGGGGCACAGGATCAACGCGCGGGCGACGACGCTCTCCCGCCCGGCAGCCGTATCCGCGGCCCTCGCCTCGGTCGGCACCGTGGGGGACAGGTGCAGGGTGAACGCCCCGCCGTCGCCGGTGCCATCGCCGGCGCGGGTGGCGAGCCACACCTGACGGCCCGGCAGGTAGCGCACGCGCCCGGTGTCCCTCAGCGCGTGCAGGCGGTCGCGCAGGTCGGTGAAGACCGGCCAGCCGTGGTGCCCTTCGCGGTCCTCCGGGCGGGCCCACCGCTCGTCGAAGTGCCGCCAGTACTGGCCGCCCGGCTGTCCCGCCGCGTCGACCAGGGCCACGTCCAGCCCCGCTTCCGCCGCCTGCACGGCGGCGGCGAGACCGGCGGGGCCGGCGCCGACCACGGCCACGTCATGGGTGTGCGGCATCGCCGTTCTCCTCCCCGTCCTCGTCGTCGCGTTCGCCGTCGCCGTCCCGGCCGGGAGGGTCGTCCTCGCCGGGCTCCAGGGCGTCGCCCAGCCGCATGCCGTCGGCCGCCGGGATCAGGCAGGCGCGTTCGGCGCGGGCACCGTCGATGGTGATCAGGCAGTCGAAGCAGACGCCGATGCCGCAGAACAGGCCGCGCGGACGGCCCGCCCCGCGGGTGGTGCGCCAGTCGAGGATGCCGGCGGCGACCAGTGCGGCGGCGACGCTCTGGCCCGGCTCGGCCGGAACGGAGGTGCCGCGGAAGGTCATCCGGTAGGTCACGGGGAAACCCCCTCGGTGTGCTGGGGTTGCTCGGGGAAGCGGTCGGGGGCGAACGGCGCCAGGTCCAGGTCCGGTCGCGCGCCCGTGAGGGCCTGCGCGATCAGCTTGCCGGTGCCGGCCGCGAGGCCGATGCCGGCGCCTTCGTGGCCGCAGGCGTGCCACAGTCCGGGCGCCCGCGGGTCGGCGCCGATCACCGGGAGGTGGTCGGGGCAGTACGGGCGGAAGCCGTGGTACGTCCGCATCAGCCGGACCTCGCGCAGCATCGGGAACAGCGCGACGGCCTTGGCCGCGAGCGTGCTGATCGCGGGCAGGGACACCGTGCGGTCGAAGCCGACCCGCTCGCGCGACGCGCCGATCAGGATGGTGCCGCTGCCGGTGCCCTCCACCACCGGCGAGGTCTGCAGGGCGGCGTCGGAACTGGCGACGTCGCCGACGTACTCCGCCGCGTAGACCTTGTGCCGGATCGTCCGCGGCGGCATGGGCTCGGTGACGAGCACGAACCCGCGCCGGGGGCGGACCGGCACCGACACGCGGGCCAGCGCAGCGACCTCGCCCGCCCAGGTGCCCGCCGCGTTGAGGACGGCGCCCGCGCTGAGGTCGCCCGCGGTGGTACGCACCCCGGTGACCCGGTCGCCCGCGCGCAGGAACCCGGTCACCTCGGTGCCGGCGCGCACCCGGGCGCCCAGGTCGCGGGCCAGCCGCAGCAGGTGCGCGACCACCAGCATCGGCTGCACCTGGGCGTCCTGCGGGTAGAACGCGGCGCCGGCGAGGCCGTCGGACAGGTGCGGCTCGTAGTCGTGCAGGTGGGCGCGGCCGACGTCCCGGACCTCGACCCCGCAGGCGCGCTGGTGGGCGCCGAGTTCCCGCAGCGAGGCGAGGCCCTGGCCGGTCGCGGCCACGACGAGACCTCCCTTGGCCTCGAACTCCCAGCGGCCGGCGTGCTCGGCCAGGTCCTCCCGCCAGACGCGCTGCGAGTGCAGCGCCAGGTCGAGTTCGGGCCCGGCCTCCTTGTCGGAGACCAGCAGGTTGCCTTCGCCCGCGCTGGAGGTGCCGCCCGCGAGGGCGCCGCGCTCCACGACGACGACCCGCAGCCCGGCGAGCGCCGCGAAGTACGCGGCCGCCGCTCCGACCACCCCGGCCCCGACGATCACCAGGTCCGGGCTTCCGGAGCCCGCCGCAGCGTGGACGGCCTTCGCGCGGACGGCCGTGGCGGGGACGGTTCCCCGGGGGGCGGCGCTCACGACTCCTCCGCTCCGCTCGCCCAGAGCCCCCGGACATGGCCGATGTGACGGAGCATCAGCTCCTCGGCGGCCGGCGCGTCGCGCGCCTCCACGAGGTCCATCAACGCGTGGTGCTCCGCCGCCGACGCGCTCAGCCGACCGCTGCGCAGCAGCGGGGCCAGGCCCAGCAGCCGGGTGCGGGTCCGCAGGTCGGACACCACGTCCACCAGGTGCCGGTTGCCGCTGTAGCCGAGCAGGGCCAGGTGGAAGACATGGTCCGCCCGGACGTAGCCGACCAGGTCGCCGCGGCCGACCGCGTCCACGATGGCCTGGGCCAGCTCCCGCAGCGCGGGGAAGTCCGCCTCGGGGATCACCGGCACGCAGGCGCGTACCGTCGGCGGCTCGATGAGCAGCCGCACCGCCGCCAGGTTGTCGAGGTCCTGCTCGGACACCTCGGTGATCCGGAAGCCCTTGTTCGGCTGGGCGACGACCAGACCCTCCTTGGCCAGGTCGAGCATCGCCTCCCGGACGGGCGTGGACGACACGCCGAAGCGTGCGCCGAGGGTGGGCGCGGAGTAGACCGCGCCCGGTTCCAGCTCGCCGGAGATGACCGCGGCGCGCAGCGCGTCGCGGACGCGTTCGCGCAGCGTCTCGCGCTGGCCGAGGCTCTGCAGGTTCGGGGTGGACGGCACGTTCACAGCAGGAACCCCGCGGGGAAGGGGTCGCTCGGGTCGAGGTGGAACTGCGAGGTGCCGGTGACCCAGGCGCGTCCGGTGATGGCGGGCAGCACCGCGGGATGCGGCCCGACGGTGGTCTCGCCGAGCAGGCGCCCGGTGAAGCGGGTGCCGATGAAGGACTCGTTCACGAACTCCTGCCCGACGCCGAGTTCGCCGCGGGCGTGCAGCTGCGCCATCCGCGCGCTGGTGCCGGTGCCGCACGGCGAGCGGTCGAACCAGCCCGGGTGGATGGCCATGGCGTGCCGCGACAGCTCGGCGGTCGAGCCGGGGGCCTTGAGGTAGACGTGGTGGCAGCCGGAGATGTCGTCGCGTTCCGGGTGCACCGGCCGGTCGGTGTCGTTCACGGCGGCCATGACCGCCAGCCCGGCATCGAGCAGGTCGCCGGCCCTGGCCCGGTCGAACGGCAGCCCGAGGTCGGCGAGTTCGACGATCGCGTAGAAGTTGCCGCCGAAGGCGAGGTCGTAGCGCACCTCGCCGTAGCCGGGCACCTGCACGGTGGCGTCCAGCGCGTGGGCGTACGACGGGACGTTCTCGATGGTGACCGCCGTGGCCGCGCCGTCCTCGACCGCCACGGAGGCGATGACGAGGCCGGCGGGGGTGTCCAGCCGGATCGTGGTCACCGGCTCGGTGACCGGCACCATCCCGGTCTCGACCAGGACGGTGGCCACGCCGATGGTGCCGTGGCCGCACATCGGCAGCAGGCCGGAGACCTCGATGAACAGCACACCGTAGTCCGCGTCCGGGCGGGTCGGCGGCTGCAGGATCGCCCCGCTCATCGCGCCGTGCCCGCGCGGCTCGTACATCAGCAGCGTGCGGACGTCGTCGCTGTTGGCCATGAACCAGCGCCGCCGTTCGGCCATGGTGGCCCCGGGGATCGTGCCGACGCCGCCGACGACGACCCGCGTGGGCATGCCCTCGGTGTGCGAGTCGACGGCGTGGAAGGTGCGGCGGGACCTCACTTGTAGCCCTTGGCGAGGACGGCCTCGGTGTCGGCGGTGATCCGGGCGATCAGCTCGGGCGCCAGCGGCAGCCGCGGTGGCCGGCAGGCGCCGCCCTTGAGACCGGCGATGTCCATCGACAGCTTGATCGACTGCACGAACTCGATCTTGGAGTCCCAGCGCAGCAGCGGATGCAGGTCGCGGTAGACCGGCAGCGCCCGGGCGAGGTCGGCGGGGTCGCCGGAGGTGGCGAGCCGGTAGAGCTCGACGGTGTCCTGCGGGATCAGGTTGGGGTAGCCGGCGATCCAGCCGACCGCGCCGGCCATGCCCAGTTCGAGCAGCACGTCGTCGGCGCCGACGAGGATGTCCAGGCCCGGCGCCAGCTCGCTGATCCGGTAGGCGCGGCGGACGTCACCGGTGAACTCCTTGACCCCGACGATCGTGCCCTCGGCGTGCAACTCGGCGAGCAGTTCGGGGGTGAGGTCGACCTTGGTGTCGATCGGGTTGTTGTACGCCACCACCGGCAGACCGACCTTGGCGACCTCGCGGTAGTGCTGCACCACCGCCTCCCGCTCCGCCCGGTAGGCGTTGGGCGGCAACAGCAGCAGGGAGGTGGCCCCGGCGGCGGCGGCCTGCTCGGCCCAGCGGCGCGCCTCCAGCGCGCCGTAGGCCGCCACCCCCGGCATGACCCCGAACCCGTCGGGCGAGGCCGCGACCGCGGTCTCGACGACGCGGGCCCGCTCCTCCGGGGTCAGGGTCTGGTACTCGCCCAGCGAACCGTTGGGCGTCACCCCGTCGCAGCCGCCGGCCGCCAGGAAGCGGACGTGCTCGGCGTAGGCGTCGTAGTCCACCGACAGGTCGGCGTGGAACGGCAGGGCCGTGGCGACGTGGACTCCGTGCCAGGGCTTCGTGGAACCGGTCATGCGGTGACTCCTCCTCCTGCGTCGCGCACCATCTGGCCGAGCCGGGTGAACACCCGCTCGTCTTCGCGGACGCCGTCGTGTTCGTACTCGTTGGTGATCCAGGTCTGGAGGTTGCCGACCCGGGCCGCGGTCTCCAGTTGCAGTCCGGCGTCCACGTACATGTCGTCGTGGTAGACGGCGGCGGCGACCGGGACCTCGTTGGCGGCCAGCCGCTCCGGGTCGTACAGCGGCGGCCAGCTCTCCCGCTCGGCCAGCAGCTCCACCGCCGCGCGGAACGGGCGCAGTTCGCTGATCTCCTCGAACATCCAGGGGTAGATCATCTCGCCGGTGAACAGTAGCGGCCTGGCGTCCTCGGCGAACCGCGGGTGCCGCGGCAGCTCGGCCTGCGCCGCCCATCCGGTCGGGCCGGGCCCGTGGGCGTAGATGCTCTCCTGCAGGGCCGCGTAGAGCGGGTTGTCGCTGTAGGAGGTCCTGGCCAGCACCTGGTGCAGGAAGGTCGCCGACAACTCGTCGCCGCTCCATGCCTCGTCGAGCAGCCAGTGCAGACGTTCGTGGCCGGGCTTCATCCCGAGGTCGACGCCCAGCGACTGCAGCCGCCGGACGGTCAGCACGTCGCCGTCGGGCAGCCGCACCCCGCCCTCGGCCAGCCGGTCGGCGATCCGGGCGACCCGCTCGGCCGCGTGCGGGTAACGCCGGTGGAGGATCGCGTTCTTGGCCTCCACCCGCGGATAGGTGCGCCGGTAGACCTCGGCCGCCGACGGGTCGAGTCCCGGCAGCCCGCCGGTGACGTAGCAACTGCTCAGCCCCTCGGGGGCCCGCGACAGGTACGTCATGGTGAGGAAGCCGCCGTAGGACTGGCCGAGCGTGGACCAGCGGCGGCCGCCGTAGAGGGTCCGGCGCAGGTGTTCGTGGTCGGCCACGATGGCGTCGGCCCGGAAGCAGGCGAGGAAGTCCGCGCCCTCGCGGGCGGTCGCGAACGC
Organism: Streptomyces sp. NBC_00448; assembly: GCF_036014115.1. Lineage (NCBI taxonomy): Bacteria > Bacillati > Actinomycetota > Actinomycetes > Kitasatosporales > Streptomycetaceae > Streptomyces > Streptomyces sp. NBC_00448. The sequence goes on from NZ_CP107913.1 coordinate 9,557,102, forward strand.
GCTCATCCGGCGGCCGTCGATCCGGGTGCTGCGGCCGGTGCCGCGCTGGTCGGCCAGCACCACCCGGTGCGTCCCCAGCGCCACGCCGAGCCAGCCGCTCCGGTCCAGCGGGCGCGGTGCCTTCCCGCCCGGGCCGCCCTGGAGGTAGACGAGGCAGGGCAGGTCCTCGCCGGCCCGAGCCGGATCGACGAGCTCGCGGACGAACAGCTGGATCGTTCCGCGCCCGGGGTCGGACCAGTCCAGCGGCGCGTCGACGAACTGCTCGCGCACCCGCATGCCGGGAATGGTGTACGTGATGGCGCCGCTCATGCGGTGGCAGCCCTCCTTCGGCCTTCCCGTCCGGGACGACGGCTCTGACCTGCGCATACGTCATACGATGCACAAGTAGTATGTGGTATTGCACTGACCATAGAGCCTCGACCCGGCTCGTGGCAACGGTCAGGGCGGCGGCGAGGTGAACGCGGATGCCACGACGGGCGGTACCCCTCGGTCCACGGTGCGCGGTTGCCGGTGCGCGGTTCCCGGGCCCACGCGGCGGGTAAGGCCCGGGTGTACATCGAACGCGGGTGTACATCGAACGCGGGTGTACATCGAACGCGGGTGTACATCGAACGAAATGGGGTGGGGCGATGAAGGACTGGCTTTCCCGGAAGGGCGGCCGGCTGCTGGACGTGTTCTCGCAGCGGCGGAGGATGGCGAAGTACACCGACCCGGGAGCGCACATGAGGGGCGCCCCGGGCCGGGACGCGTCGTTGCCGGTCAACCACACGAGGACGTCGGTGCCGCCGATGGGTCCGTACGGCGGCTGAGGTCCTCCACCGGCGGCGCCCCGCGCACCCGGCCGCCGCGGGCCTTCCCGCAGCGGCCGTCTACGCTCGCGCCATGCAGCGCAGCGACGTCAGGCGGGCCGACGGCACCTGGGTGGGGCTGTCCCTGGATGTGCGGGACCGCGACCTGCCGGGGCTGCGGGTGTTCACCGCCGGGACGCGGCTGCTGGTCTGCCGGCGTTCGCGGCCCGTGCTGCTCGCCGTCGTCCAGGAGCGGTTCCAGGGCGTGGACTTCTGGCGCACCGACGCGTACCGCTCCTTCGTCCCGCCGCTGCGCGCCGATACGGGGCGCGCCCTGGCGGGCCGTCCCGAACGGTGGGCCCACCGCTTCGCGCAGTACCTCGCCGACGCGGCGGACAGCCCGCTGCACGAGGGCAGATGGCTGCTGTCGAGCGAGAGTCCGCTGCTGCGGTGGCGCCATCCGGGAGCCTCGCACGCCCGGTACTGGGATTCGATGCTCGTCGACGGCCATCCCGACGGGTACATCGACTGGTTCGTCCACTCCGGCTCGTGGGAGGTCCTCCCGCTGCGGCCGATGCCCGACGCCGCGGACAGCCGGGTCAAGGCGTACCGCAAGCAGGCCCGTGAAGGGACGCTGCCACCCGTCCTGCTGTGGTGGGTCAGCGGCCTGGACTGCCACCTGATCCTGGACGGTCACGCGCGGCTGGCCGCGGCCGTCGCCGAGTCCGTCGAGCCCGCGCTGCTGCACGTGCACCGCACGGTGCCCCGCGACGACCTGGCCGCGCGCACCGACGAGGCCGTGGACTCCTACGCGTCCGAACTGGCCCGCTTCGCCGAACTGCGCGCCGTCCACGGCCCCGCGGTCCCGGACGGCGCCGCCACCGCCGGCCCGCGGCTCGCCCGCCTCCTGCACGAGCTGCACACCGCGCACCAGCCGACCTGGGCGTGGCCCCTGCCCGGCGGGGAGACGCGGTGGCGTCGCCTCGCACGCGAGGCAACCGCGGGGCGGGAGTGGCCCGTTGCCTGAGGAGCGGACGCACCGGCGCCATGACGGGGAGCCGAAGAGCACGGCACCGCGTTGCCCGACCTGCGGCCGGTCGACGACCCGCACCGCGATGGTCCTCGCGCGGCGGGAGCAGGACGGCACGCGCGCCTGCCGAGGTGTGTGGCAGTGCGGCGACCGGCACCTTTGGTGGGGGTTGGAGCGATCGCCCCGACGAGGCGTTGGAGATCTGCCCGTACCCCGACCGCTTCGGCGCCTGAGCGGGTGCCTTGCCCGCCGCCGGCCGGTGACGTGGGCCTGGCGCCGTACCCGCCGGGCCCCGGCGGCACCCGGGTGGGCCGGGGGCCGTCGGGGCGGGGCGGTCAGCCGTTGGGGAGGATGACCGCGCGGCCGTTGACCGTGCCCGCGTGCAACCGCTCGTACGCGCGCGGCGCCTCGTCCAGGGAGAAGGTCTCCGTGTGGACGGAGACCGCGCCGGCGCGGGCCAGGGCCAGCACCTCCTGGAGCTCCGAGCGGCTGCCCCAGTACGGAGCGCTGACCGAGACCTCGAACGGCATCGCGCCGAACCCGACCGGCAGCGTGCCACCGCCGATGCCCACGAGGGACACCTCGGCCTCGACCCCGGCCACGGCCCCGGCGATGCGGACGGTGGGCGGGGCTCCGACGAAGTCGAAGACCGCCTGCGCGCCCAGACCGCCGGTCAACTCGCGGACGGTGGCGGGCGCGTCGTCGTCGGAGAGCACCGCCTCGTGGGCGCCGACCTGGCGGGCCAGCCGCAGCTTGTCCTCGCTGACGTCCAGAGCGACGATCCGGGCCGGGCTCAGCGCCCGCAGCAGCTGGATCGCGGTGTGCCCGAGGCCGCCGGTGCCGATGACGACCGCGGTGGAGCCCGGAACCAGCTTCGGCAGCGCCCGCTTGATGGCGTGATACGGCGTCAGGCCGGCGTCGGTCAGCGGCACCGCGGCCACCGGGTCGAGCCCGTCCAGCGGGACGAGGTGGCGCGGGTCGTCGACGAGAAGGTACTCGGCGATCGCGCCGGGCGCGCCCAGGCCCGGCGGGCGGATGCCCAGCTCGTCGGCGCGCAGGCAGTAGTTCTCCTTGCCCTCGGCGCACTTGGCGCACCGGCCGCAGCCCCACGGGCCGTAGACGGCGACGGCGTCGCCCTCGCGGACCCCGGTCGTGCCGGCGCCGAGCGCGGCGACCGTGCCGACGCCCTCGTGGCCGAGGGTGAGCGGCAGCGCGTACGGGAAGCTGTCGGCGGGCCAGCTCATGACGGCGATGTCGCTGTGGCACACGCCGGCGGCGGTGACCTTCAGCAGCACCTGGCCGGGACCGGGCTCGGGGTCCGGCACGGTCACCACCTCGGGGGCGGCGCCGATGGTGCGGTATTGCAGTGCCTTCACGGTGATCTCCTCTCCGAGGGTCAGACGGCGGTGTAGGCGCCGTCGACCAGGTGGTAGCTGCCGGTGACGAACGAGGCGCGGTCCGAGAGCAGGAACGCGATCAGCTCGGCGACCTCCTCGGGCCGGCCCAGCCGCCCTGCCGGGTGCAGCGCGACCAGCGCGGCGCGGGCCTGCTCGTCCATCCGGTTCAGCAGCGGGGTCTCGATGAAGCCGGGGCCGACCGCGTTGACCCGGATGCCGCGGGCGGAGTACTCGGCGGCGGCGGTCTTGGTCAGCCCGACCACGCCGTGCTTGGCGGCCACGTACGCGGGCGAGCCGGCGAAGCCGACGGAACCGAGGATGGAGGCCACGTTGACGACGGCGCCGCCGCGGCCGGCGGCCTCGATGGCGGGCAGCTCGTGGCGCAGGCAGTAGAAGACGCCGTCGAGGTTGGTGCGGATGACCCGGTCGTACTCCGCGATGTCGTACGCCCCGGTGGGTGCGCTCGGGCCGCCGATCCCGGCGTTGTTCACGGCGAGGTCGAGGCCGCCGAAGGTCTCGACGGCGAAGCGGACGGCCGCCTCGGCCGAGTCCGGCCGGGTGACGTCCAGCGCGGTCGCCGCGGCCTGCCGCCCCTCGGCGGTCAGTTCGGCGGCGGCCTTCTCCGCGCCCGGGACGTCGAAGTCCGCGATGACGACCCGTGCGCCGCCGGCGGACAGCCGCCGGGCGGTGGCCAGGCCGATGCCGGACGCGGCCCCGGTGACCAGGGCGGTGCGGCCCGCGAACTCGGCCGCGTCGGCGGCGGGAGCGGGGGAGGGGGTGGTGGTGCGGGAGGTGGTGCTCATGGTGGTCTCACTCATCGGTAGTGCGTGGCTCTTCGGTGGCGTGGTGGGAGGCCGCGGAGGCGACTTCCCAGGACAGGGCGTCGTACGCCCGTTCCACGAGGTCGGCGAGATCGGTGCCGGCCCCGTCCTGGTGGTCAGGACCGCGCGCCCAGGCGCGCAGCCCGGCGGTCAGCACGCCCGCCGCGGCCTCCACGACGACGGCCGGGCGCAGGTCCCGGAGGTCGCCGGTGCCGAGGCGTTGTGCGATGATCCGGGTCGACTCGTCCTGGGCGTCGACCCGGATGCGCTCGTACGCGGCGAACAAGGTGGGTTCCCGGTCGAGGAGCCCGATGATCCGGCGCATCTGCGGGCGCAGGTGCGCCGCGGGCGTGTGCGGGTCGGCCAGCCAGGCGCGGACGGCCCGGCGGTAGGCCAGCAGCGGCGGTTCGCCGGCCGGCCGGGCGCGCAGCGCCGCGTTGATCCGCTCGCCGTCGTCGCGGACGAAGCCGAGGGCAGCGTCCTCCTTGCCGGTGAAGTACCGGCTGAAGGTGCGCCGCGTGACGTCCGCGCGTTCGGCTATCGCCTCCACCGTGGTGGCGGCCAGACCCCGTTCCAGGATCAGCTCGACGGCGGCGGTGGCGAGCGCCTTGCGGGTGCGGCGCGCCCGCAGCAGCCGCCGGTCCGCCACGGCGGTGCCACTCGGTACTGCTTCCTCGGCGTCCATGCCTTCGACCGTACGTCCGGATGTCCCGGTGGGACATATTTCCCGATGAGACATATGTCCCACCGGGACATCGGAGAGCTGTCGCGGTCGCGCGGGGCGCCCGGGAAGCCGATACCGCCTGGACGGCAGGCGCCGTGAACGGCCTCCGCTGCCCGTCCGTCGCCCCGCCCGCACACCAGAGCGCGCGTCCCCGCTCCGGTGGCGCGGCCCAGGTGTGTCCGCCGCGCTGCCGGGAAGACGGGTCGTCGCGCGGCTGCCGAGGTCCGCCGGGTGCCGCTGTTCGGGTGGTGTGCGGCGCGGCGGCGGTCCGCGCCGGAGACCGGTCCGGCCGGGCTTCGAGAATGGACGGCACGGCGGGTACGGGCGTCAACGGCGGGAGGCGGCGGGCATGGTGCGCACAGCGGTGACCGAGGTCGCGGCGTGGTGGGTCGTCATGGTCGCGCTCACGGTGGTGCTGATCAGCTCGGTCGGACCTGTCGAGCTGGCGGTCGCCGCCGTGGCCGGGCTCGGCGCCGCGTTCGCGGCCCGGCGGATCAGGCGGGCGGTACGGCTCGGGCGGCCGCGCGGCCGCGGAGTTCCCCGCGCGGTGGCGGTACTGCCCTGGTCGCTCGTCCGCGGTGCCGCCGTGCTGGCCCGCGACACGTGTGCCGGTGGGAGGCGGTCGGGCGCGGTGCGCCGGGTCGTGCTGCGTCCGGGCACCGGAGCCGGTTGGGCGGGGCTGCTGCTGGCCGCTTCCGCGGACACGTGCGTCCTGGGGACCGACGAGGACGGCGACGAGGAGAGCGGAGAGAACGGCGGGCACGGAGGTGGGGACGGAGGTGGCGACGGCCCCGCCCCCGGCGTGCGGGTGCACGCCCTGCGCCGCGAACCCGGCGCGGTGGAACGCGCGTTCGGTGGTCCGGATGGTCCGCGGTGAACGCGTGGGCGGCCGCGGCCCTCGTGCTGCTCGCCGGCGCCGGCCCCGCGTGCCTGTGGGTCGCCGCGTCCGGCTCCCCGGTGCGGCGGCTCGTCGCGCTGTCGTCGCTCTCCACTGTGGTGGGCGCGGTGTTCCTCGTCCTGCCGCAGGGCTACGACCGGTCGTCGTACCAGGACCTGGCGCTGGTGCTGGCGGTGCTGTCACCGGCCGGGACGCTCGTCTTCGCCCGTTTCGTGGTGGGGGAGGGGAGCGACGCCCCCGAGGAGGAGCGGCACCGATCCAGCGACTGAGAGGACAACAGGACATGGTGGGACTTCGGTACGACACGACCGCGGTGAACCGCGGATGACCGCCGGTCACATGGTGGCCCTGGCGCTGCTGTGGGCGGGCGTGGCCTGTGTGCTCCTGTCGGCGCTGGCCCTGGTACGGCTGAAGGGGACTTTGATGCGCCTGCACGCGCTGGCCGTCTCGTCCTGCCTGGGCGTTCCGCTGATCGCGCTCGCCGTCGCCGTCCAGCAGGGCCCGGGACGCGCGGCGGTCAAGACCCTGCTGATCGGGCTGCTGTTCGCGGCCGGCGGCACGGCCGGCACGATCGCCGTCGGGAAGGCCGCGTGGGAGTGCGGCGAGGGGGAGCAGCGGTGAACACCGCCCTCATCGGCGTCGCGCTCGGCTTCGTGGTGGTGGCCGCCACGCTGGCGGTGCTGTGCCGCGAGCCCGTGCGGCAGGCGGTGCTGCTGGGCGTCCTCGGACTCGGCCTGGCCGTGCTGTTCGCCGTGCTGCAGGCACCCGACGTGGCGCTGTCGCAACTGGCGGTCGGCACCGTGCTCACACCGCTGCTCATCCTGCTGACGGTCCGCAAGGTCAGACGCCGCTCGGTGGCCGACGCCGCGAAGCCCGCCGGCGGCGGGTCCGGACCCTCCGACGCGGGACCGCGGGGCGGGACCGGGTCGTGAGTCCCCGGGCACGTCTGCTGCTGTTCCTGGTCTCCGCCGCGGTGATCGGCGTCTACTTCACCCTGTCCTGCCGGGAACTCCCGTCGTTCGGCGGAGCCTCGCACCCCTACGGCGAGCGCGCGGTGGCCGCGGCGCTCGCCCACCGCACCGCCAACGTCGTCTCGTCGGTCAACTTCGACCTGCGCGCCTTCGACACCCTCGGCGAGGAGTCGATCCTCTTCTGCACGGTGCTCGGGGCGACCTTGCTCCTGCGCCTCGCCCGCGACGAACGCCAGCACGCCGCCGCGTCGGAGGCCGTCCTGCCCACCACCCGGCTGCTGGGGGCCGTGCTGCTGCCGGTGACCGTGGTGGTCGGGGTGTACATCGTCGCCCACGGCCAGCTCAGCCCCGGAGGCGGGTTCCAGGGCGGGGTGGTGCTGGCCACCGCGCTCCACCTGGGCTATGTCGCCGCCGACTACCGCGTGTTGGAGCGGCTGCGGCCGCTGGTCGTCCTGGACATCGCCGACTCGCTCGCGGCGGCGTCCTTCACCGCGATGGGCGTGGCCGGGCTGGCCGCGGGCGGCGCGTTCCTGAAGAACGTCCTGCCGCTGGGCACCTTCAACAAGATCACCTCGGGAGGCATGGTGCCGCTGTTCAACGCGGCGGTCGGCGTCGAGGTGGCCTCCGGGGTGATCGTGCTGCTCGCGCACTTCCTCGACCAGGCCGTCGAGGTCACCGGGACCGGTACACAGGAGGAGGAAGCCTGATGGGCGTGTGGCCCTACCTGGCCGCGGGCTGGATTCTGCTCGTGGCTCTCTACGGACTGGTGACCAGCCGGAACCTGATCCACGCGATCGGCTGCCTGGCCGTCGCGCAGTCCTCGACGTACGTGCTGCTGCTCGCCGTCGGCTACCGCGACCACTCCACCGCCCCGGTGTTCTCCGACCTCCGACCAGGCTCGCGCCCGGTGGTGGACCCGATCGTCCAGGCCCTCGCCCTCACCGACATCGTCGTCGGCGCGACGGTCACCGCCCTGCTGCTCGCTCTCACGATCCAGCTGCGCAAACGGCACGGAACCGTCGATCCCGAGTCGCTGACCGCGCTGAGGGGCTGACGGTGTGACAGACGCGACCCTGCTGCCGCTGGCAGTGGCGATCCCGCTGCTCGGCGCGCCCCTGCTGGCCGTCGCGGGCCGGGTACTGCCGCGCACCGGCTGCGACGTCCTGGCCACCGGCGCCGCCGCGGCCGACGTGGTGTGCCTGGCGCTGCTGTGGTCGCACATCCAGGGCGTCGCCGTCACACCGGTCGGCGGCTGGCCGGCGCAGATCGGCATCGTGCTCGCCGCGGACCGGGTCGGCGCGGGCCTCGCGCTCCTCGCGTCGTGTCTGGTGCTGGCGGTCCTGGCCTACTCCTGGCGGTACTTCGACGAGCCGCGCGGTGAACGCGCGGGCCTGTTCCCCGCGATGGTGCTGACCTTCCAGGCCGGCATGGTCGGCTTCGCCCTGACCGGCGACCTGTTCAACGCCTTCGTGTTCTTCGAGTTGATGGGCGCCGCCGGATACGCCCTGACCGGCTACCGCATCGAGGACCCGCGCCCGCTCCAGGGCGCCCTCACCTTCGGGATCGTCAACTCCCTTGCCGCGTACTGCTCGCTGCTGGGCATCGGGCTGCTCTACGCCCGCACCGGGCAGCTGAACCTCGCCGCGATGGGCCGGGCGATGGGGGAGCACCGGACCGACCTGCTGGTCGTGGTCTCCTTCGTGCTCGTGGTCACCGCCATGCTGGTCAAGGCCGCGGTGGTGCCGTTCCACTTCTGGCTGCCCGACGCGCACGCCGTCGCCCCGACCCCGGTGTGCATGCTGCTGTCCGGCGCGATGGTCGAGCTGGGCGCCTACGGGATCGGGCGCGTGTACTGGACGGTCTTCTCCGGTCCGGGCGGCATCCCGCACGACGCGTTCCGCCACACCTTCACCGCGCTGGGCGTGCTCACCGCGCTCGTCGGCGCCGTGATGTGCTGGCAGCAGCGGCACCTCAAGCGCATGCTCGCGTACTCGACCGTGGGCCATGTCGGCCTGTTCGTGGTGGGCATCGCGTTGCTCACCCCCGGCGGCGTGGCCGGCGCCGCCGTCTACGTGGCCGCGCACGGCTGCGCGAAGGCGGCGCTGTTCGGCCTGACCGGTGTGCTCCTGGACCGCTACGGCTCCGTCGACGAGCACGGCCTGTACGGTCGGGCGCGGGATCTGCGGCTGCTGGGCGTGCTGTTCGTCCTGGGCGCGCTCGCGCTGGCCGGGCTGCCGCCGTTCGGCACCGGGCTGGGCAAGGCCCTCGGCGAGGCCGCGGCCGGCCACAGTCAGGCGTGGCTCCCGACCGTGTACGTCCTCACGTCCGCGCTGACCGGGGGAGCGCTGCTCCGGGCGGCCCTGCGGATCTTCTGGGGCGCCGGACCGGTTCCGCACAGCCGGCCCGGCGAGGCCGAGACCAGCGGAGAGGGCGAGGAACCCGAAGTCAGGGAGCCGGGGCGGGCGCTGCCGCCGATGATGGTCGCGGTGCCCGCCCTCCTGCTCGCCCTGTGCGCGTTGGTCGGCTGCCTGCCTGCCGTGGCGCGCTCGCTCGCCCGCGGAGCCGCCGTCTTCACCGACCCCGCCGTCTACCGTGCCGCCGTCCTCGGTCCCGCCGTCGCGCACCGGGCGGTGCTGCCGCACGTCGCGTCGGCGTGGACCGCCGAGGGGCTGCTGCTGGGCGGCGGGTCGGCCGCCGCCGCGGCCGCGTTCGCGGTCCTCGCGGTGCTGCGCCCCGTCCGGCTTCCCTTGCACCGGGGGGTGCGCGCCTTGGTGACCGGGCTGCGGCGGCTGCACTCCGGGCACCTGGGCGACTACGTCGCCTGGCTCGCCCTCGGTGTCGCCGCCCTGTGCGCCGCGTTCGGCGCGCAGACCTGATCCGGCGCGCAGACCTGAGGGGGCGGTGGCACCGGCGTCACCGCGTCATCACGTTCGCGGATCACCGCGCGGTGCACGGCGGGCCGGACCCGACCGAGCAGGCCCCAGGCCGGGCAGGCTCAGGCCGGGCGGGTCACCGCTTGCAGGACGGTGCGGTTGAAGGCCGGCAGGTCGTCGGGCTTACGACTGGTGATGAGGGCGTTGGGGCCCGCCGTGCACACCTTCACCTCCTCGTCCACCCAGGTCGCGCCCGCGTTGCGCAGGTCCGTCCGCAGGCTCGGCCACGAGGTGAGCGTCCGGCCACGGACCGTGTCCGCCTCGACCAGGGTCCACGGGGCGTGGCAGATCGCCGCGACCGGCTTGCCGGCGGCGAAGAAGCCGCGTACGAGGTCGAGCGCCTTGGCGTCCTGGCGCAGCTCGTCCGGGTTGGCGACGCCGCCGGGCAGGACCAGCACGTCGAAGTCCGCCGCGGAAGCCTCGTCCACGGCGAGGTCGGCCGGGAAGGTGTCGGCCTTGTCCAGGTGGTGGAAGCCCTGGACCTCGCCCGCCTCGGGGGTGATCAGCGACGGCGTCACTCCCGCGTCGGACAGCGCCTGCCAGGGGGAGGTCAGCTCCACCTGCTCGACGCCCTCGGTCGCGGTCAGGAATGCGGCTCGCACGACATCACGTCCTCTCGTTGCCGGAGCCTGTTCGAAGCGTTCACGCTGCGGCTACCCGTCGCCATGCACCGAAAACGGCATCCGCGCCGCGGAGTCCCGTCGCCTCCCCACCGCGAGGCGTACTCGGTTCCGCCCGCCGGGGCGCTCGTGGCTCAGCCCTCCGGGGAGTCGTCGCCGTGGCTGCGGACGATCTCCTTCATCTTGGCGACCGCGAAGCCCCAGCCCTGCTCGACGGTGGGCTTGGCGGGGACGGCGATCTCGTCGGGGTTGGTGACGACATCGAGCAGCACGGGTCCGCGCACGTCCAGCGCGGTGCGCACCGCCTCGTCCAGTTCGGCGGGGTCGGTGACGCGGATGCCGGTGAGTCCCAGGGCGGTCGCGACCGCGGCGAAGTCGGGGTTGTCCAGGACGGTGCCGAACTCGGGCAGGCCGGACTGCTCCTGTTCGAGTTTCACCATGCCCAGGCGGCGGTTGTCGAAGACGACGAGGGTCACCGGAAGGTCGTAGGTCCTGAGCGTCATCAGGTCGCCGAGCAGCATGCTCAGGCCGCCGTCGCCGCAGAACGCGACGACCTGCCGGTCGCGGTCCAGGAGTTGCGCGCCGAGCGCGTGCGGCATGGCGTTGGCCATCGAGCCGAGGTTGTAGGAGCCCAGCAGGCGGCGCGTGCCGCGCATCTCCACGAACCGGGAGAGCCAGACCGTCGCCATGCCGGTGTCGGAGGTGAAGACGGCGTCGTCGTCGGCGTACCGGTCGACGGCGGCGGCCAGCGCCTCGGGGCGGATGTCGTGGGCGCGGTTGTCCAGCGCCGAACGGACCCGTCCGATCAGGCCCTTGTCGTGGCCGGGCGCGGCCAGCCGGTCCTGGCCCTCGCGCCAGGACGCGAAGTGCCGCACGGACTTCTCCAGGTGCCCTCGGTCACGGCCGCCGGCGGGGGCTGGAGCGGACAGGTGGGCGAGCAGGTCGCGCACCGTCGCGCCGACATCGCCGACCAGGCCGATCTCGACCGGCACCCGGCGCCCGATGTGGGTCGGCTCGGTGTCGACCTGGACGACGGTGCGGCCCTCGGGGTACCAGTCGCGGTACGGGAAGTCGGTGCCCAGCAGCAGGAGCGTGTCGGCGTCCTGGAGCGCGGCGGCCGCGGCGGGGTTGCCGATCAGGCCGGTCTGGCCGACCTGGAAGGGGTTGTCGCCCTCGAAGCCCTCCTTGGCCTTCAAGGTGAGCACCATCGGCGCGGCCAGCCGGTCGGCGAGCGCGAGGACCTGGTCGCGGGCCTCACGCGCGCCGCGCCCGACCAGCAGGGTGACCCGCTCGGCCTCCTCCAGCAGGCCGGCGGCCGCGCGCACGGCGTCCTCGTCCGGGCGGGTGGTCGGCGTGGTGACCGAGAAGCGGGAGGGCCGGTCGTCGGGGAGTTCCTGCTCGCCGATGTCCCCGGGCACCGTCAGCACCGCGACGCCCTTGCGCCCGAGGGCGTTGCGCACGGCGGTCTCCAGCAGCAGCGGCAGTTGCCCGGGGGAGGTGATCGTGGCGCGGAAGACGGCCACGTCGCTGAAGAGCGCGTCGTTGTCGACCTCCTGGAAGTAGTCGCTGCCCAGCTCCGCAAGCGGCACCTGCCCGGCGATGACCAGCACCGGGGTGTGGCTCTTGGCCGCGTCGTAGAGGCCGTTGAGCAGGTGCACCGAGCCGGGGCCGACCGTGCCCATGCACACCCCGAGCCGCCCGGTGAGCTGGGACTGGGCGCTCGCGGCGAAGGCCGCGGCCTCCTCGTGCCGGCAGCCCACCCACTCCACGCCGTCGGTGGTGCGGATGGCGTCGGTCAACGGGTTCAGGGCGTCGCCTACGACGCCGAAGACCTGGCGCACGTCGAGTTCGGCGAGAGCGTCCACGATGACGCGGGCAACGGTGCGGGCCACGGTTCCTCCAACAGGGGTGGGCGGGACGGCTCAGAAGTGGTCGGGATCGGCGGCGGCCCAGTCGGCGGCCCATGACGCGGGCGGCTCCGCCAGGAGCTGCCCGGGCGACAGCCAGTCGTACAACTCCTCGTAGGAGCGGACGGTGTACGGATCGATCCGCCGCCGCAGCATGTGCGGACGCAGCTGGGACGCGTCGCCGACACCCATGGACGCCATGATCTGCAGCGCGCTGGCCACCGTCGCGGACTGCAGGCGCTGCACGCGCGCCGACTTGTCGCCCACGTCCAGGGCGCGGGCGCGCCGCGGGTCCTGGGTGGTGACGCCGACCGGGCAGGTGTTGGTGTGGCAGCGCTGGGCCTGGATGCATCCGACCGCGAACATCATGGCGCGGGCGGCGTTGCCGTAGTCGGCGCCCTGGAGCATCCGCTTGACGAGGTCGGAGCCGGTGGCGATCTTGCCGCTGGCGCCGATCCGGACCCGGTCCCGCAGCCCGGCGCCGACCAGCGCGTTGTGCACGGTGATCAGACCCTCGGTGAGAGGGGTGCCGATGTGGTCGGCGAACTCCAGCGGCGCCGCGCCGGTGCCTCCTTCAGCGCCGTCGACGATGATGAAGTCCGGTGTGGTGCCCTCCTCGACCATCGCTTTGCAGACGGCCAGGAACTGGCCGCGCGAGCCGACGCAGAGCTTGAATCCGGCCGGTTTGCCACCGGACAGCTCGCGCATCCGGGCGACGAACCGGACCAGTTCGCGGGGGGTGCCGAACGCACGGTGGTAGGGCGGCGACACGACGGTCCGCCCCTGCGGGACGTCCCGCACCCGGGCGATCTCCGCGTTGACCTTGGCGCCGGGCAGCACGCCCCCGATGCCGGGCTTGGCTCCCTGGGAGAGCTTCAGCGACACGCACTTGACGTTGTCGAGACCGGCCTTGTCGGCGAACTCCCCGGGATCGAAGCCGCCGTCCTTGTCGCGGCAGCCGAAGTAGCCGGTGCCGATCTCCCAGACCAGGTCACCACCGTGCCGCAGGTGGTACTCCGACAGGCCGCCCTCACCCGTGTCGTGCGCGAACCCGCCTGCCGCCGCTCCCTTGTTGAGGGCCATGACCGCCTGGGCCGACAGAGATCCGAAGCTCATGGCGGACACGTTCAACAGCGCCATGTCGTACGGCTTGGTGCAGTCCGGGCCGCCGATGCGTACCCGGGGCGGCTCGTCGGGCACCGGGCGCGGGGCCATGGACGGGACGAGGAACTCGTGGCCGGTCGCGTAGACGTCCCGCTCGGTGCCGTACGGCTCCTCCGCGTCGGTGCCCTTGGCCCGCTCGTAGACGATGCTGCGGGTGTCACGGTCGAAGGGGCGCCCGTCGAAGTTCCGCTCGATGAAGTACTGCTGGAGCTCCGGACGGATCTTCTCCAGCAGGAAACGGGCGTGGCCGAGGACCGGGTAGTTGCGCAGGACCGAGTGGCGGCGCTGCAACAGGTCGTACAGGCCGAGCAGTCCCAGCGCGGCAAGAGGCACCGTGGCGGTCCACCACCACGGACTGGCCGCCACCGCGGCGACGGCCGCGGCAACGGCGGCGAGCAGGGTCAGGGCCACCGCAAGGGATCTCATCACCCCTGCCGCATTACCGCGCAGGCCCTCCCCATGCTGCCCGCCCGCGTCAAGTTCCGGTCATGCCCGATGACGCCCGGTCACGCCCGGGCTCGGGCGGCCCGGCCCCGCCGTGACCGCCTCCTGGCGCCCTTCACGGGCTGTGGCCGTACCGACCGGGTCCGTGAGGGACGTGTTTCGAGGCGGTCCGGCAGGTGTCATCCCCGGTGCGTGGGTAACCGACTGGACATGGAGACGCCACGTTTGAAGGCTTTGGCCACGGTATGCACGATAGATCCCTCCCGGGCGACATCCGGCCCGCGGTCGCCCGAGCGCGGCGACGGACGCACGAAGGTCCTGTCCCGTCCGGGCCGCTGAGTTCCCCGATGCCGGTGAGCCCCTCGATACCGACAGGCTCGCCCTGCGACGCCGGCGGCCCCGGGGAGGCCGCGACCGCAAGACCGGGAGGTGTTTCCGTGACGACCGTCGCTGTGCCACTCCGCCGAGGCTCCGGCAAGGTGTGGGCGCTACCGGGGGTGTATACGCCGCAGGCCGACACGCGGCTGCTCGGCCGTGCCCTGCGGGCGGAGGAGGCGCTGGCAGGAGCGGACGTGCTCGAGATCGGAACCGGCAGCGGGGCGCTGGCGGTGCTGGCCGCGCGGATGGGCGCCCGGGTGGCTGCCACCGACGTCTCCTGGCGGGCGGTGATGAGCGCCCGTGCCAACGCGGTGCTGCAGCGGCAGCGTGTTCGGGTCCGCCGCGGCGACCTGGCCGGCCCGGCCGGGGGGCGCACCTACGACATGGTCGTGACCAACCCGCCCTATGTGCCCTCGCCGCAGTCGCGGCCGCCGGCCGGCGCCGCCAGGGCCTGGGACGCGGGAAACGACGGGAGGCACGTCGTGGACCGGGTCTGCTCGCACGCTCCGGCGCTGCTGCGCCCGGCCGGCGTCCTGCTGATGGTGCACTCCGGCCTGTGCGGGGTGGACCTCACCCTGGGGCAACTGGAGAGTGCCGGTCTGCCCGCCGAGGTCGTGGCGCGTGAGTACGTGCCCTTCGGGCCGGTACTCGGACGCCGCCTGCCCTGGCTGCGGGCGCAGGGCCTGATCGGACCGGCCGACGAGCACGAGGAACTGGTGGTCATCCGTGCCGCGCGAACCTGAGACGCACGAGACCGACTCACGCGAGACCGACTCACGCGAGACCAGGTCACGCGAGGCCGTCGCGCACCCCGACCCTCGTGAAGTCGAGCCGAGCGAGCCCGAGTTGCGCGACGCCGTACGGGATCGCCGCCCCCGCCGGATCACCGTCGATCCCGAGGGGCCGATCCTGGTCGAGGGCCCGGTCGAGGTGGTCCGTGAAGACGGCACCGTGGCTGCCAGCGACAGGTTCGCGGTCGCGATCTGCACGTGCCGGCGTACCCGAACCGCCCCCTGGTGCGACACCAGCCACCGCCGTCACCGCCGTCCGTGCGGGACCGAACACCCCGGAAGGGACGAGCCACGTGGCGACCCGGAATAGCACCGAGCGCGACCGGACCGCACCCGCGGTGCCCTGCTCACGCGGACCGCTGTCGAGTGCCGTGGTGGTGGCCCTGACCGCGAACCACCGGCCCGGCCCGCACCACCTGCGCCACGCGGCCACGACCGACGCGCCCTACGGGGACGACCTGCAACTGGCCCTCTACCTGCTGTACGAACTGCACTACCGTGGCTTCGCCGGGGTCGACGAGTCCATGGAATGGGCGCCCGTCCTCGCGCCGCTCCGGGAGGCGCTGGAGGACCGCTTCCTGCGTGCACTGCGCGCCGACGTACCCGGCCGCGCTCCGGAGGACGCGTTCGCCGACCTCCTCGTCGAGCCCGCCGACCGGAGCGGGAGCGTCGCGTACCACCTCGAACACGAGGGCGCCCTGGGGCAGGTGCGCGAGTACGCGGCCCTGCGCTCGCTGTACCACCTGAAGGAGGCCGACCCGCACGCCTGGGTCATCCCACGACTGCGCGGGCGGGCGAAGGCCGCCATGGTCGCCATCGAGTACGACGAGTTCGGTGCGGGAAGGGCCGAGGAGGTGCACGCCCGGCTCTTCGCCGACCTGATGGACGACCTTGGTCTGGACACCGCCTACGGCCGCTACGTGGACCACGCGCCCGCGGAGATGCTCGCCGTCGTCAACCTGATGACGCTGTTCGGCATGCACCGCAGGTCGCGGGGGGCTCTGGTGGGGCACTTCGGCTGCGTCGAGGTGACCTCGTCGCCCGGCTCGCGGCGACTCGCGGCCGCCATGCGCCGTACCGGGGCCGGCCCCGCGGCCGTGCGGTTCTACACCGAGCACGTCGAGGCGGACGCGGTCCACGAGCAGGTGGTACGGCACGAGGTGGTCGGCGGGTTGCTCGCCGACGAGCCGCACCTGGCCGGCGACGTCGCCTTCGGGGTGGACGCCACCGTCCTTCTGGAGGACCGCCTGGCCGCGCACCTCCTGCGTGCGTGGCGGTCGGGAGGATCAGCCCTGCGCCAGTCGCTGTGACAGCAAGTGGCCCCCTCGCCGACGTGGCGTCGCCGCCGTACCTGCCGTCGCCCGCCGTCGGCCGGGTGTCTTCGGGGCGCCGGCCCGGCTGGCGACCGGCGGGTCCGCTCGGCCTGCCGGATCACGGTCCGGCGAGGAACCTACGCAGCGGTGGATCGGCGACGAACTCGGCTGCGCGCAGACGGACATCTCCCGGAGGCCCACCGCGGTCCACCCGCCCCGCGCGCGGGGCGGTCGAGCCGAGGAGTGACCGCACGGGAGCTGTTCGTGATCGGTCGGCAACATTTGTCTTTCGCGGCCCAACAGGCGGTGTGCCGCGCTGATTCAGGTCGTCAGCGGCGGAAGCGTCGGCTGCACATCGCCCTCCCCAGATGCGAAGCCGTGGAAGAGGACGAGACTGGCTGGAAGGGCGAGGAGCCGTAACGACGGGCCACCCCGGGCCGTGCACCTCTGGTGTCATCCCGTGCGGGGGTGGTCGGGCGGCGACTCGTGGACGTGACCACTTCGCGCGGCCACCCCGGCGTGCGGAGGAGCCGGCCTCGGACGCGATGCCGGACCTCGTCCGGAACCACGCACTCGACGGTGAGAAGGCGAAGCGTGATGGGCGAACCGAAGAACCTCGGCATGGCCGCGGCCGTGGCCGGAGGGTACCTGCTCGGCCGCGGCAAGAAGGGCCAGATGGCGCTGACCGCCGCCGCGTTGCTGGCCGGCAGGGGCCTGCGGCCGGGCTCACTCGTGGCGGACGGCGTTCGCAAGGTGCCCGGCGTACCGGCGTCCCTCAAGGGTGGTGGCGACGACGAGGGCGGTACGGCCCCGGAGAGCGGGCACGGTACCGGCAGCGGTGCGCACGCGCACGGCCGCCTCAGCCGGGCCGCCCGCGGCGTGGCGAACCACGGCATCACGGCGCTCACCGGGGCGCTGCACGAGCGCACGCTCGGCCTGAACGACGAATCCGCGGACGACGGGGAATCGGCGGCACCGGAGGCGGGTGACGGCAGCGACGGCAACGGCGGCAATGCCGACGACGACACCGCCGTCGAGGACGAGGCGGCGGGTGAAGCCGAACCGCCCGAGCCGAAGCCTGCCGCCAAGAAGGCCGTGCCGAAGAAACGGGTGGCGCCCAAGAAGCGGGCGGCACCGAAGAAGCCGGCCGCGGCCAAGGCACCGAGTGGGAAACCCGGCGGCAAGAAGCCGTCACCCGCTCGGAAGACGACGGCGAAGAAGAGCCGACCCACCAAGAAGGCAACCCCGCACGCCCGGCGGGAGAGGTGACCGTTCATGGCGACCGACCAGAAGACCAACGAAACCGACCCGAGCCCGATCACCCTGCTCAGGCACGAAGTCAGCCACTATCTCAGCGCCCGCGCCAAACACGCCGCCCGCAAGGCCGGAAGCAGGCTGACCGACGCGACCGACAAGCTGATGGATGTCGACGAGGACAGCGGCACCGTCCCGAAGGTCGGCAAGCGCGTCCTGCACGGTGAGTCGCCGGCCGCCGCGATCGCCGCCGAGAAGGGCGAGGACATCAAGAGCGGCGTCACCGGGAAGATCAAGGACGCCGTCTCCGGCGGTGGTTCGGGCGACGACTCGTCGGGCGACACCAAGGCCACGAACATCGTCGAGATGATCGACGTCGGGGTTCCGCTGCGCACCGCGTACGACCACTGGACCGAGTACGAGAACTTCAGCGGGTTCACCAAAGGGGTCCAGCAGGCTGAGCGCGGCGAAGAGGCGACCAGCGAGTGGACGGTCAAGATCGGCCCGTCCACCCGGAGTTGGAAGGCGACCGTCCAGGAGCAGCTTCCCGACGACCGTATCGTCTGGAAGTCCGAGGGGTCCCTGGGCACCACGCAGGGTGCCGTCAGCTTCCACGAGATCACCCCGACGCTCACCCGGATCATCCTCGTCCTCGTCTACTACCCGACCGGCATCGTGGAGAAGACCGGCAACCTCTGGCGTGCTCAAGGCCGCCGGGCGCGGCTGGACTTCAAGAACTTCCAGCGGTACGTGACTTTCGCCGAGGAGGAGGCCGAGGGCTGGCGCGGCGAGATCCGCGAGGGCGAGGTCGTACAGACCCACGAGGAGGCCATGGAACAAGAGGAGGCGGAAGCGGACGACGAGGACGAAAGCGACGAGGACGCCGAGGACGACGAGGAAGAAGAAGGCGTCGACGAGGACGACGAGGCCGAGGAAGAGGCCGGCTGACCATGGACAATGACCGGAGAACGGACGAGACGTCGCACGAGGTGGAGGTGATGCCGGACGAGGCGGAGGCGCCGCAGGATGCCCGCAGCACGAGTGGCGATCCGGACGTCCTGCTCGACGTCAAGGACCTCCACGTCGACGAGATCGATCTCGACGTCCAGGATCTGCGGGCGCGCGTGGCGCTCCACGCGGAAGTGCTCGACCTTCTCAAACTCGAGGTCGGAGTGGACGTCGTGCTCGGTCGGGTCGCACTCGACATCACCGGTGTCCAGGCACAGGCGCTGCTCAAGGTCCGCCTCGACAACGTGGCGGCGATCCTTGCCAATGTGCTGCGTACCATCGACCGCAACCCGCAGATCCTCGAACAGATCACCCGGCCGGTGGGCGAGGCGGCTCGGTCCGTCGGTGAAGGCGCCGGCCGCGCCGTCGGCGAACTGGGCGCCGGCGCGGGCGAAGCCGTCGAGGACGTCGGCTCGGGCGCGGGCGAAGCCGTCCAGGAGGTCGGCTCGGGCGCGGGCGAAGCCGTCGAGGACGTCGGCTCGGGCGCCGGCAAGACCACGGAAGCGGCCGGGGCGGCGGTGGGCGACGCCGCGGGGGAGGTCGCGGACACGGCGTCCGACGTCGCGGGCGAAGCCGTCGAGGACATCAGCGCGACGGCGAGCACGACCGCGGAAGGCGCGGGAGACACGGCGGATACGGCGAAGGACATCGCGGACGGGACCACGGAGCACGCCGCGGACGAGGCCGGCGACACGGCGAAGGGCGCCGTGGAGGACTCGGATGAGGCGGAGGACGCGCAGGACGCGGAGAAGGAGAGCACGGCGCCGGACGCCGAGCGGCCGCGAGAGCGCGCACCCGAGTACGCCGGTCCTTCCCGGCACCGCCCCCGTCGCCAAGGCCACCGCCGTCCCGCTCCCTCGCGCCGCGCGGCCGCCTCCCGCCGCCACCGGCCGCGCTGACCCCGCGACGAGCCCACATGTGGCGGCCGTTGCCGTCGGAGGAGGACGAGGCACGTTCAGGACTGCGAACGGGGTGATCCGTTCGCAGTCCTGATCTCGCCGGGCCGCATCGAGGGCATCTTGTCAGGTACTGGACACTGGCTTACAGTCCGGCGGAAGAGAGCGGCACCGCGACACCCACGTCGCCCGAGCACCCGAGCACCCGAGCAACGGAGCTTCGATGTCACGCCTACGCATCCGGCTGGGCCGCGTCCTGGGCGCCGTCGTCGCCGGCCTCCTGACGCTGGTCATGGTGCAGCCGTCCGCGCACGCCAGTTCCTGGGGCGCACCGCAGACCGTCGACGCGTGGAACGTCGTCAGCGGCAGGTGGACCGCCAACAACGAGTTGGAGACCTACACGCCGAGCTGTGTCTGGTACGACGGCGGCACCCTCATGATCAAGACCTACCAGTCGGGCGACACGTACTACTCCGGCCGCGTGGAGTCCCAGGCCCTCTACGGCTACGGCACCTACCGGTTCACCGCGAACATGCCCGACGGGCAGGGCCTGCTGCCCGCGGTGTGGGCGGCGTACCTCGACCCGTGGCTGCCGGAGATGGACGGCGCGGAGATCGTCGGCTCCGACCCGGACACCGTCTACCAGACCTTCCACGACACCAGCAACGCCCAGACCCAGTGGGCCTCGTACAACTCGGCCGGCTGGACCAACAGCTTCCACACCTACTCGTTCAGCTGGTGGCCCGACCACATCGACTTCGCCGTCGACGACGTCTTCCAGGGCACCAAGTGGTACACCACCGCACCGGGCGTCGGCATGCACTTCATCATCGACACCGCCGTCGGCGGCGACTGGCCAGGCAACCCGGACTCCTCCACCTGGGCCACCGCCGACGGCGCCCGCTACCTCAAGGTCTCCTCCGTCACCTACACCCCCTACCACCCGTAGACCGCCGGGGGCCCGCTAGGCGTCCACGGCCCCGCGCAGCGGGCTTGGTGCCCGGGGCCGCGCGATCGCCTCACCCGTAGGCGGGGTCCGGGGCGCCGCCGGGGGCGGGGACCTCGGGGGCGCCGGCGCCCTCGGGGGTGGACGCCGGCTCCGCGTCCACCAGGGTGCGTTCGTCGAACGGCAACTCGCCGGCCAGCACCCGCGCGACCCGCTCCTTGTCGACCTCGTGCACCCAGGTCCCGACGAGCAGGGTGGCCACCGCGTTGCCGGCGAAGTTGGTCAAGGCGCGCGCCTCGCTCATGAAGCGGTCGATGCCGACGATCAGGCCGACGCCGTCGACCAGCGCGGGCTGGTGCGACTGGAGGCCGCTGGCCAGGACGGCGATGCCGGAACCCGACACGCCCGCGGCGCCCTTGGAGGCCAGCATCATGAACAGCAGCAGGCCGATCTGCCGGCCCAGACCCATCGGCCGGTCGAGCGCGTCCGCGATGAACAGCGAGGCCATGGTCAGGTAGATCATGGTGCCGTCGAGGTTGAAGGAGTACCCGGCCGGCACCGTGACACCGACGACCGGGCGGCTGACGCCCAGGTGCTCCATCTTCGCGATGAGCCGGGGAAGCGCGGACTCCGACGACGAGGTGGACAGGATCAGCAGGAACTCCCGGCCCAGGTACTTCAGCAGCTGGAACAGGTTGACGCCGGTGGCCAGCCGCAGCACCGTGCCGAGCACCACGACGATGAACAGCACGCAGGTCGTGTAGAAGCCGATCATGATGGTGGCCAGGGCCTTGAGCGCGTCCGTGCCCGTCTCGCCGATGACCGCGGCCATCGCCCCGAACGCCCCGATCGGCGCCGCCCACAGGATCATGGACAGCACCCGGAACACCAGCTTCTGGAGGTGCCCGATGCCGCGCAGCACCGGCTCGCCGGAGCGGCCCATCGCCTGGAGGCCGAAGCCGACCAGCAGGGCGACCAGCAGCGTCTGGAGCACCTGGCCCTGGGTGAGGGCCGACAGCAGGCTGGTGGGGATGATGCCCAGCAGGAAGTCGACCGGGCCGACGTGGGCGTCGGCCGCCGCGGTATGGCCGATGTGCCGGGTCGCTTCGGTCAGGTGGAGCCCCGCGCCCGGGTGCAGGATGTTGCCGACGACCAGACCGATGGCCAGCGCGACCGCCGACATGACCACGAAGTAGCCGAGCGCGAGGCCGCCGACCCGGCCGACCTTCGCCGCCTGCCGGACCGAGCCGACGCCGAGCGCGATCGTGCAGAAGATCACCGGCGAGATCATCATCTCGATCAGGGAGACGAACCCGGTTCCCAGCGGCTTGAGTTCCCTGGCGAAGTGCGGCCACAGGAAGCCCGTGGCGATGCCGAGCAGCACCGCGACGATCACGGCGAGGTACAGGTACTGTGTGCGGTCCCGCTGGGGGGTGGGCGGTGTCCCCGCCGGCGTTACGGGCATGGCTGGTCTCCTTGACGACGTCGGTGGCGTCCGGGGGGTGCGCCGCGGGTTCACGGGCTCGCGGGGCCGCGGGTGCACGGGTTCGCGGGCGGGCGTCCGGGACACGGCAGTGCGTGCGGCTCACGTCCTGGCGGTCCCCGCGACTATCGCGGGCCACGTGACGTGCGTCACGGTTGTGGTCGTTGAGTTCACGCAGAGTCGAGAGGCGGGCCGATGCCATGGCGGCGCCACGCATGCCCTACCCCCGCAGCCTGGCCGGGCAGTTGTTCGCGATGCAGGCCGTCCTGGTCGCCCTGGCCGTGACCGCCTGCGCGATCTTCGGCTACGTCAGCGACGGGCGCCAGGCGGAGCAGTCCGCCCGCCGCCAGGCCACCGCGGTGGCCCGGGCGGTCGCCGACACCCCCGCGGTGGAGCAGGCCGCGCGCGGCGGCGATCCGACGGCGGAACTCCAGCCGTACGCACTGTCCGTGCAGCGCGACACGGGGGTGGACTTCGTGACGATCATGGACACCCACGGCATCCGCTGGACCCACCCCGACCCCGCCGAGATCGGCCACCGCTACCTGGGCCACATCGCACCGGCGCTGCACGGCCGCACCTTCGCCGAGACCTACACCGGCACGCTCGGGCCGTCGGTACGGGTGATCACCCCCATCCGGTCCGGCACCCGGATCACCGGGCTGGTCAGCGCCGGCATCACCGTCGAGGCGATCAGCGCGCGCTCCCGCAGGCAACTGGCCGCGCTGATCGGCGTCGCGGCCGGCGCGCTGGCCCTCGGCGGGATCGGCAGCTACCTGGTCAACGCCCGGCTGCGCCGCCACACCCACGGCATGAACGCCCGCGACCTGCACCGCATGCACGACTACCACCAGGCCGCGCTGCACGCCGTACGGGAGGGACTGCTGCTGCTCGACGGCGAGCAGCGCATCGCGCTCATCAACGACGGCGGGCGCGAACTGCTGGGCCTGGACGAGGAGGCCGTGGGCCGGCAGGTCGCCGAACTCGGCCTGCCCGACGCCCTGACCGCGGCGCTGCTGGCCCCCGAGGCCCGCGTCGACGAACTCCACCTGACCTCCGAGCAAGTCGTCGTCGTCAACACCGCGCCGGTCTCCGGCGGCGAGCAGCGCGGCACCATGGTGACCTTGCGCGACCACACCGAACTCCAGGTGGTGATGGGCGAACTGGACTCCGAACGGGGCTTCAGCCGGGCCCTGCGCGCCCAGGCGCACGAGGCGGCCAACCGGCTGCACACGGTCGTCTCACTGGTCGAACTGGACCGCGGCAGCGAGGCGGTGGACTTCGCGACGTCCGAACTGCGGGCGGCGCAGGCCCTCACCGACCAGGTGGTCGCGGCGGTCGACGAACCCGTGCTGGCCGCGCTCCTGCTGGGCAAGGCGGCGCAGGCCAACGAGCAGGGGGTCGAGCTGGTGATCACGGACGACAGCCGGCTGGAGGACGGGCTGCTGCCCGCCGGCCTGGCACCGCGCGACCTGGTCACCATCCTGGGCAACCTGATCGACAACGCCGTCGACGCGACGCAGGGTCTGCCGGCCGCACAAATCGGGGTCACGGTCACCGCCCGCGAGGCCCCCGGCGAGCTGCTGCTGCGGGTGGCCGACACCGGTCCCGGTGTACCCTCCGGCGACACCGACGCGGTCTTCGAACGGGGCTGGTCGACGAAGCCCGCGCCGGCCGGCGGCCGCGGGCTCGGCCTGGCCCTGGCCCGGCAGGCCGTGACGCGCAACGGTGGCACGCTCACGCTGACCGCCGGGCCCGAGGGCGGCGCCGTCTTCACCGCGCGGCTGCCCCTGCGCCCCGAGCCCGGACCGGTGTCCGAACCGATCCCCGTACCCGTAGCCGTACCTGTCCCCGGACCGGTGTCCGTACCCGTATCCACCCGACAAGGCGCCGGCCGGCCGGCAGGAGGAGGACAGGCATGAGCGAGCAGGCCATCCGCGTGCTCGTGGTCGAGGACGACCCGGTCGCCGCCGACGCGCACGCGCTCTACGTCGACCGCGTGCCCGGATTCACCGCCGTCGGCAAGGCCCACAACGCGGCGCAGGCCCGCCGCCTGCTGCTGCGCGCCCCGGTCGACCTGATCCTGCTCGACCTCTACCTGCCCGACGGCCACGGCCTGGAACTCGCCCGCTCGCTGCGCGCCGCCGGTCACCGGATGGACGTCATCGCGGTCACCTCCGCCCGCGACCTGGCGGTGGTCCGCGAGGGCGTCTCGCTCGGCGTCGTGCAGTACATCCTCAAGCCCTTCGCGTTCGCCACGCTCCGCGACCGGCTGCTCGGCTACGCCCGGTTCCGGGCCGCGGCAGGCGAAGCGGGCAGCCAGGACGAGGTCGACCGGGCCCTGGCCACGCTGCGCCCGTCGAGGCCCGCGGCCCTGCCCAAGGGGCTCAGCGCCCCCACGCTGGAGACGGTCGTCCGCACGCTCAGGGTCGCCCCGGCCGGGCTGACGGCGGCCGCGACCGCCGCGTCGGCCGGCATCTCCCGCATCACCGCCCGCCGTTACCTGGAGCACCTGGTCGAGCAGGGCCGCGTCGAGCGCAGCCCCCAGTACGGCCAGGTCGGCCGCCCGGAGCTGCACTACCGCTGGCTGACCGCCGATTAGGCCGAGCCGGGAGCGAGCCCGTCGGCGGCGATCGCCGCCCAGACCTGTCGGGCGAGGCCGTCGACGGGGAGGGCGCCGTCGACGACCAGGTCGCAGTCGTCGCGGACCGGCTCGACGTGCCGTGCGTGGGCGCCGCGCCGGTGGCTCCGGTAGTTGCGGAGGAGCACGTCGAGCGGGAAGCCGTCCCGCAGGCACTTGCGCTCGATCTTCCGGACCAGGCGGAGGTCGGCGGGCAGGTCGACGAAGACGTCGAAGCGCACGTTCGCCGCCGGAGGGTCGAGGTACCGGGCGAAGAGGCCCTCGACGATGACGACGGCCGAGGCGGCCAGCGCGGTGTCGGCGTCGGCGGTGAGGCGTACGAGGTCCAGTGACCGGGGGTCGCCCACGTCCAGCCGCGGAGCCCCGGCCTCGTCCGGCGCCCACACCCCGCGCTCGGGGCTCCGGAAGTAGTAGTCGTCGCCGTGCAGCACCCGTACGGGGAACCGGGGCGCGGTGGCCGCCAGCGCGGCGGCCAGCGTGGTCTTCCCCGCCCCGGCTCCTCCGGTCAACGTCACCAGCATCTGTCCACCCCTCGACCCGGTCGCCTGCGAAAGCGGGTTCTGCCCGCCCCCCGATACGGGGCTGCCTGCTCAGACGCCGAGCCGCACCGGCGTTGCCGGAGGGCCGGCGGCGACCAGCGCGGTCAAAGGAGTCGCGAGGTCGCGGGGGGAGAAGAGATCGCTGCCCGCGTACGAAGCGATCTCCTGCGGGTGCCACCACTTCAGTCCGCGGATGGCCTCCGCGGCGAGCTGCTCGTCGGACAGGGACCCGCGCGGAGTGAACGTGGCGGTGCGCACGAGGAAGTAGTCGTTGCTGACCCCCTCGTAGCCAGCGGCGTACCCGGGACCCACGACTTCCTGGTGCCAGACGTGCGGCGGATCGGCCCCGAGAACCAGCCCCACCTCCTCGCGCACCTCACGGCGGAGCGCGGCAAGGGGCGTCTCACCCTGCTCGATCCCGCCGCCGGCGGCCGCCCACACCACCCTCCCCGCGGGCCGCGAAATGACGTGACGGCACAGCAGGATGCGGTCCTCCTCGTCGAGGATGAGCGCACGGACGGCATGACGCAGCTTCACAGACGGCATCCCGGCACACTAAGCGTTGTCCCGTAAATGATCTACGGTGCGCTTGCTGACCTGCCTACTCCTACGTCACCCGGCCAGGGTGAGGTTGTGAAGGCGGGCGATGCCGAGGATGGCGTGGTGGACGCCGTCGCCTTTGAGGCGGCAGTCGCGGAGGATCTTCCAGGTCTTCATGCGGGCGAAGGCGTGTTCGACGCGGGCGCGGACTTTGCGGTGGGAGGTGTTGTGTTCCTCTTTCCAGGCGGGAAGTTCGCTCTGGCCGGCTTTTCGTCGGTGCGGGATGATCAGGCCGGTCCCCTGGTAGCCGCCGTCGGCGATGACCGTGGCGCGGCCCACCGCGGCCCTGGCGCCGGACTCCTCCCATGCTTTGCAGTCGTTGCGGTTGCCGGGCAACGGCGGGCCGACTGCCACGACAAGCCGGGTGTCGGCGTCGATGACCACCTGGTGATTGGTGGAGTAGCGGTAGTTCTTGGACTGCGCGGCGACGCTGTGGTCGCGGGTGGGGACCAGCGTGCCGTCCACGATCAGCACAGTGTCCTTGCGGAACCGCTTGCGGGGCTCAAGCGCGAGCGCCGGTCCGAGGTGGTCGACGATCCGGTCCGCGGCGGACTTCGACACCCCGAACAGCGGGGCGAGTTGGCGCAGGGTGAGGTTGGTGCGCCAGTACGCGGCGACCAGCAGGACCCGGTCCTCCAGCGGCAGGCTCCAGGGCCGGCCCTTGCGCACCGGGTCTGCACCCTCCCGCCGCAGTGCAGTGATCAGCTTGCTGAACTGCCGCGGGCTCAACCCACTGAACGGGGCTATCCAGGAGGGCTCCGACGCCGTGATCACACCAGACACAGCATGATCATCTCACCGGTGGCCAGCAGTTACGGGACAACGCTTACTCGGCGGACTGGACTTCGACCACGCAGAAAAGGTTGTCCTCTGGATCGGCAAGCACCGTCAGGCGCATGCCGGGGTGTTCGTCGAGCACTTCCCAGCGGAGCCTTGCCCCGAGGGCGGTGAGACGGTCGACCTCGCCCTGCCGCTGCCCCATGCGACACGGAAGTCGAGGTGCGTCTTCTGATCGCCGCCGGGTGTTTCGGAGCTGCGGTGGAAGTGGAACCGGAGACCGTCCGCGGCGTCGGTTTGAAGGAGGACGTCGGAGTCGCTGCCGGCTGGTTCTCCTCCGACGGTGCAGACCCAGAACGCGGCGGGTCCGCAGCCTCGATGGTGATGCTGCCATGGTGAAGTGCCGAGGTGCTCAAGGGTGATCTCCTCATCGGGTCGGGTTCAGATCGCGGGTGGGATGGATCCGGAGAATCGAAGCATGAGTCGAGCGATGGTCAGATGACGGGAACAGGGGGAGGTTCGAGCAGCGTGCGGTCGCCGTCGAAGCCGCAGCTCAGCGCGGCCGCGACATCCTCGTGCGGGGTTCCCAGGCGTACCGCGCTGACATCGTCCAGGTGTTGATAGTGATGGTCGCCGAGTTCGAGGTGGAGAGACTCGAGGTATTCCTCCAGTTGCGTCAGGGTGCGGGGGCCGACGATCGGGATCAGCGCCGTCTGCGCGAGTGCGGCCCGGCGGCGTAGCCAGGCCAGGGAGACCTGAAGCGCGCTGGCGCCGACCTCGTCGGCTATCGCCAGGACGGCGTCGACGACGGCGGTGCGCTGTGCGGTGGCCTCGATCGCGTCGCCGCGAGCGGTGAGCCTGCCCTGTCCGCCCTGTCGGTACTTGCCGGTGAGCAGACCTCCGGCCAGCGGGGAGTACAGGGCCACGCCCAGGCCGTGGGCCTGCGCCATGGGCAGCAGTTCCCGCTCGGCGGATCGTTCGGCCAGGCTGTATTCGGTCTGGATGCCGACCAGTGGAGCCTGAGCGCGCAGGTCCGCCCGGACCGCGGCGCCGGCGACCCGCCAGGCCGGGAAGTTCGACAGCCCGCCGTGCAGGATCTTGCCGGATCGGATCAGGTCGTCGAGCCCGGCCAGGATCTCCTCGACCGGGGTCGTTCCGTCGGGAAAGTGCGGCATGAAGACGTCCACGTAGTCGGTGTCCAGACGGCGCAAACTCGCCTCCAGGGAACGAATCATGATCTTGCGGCTGTTGCCGGTGGTGCCGGGGCGGGGCTGGGCCTGCCTGGTCCCGCCGTACTTGGTGATCACCACGAAGTCGTCGCGTCGGCCACCGAGGAGGCCGCCGAGCACGGTTTCGGCCTGTCCGTCCTGGTAGAGGTTGGACGTGTCGAACGTGGTGCCGCCGGTGCCGACGAAGGCCTCGAAGATCTGCCGCGAGCCCTCGGGACCGGCGCCGGCGTCCGAGGTGGCGAAGTTCTCCGTCCCCAGCACGTACTCCGAGACTCGTAGTCCGGTCAGTCGGCCGAAGGTCTGGTAGCGCATGGCGGCTCCTGAAAATGTCGACCAAGGTCTGCACGGGCCCGTCCTTGCACAGGATCGCGTCGGTGAGCTCGAAGAGGGAGTCGGCGCGGGCGTACAGACATCGTAGAACTCGACCCGAAAGCGGGACAAGACACCCAACGCATCACCGGCGGAGCCGGGGACAGACAGACTCATACGCAGCGGCCGTTCTCTCGTGCTTCGTTACTCGACATCTCGAAGCGTGGAGAACGGCCGCCTCGGCTGTCCCGGAAAGAACCGCAGATCAGCAGGTCGGGTGACCTGCGAGGTTAAACATCAAGCTGAGACTGCGGTGCCTGTCGAAGAACTCGCCGGGGAGGCGGGACGGGTGTTGGAGCATCGGGCCGATGGGGGGCCTGCATGCGGCGTTGACGGTAAATGCTGCTCGTCCTGAACGGGTCAGAATTTCGACGGAGTGCATCTTCTCCGTGTGGATCTGAGGGGCAGGAAATAACCGTAGAAGTTGTCCGTTGAGAGGCGGCCGTCGGCTCTCGATGGATCGACATGTGCCTTCGCGAAGGGCTTGAATCTCAAGGAACCCTCAACTCCTTACCTTTGTGGCGCAGGTCACACCGTAGGCTGTATCAACCGATTTTGCATGCTTTTTCAGCTGATCTGATACTGACATAATGGCTCAAATTGGTTCACTGTGATCCGAAGTGACAGGGCCT
Organism: Streptomyces sp. NBC_00448; assembly: GCF_036014115.1. Taxonomy (NCBI): domain Bacteria; kingdom Bacillati; phylum Actinomycetota; class Actinomycetes; order Kitasatosporales; family Streptomycetaceae; genus Streptomyces; species Streptomyces sp. NBC_00448. Next base: position 9,585,655 of record NZ_CP107913.1, read on the forward strand.
GCGATCGGTAAAGAAACTCCAAGGATATTCCCTCGGGTGGTGGGCGGAACCTAGCGTCCCTGTTGGCCGTCGCGACGCTTCGTAATGGCTCCGTCACGATATTTCGCCGGGTGTTTACATCGCGATGGACATGGTTTCCGGCGTACTCTCACGAGAGGATTTTCCTTATGGAGAGACCAATGCGTCGTGCCCTGGCTGCTACAGCGGCCGTTGGCGGTGCGGCGTTACTCGTTTGCTCCCTCGGTGCCGGCACTTCTGCAGCGCTCGGCGCGCCGGGCTGCGAGCAGGACACCTGCCCGACGGCTTCTCCGACGCCCACCCCCACCGAGACGACTCCCACTCCGGCTCCGACCGATGGGAGCAACGACGACGGTGACAGTGGGGTCATCGAGACGGCTCCTCCCGCCACGCCGACCGAAACGCTGACGGATGCTCCTACCGACCCCGCCGGTACGGCCGCTGACCCTGCTGCCCCAACGGACGGCGACATCTACAACGGTGTCAGCCCGGATGGGATCTATTGCATCCCCGGCGGGTGGTACACACCGACCAAGATGTACGGCAAGTACATGAGGCCCGTCGGCGCCGTTCAGTCCGACGTCAACAACACATCCCGCAGTGCCACCGTCACCTTCAATGCGCAGGCCTCGGCCACCGTCGGCGTCAGCCTCAGCAGCAAAATCAACGTCTCTGTCGGAGCGCTGCTCGCCAAGATCAAAGCCGAGTACGAGATCACGTTGAGCGCATCGGTCACCGCGTCTCTCAGCAACTCCATCTCCACCACCATTCCCGCGCACAAGACGGTCAATGCGGAATACGGGGTGTGGCGCAGCAAGTTCACCGGGACCACGCACTACCAGTATGCCGACTGCGCGGTCACCAGCCACGTGGTCACCGCCTACGGCCCCTACCGGGTGGGTTGGTACCTGTGGGAGGGGTGATCCGCTCCTTCGCCGTGGCGGTGTCCGCACTGGCGATCGCGGCAGGCATGGCAGGCTGCACCTCCGCCGGGCACCCGCACGGGACGCCGAAAGAGTCGACCGCACGGTCGGTCCGTTCCTCGGGGATGCCATCTGCGACAAATCCGTCGCCGACGCCTTCACCAGCTGGGCAGGCAGAAGGGAATCCCGGGCGGCCGTTGCCCCTGCCCGAGCATCAGAAGGTCCTCTACCAGACGCAGGGCAGGCGGGCCTCGGCCAACCTCGCAGTGCTGCCACAGATCCCTCGCGGAACGCTGGGCATCGTGGTGCTGTGCAACGGCCCTGGACGAATTCTGATCCGCCTCAGCGGCATCGCTTCTTTCGGTGCCGCCTGTGGGTCGGGCCCGGGTGTCTACAACGAGATCGCGCTCGGTAGCGTGAAGAAGAAGGTCGCCATCTCGGTGACCGGATCGATGAAGAACGAATGGGCTCTGACAATGGGTTGGACATCGGTGATCGATAACCCGGCCAGCTGACAGAGAGAAGCCCGCGTGGGGGGATGCCTGCACGCAGGCCCCAAAACACGCGGGTGAGCAGGGCGCCAGCGGTTCGCCTCGGTGGGCTCCCTGAGCGCGAGATGGCGGACGCGGGCAGCAGGGGCCGATGCAGTTGCAGGTCTCTGCGGCGAGCCGCTACTGCCCACAGCCCGAAATGGGCGCGGCGGGGCGGTGGCACTGGGAGGGCGACACGCTCTGAGAGGGCGTTTGATCTAGGTGGATTGTTCTTTATCTCCTAGTACGTTCCTCGCCAGGTGGGTGTCGTCTCGTCCGTTTATGCGCTTGGTGAGGTTGTCGATCGAGGCGACGTGGATCATGGCTTCGGAGCTGGCGGGCAGCGTCTCGTAGTCGCGGGCGAGGCGCCGGTGCATCATGATCCATCCAATACTTCGCTCGACAACCCAGCGTCTTTTGACCACATGAAAGCCGCGGACTCCGGGGTTCCTGTTGACGACTTTGAACCGCCCCGGGTTCGGTAGAGACCTCAGATTGTGGTTTTGACCTGGGGTTTTGTGAGTTCTGTGTAGTAGTTGGTCTCGTACTCGACGGGTGGGACGTGGCCTATCTCACCGTGTAGTCGTCGGTGGCAGTACCAGTCGATCCATTCGGCGGTGGCCAGCTCAACCTGGGAGAGGGTCTTCCAGGGCCGCCTCGGCTTGATCAACTCGGTCTTGAACAGGCCGATCGTGCTCTCCATCAGGGCGTTGTCGTACGCATCTCCGACAGATCCGATCGAGGCCGCGATTCCGGCCGCGCCCAGGTGTTCGGCCAGCTTGAAACTGGTGTACTGCCTGGACTCAACCGGTCGTTGCAACACCGGTCTGTTGGAGCAACCGTACCTGCTCGTTGAACGCCTCGGCTGGTGTCCTCCAACCAAGTGTCTTGCGGGGTCTGGTGTTCAGCGCGTGAGCAACGGCTTCGATTTCTTCGGCGGACCAGCGCGAGAGGTCGGTGCCCTTCGGAAAGTACTGGCGCAGGAGCCCGTTGGTATTCTCGTTCGTGCCTCGCTGCCATGGGCTGCGCGGATCGGCGAAGAACACGGGGATACCGGTCTCGACCCTGAACTGCGTGTGTGCCGACATTTCCTTGCCGCGGTCCCATGTCAGCGACCGCGTCAGCTGCTCGGGAAGCGTCGACATCGTGTTGGCGAGTGCCTTCTTCATGGAGATCGCTCCGTAGCCGGCAAGTGCGGGGCCATTCTTCGTTCGAGGGATCGTGCCGTATCCCTCTTCGCGGGGCAGATGAACCAGCATGGTGAACCGGGTCGACCGCTCGACGACGGTGCCGATCGCGGAACGCCCCAGCCCGATGATCAAATCCCCTTCCCAGTGGCCGGGGACAGCGCGGTCCTCGGCCTCGGCGGGCCTCTGGCTGATCAACGCCTCTGGCGTGACGTGCGCCCAGGTCTTCCGCCGTGAACGTGCCCGCGGCGCACGCAGAGCGCGACCGGTCCGAAGACACAAGATGAGCTCGCGTTTCAGCGCTCCGCGGCCCTGAATGTAGAGGGCCTGGTAGATCCCTCTCTGGCAACGTAGGTCGAGTCAGGCATACTGGATGATTCATTGAGCCGAGGGTGGAGAAGGAGAAGTGCTTGGTGGCCAGTACCAACGACCACGGGACCTCGGATCCGCAGGTGACACCCCGCTCGGCGGGTCATCGCCGGTACTCGGCGGCGTACAAGGCAAAGATCTTGGCCGAGTATGAGGGGCTCGACAAGCAGGCCAAGGGTGCCTTGCTGCGGCGCGAGGGCCTGTACTCGTCACTGATCACAACCTGGCGCCAGCAGCGGGACAAGGGTGCAAAGGAGGCGTTGGCCGCGCCGGCGGGTCGGCCGAAGGCCGATCCGCGGGACAAGGAGATCGCCCGGCTCGAGACCGAAAATGCCAAGCTGCAAGCCGAGTTGGGCAAGGCCCGCACCGTCATCGAGGTGCAGTCAAAACTCTCCGCGCTGCTCGACCAGTTCGCCACGGACAGCGCCACGACGAACAACGGCGAGAACACGTGACCCCGGTGGAAGCGGCGGCCGCTGAGGTGGCCGGCGACCTGGGCGGGTCGGCCTTCGAGGCGGCCCGCGCGGCTGCCCTGGACAAGCTGTCCCACCTGGTCGGCCGGGTGAAGGCGTGCGCCGCGCTCGGCATGAGCCGGGCGACCTGGTATCGCCACCACCGCACGTCCCCGCCGCCGGTGAAGCCGACCCGGGAGCGTAAGCGCGATCCGCGGGCCCTGAGCGAGGCCGAGGAAGCGGAGGTGTTGGCGGTGTTGCGGTCGGGGGAGTTCGTCGACATGGCACCGGCCGAGATCTACGCGGTGTTGCTGGACCGGGGCACCTACCTGTGTGCGGAGGCGACGATGTACCGGATCCTGCGCCGGCACGGCGAGGTCCGTGAGCGTCGGCGCCAGGCCGTCCATCCGCCGCGCAAGAAGCCCGAGTTGATCGCGACCGCGCCGAACCGGGTGTGGTCGTGGGACATCACCAAGCTGAAGGGCCCGTATCCGGGCAGCTATTTCTGCCTCTACACGATCATTGATATCTACAGCCGCTACACCGTCGGCTGGATGATCGCCGCATCCGAGAACAAGGAGCTCGCCGAGCAGTTTCTGTCCTCCACTATCTCCAAGTACCCCGTTGAACGGGGGAAGTTGACGATCCACTCCGACCGGGGATCGCCGATGATCGCCCACAACGTCGCGCAGATGCTCAGCAATATGGGTGTCACCAAGTCTCACTCGAGACCGAGGACGTCGAATGACAACCCGTACTCGGAAAGTCAGTACAAAACCCTAAAATATCGGCACGATTTCCCTGACCGGTTCGGCTGCATCGAGGACGCCCGCACCTGGTGTACCGGCTTCTTCGACTGGTACAACCTCACCCACCGACACTCGGGGATAGCGATGCACGCTCCCTACGACGTGCACTTCGGTCTCGCCGACCAGCTCCGCGAGATGCGCGCCGACGTCCTCGCGAGCGCCTATCAACAACACCCCGAGCGGTTCGTCCGCAGACCACCCGAGCCCCCAAAACTTCCCGAGGCTGCCTGGATCAACAAACCGGCCGACCTCCGACACCACGATCAAACGATCCCGGCCCAGCAATAGATCGAACTACCTGCCTTGATCACGTTGACAGGTTCCGCCAGGCTTGCTCATCGATTCGGCTACCCGGCGGGTGCAGGCGCGATCTGAAACAATTCCCGGTGACTGAGGAGGGGACATCACGGGAGCACGACCGTCCAACGCCGGTGACGACTACCACTTCTGGTGGGCCTCTAGGCGGGCCCTGGCCCTGATCGACCCGGCGAGCACGCTACGCGTGCTTACGGTCGAGGGCTTGGTGCACGTCGATGATCCCGATGACACCTATGAGGCAGCCGATGTCGCCGAGTACTTCGGCGGCGAGGACGCCACGACGGCCACCGCGCTCGTCATCTCCCAGCTCAAGCACAGCACCACCCGCCCCGACAAAGCGTGGACGGCGTCGCGGCTGTGCCAAATCAAGCAACGCACCAGCTCGGTGACCGGCAAACCGACCGGCACCGCCCGCGCGATCATTCGCGACCTCGCCGACGTCTGGACCAAGTTCGCCAAGGCCCACGGCCGAGACTACGCACTGCGTGTTCTGACCATCCAGCTGGTCAGTAACCAACCGGCCGACGCCCGGCTGGCGCGGGCGGTCGAAGCAGCCAAGAAGGCCATCGCCGCCACCCGGGGGACTCTCCGGGCGGCTGCTCTGCTCAGCGCGCTCACCGACCAGGATCGCACGGTCATCAACACGCTCTACCAGAGCCTGAAGGGCGACCTGGGCAGCGGCGGCTTCTGCGACTTCCTGACGGTGCTGGACCTCTCGGACTGCGGACAGCAGGGCCGCGTGAGCCTTGAGCTCGCCGTCCGCGTCGCGATGTCCGTCCACTCCCCGGACCAGCCCGACACCTCCGCGCTGAAGCTGTTCGACCTCATCCGGCGGCACGCCCTTCCCGACCTCGCCCACCGGCCCGGCATCCGCCGCGCGGACGTCCTGGCCGCCCTCGGCGTCCCCGGAGCCCAGACCCTCTACCCGGCCCCGCCGATGCTGGCCGAGGTCGACGACCCGCTGCCCGCGCCCAGCGCCCCCGAGATCGCAGCCGCGGCCCTCGCCGCACCCGGCGCGCGGGTCCTCGTCCACGGCGGCGCCGGAGCCGGCAAGTCCACCACCATGACTCAGCTCCAGGACAGCCTGCCGCCCGGCTCGTTCGTCGTGATGTACGACTGCTTCGGCGCCGGCGGCTACCTCCAGTCCGGACAGGGCCGCCACAGCCCGCGCAGGTTCATCACCCAGGTCACTAACGACCTGGCGAAAACCTGCGGAACCCCGCTGCTCCTGGAAGCACCCCGCGACGAGGAAGACCTGTGGGAGCAGTTCACCCGCACGCTCCAGCAGGCCGTCGACACGCTCCCCGAGACCGGTCGTCTCGTCCTGGTCGTCGATGCCGCGGACAACGCCGCCACCGCCGCCGAACGTAAGCGGGAGCGAGGCTTCCTTCCGGGGCTGCGCGACCTGGGCCTGCCCGACCGGACGAGCCTGATCCTCACCGCCCGCTCGCACCGCATCTCCCAACTCACCGAAGGCACCACCGCGACCGTCACGCTGCGCCCCTTCGACCCCGCCCTGTCCGGCGCGCACCTGCGCCGCTACGCGCCCGGCGCCACCGACGCCGAAGCGGCGCTCTTCCACGAGGCGACCGCAGGAAATCCCCGGACCCAGTTCTACGCGCTCAGCGTTGCTACGGCCCAAGGCGACGGGATCCCCGGCATCCTCGCCCAGTGCCGCACCACTCCGGATCACCTCTTCGAAGACCTGGTCAATTCGGCACTCCAGACCACGGGCACCGACGCGGGCGGCCTCCGATGGCTCGCGCTCCTGGCTGCCCTGTCCCGCCCCGTGCGGATCGAACCGCTCGCGCAGGCCCTCAACGTCACCACCGCCCAGATCACCGCCTTCGCCCACGGCCTGCAGCCCGGTGTCACCCTCGAAGGCGAAACCATTGCCTTCCGGGACGAGGACTTCGAGGCGTACGTCATGGGCGTGCTCACCGACGACGACCTCCGCGAGGCCCACCACCGCCTCGCCGACCTGTTCCTGGCAACACGCGCCACAGATCCCGACGCTGCCACGCACGTGGCAGACCACCTCTACGACGCCGGCCGCGGGGACGAAACCATCGACCTCGTCCTCGACGAGCCCGCGCCCGCCGGCATCCCGGACGGTTTCGACCGCCTCGATGTCCGCGACCGCCGTCTCGACCTCGCCCTGCGGGCAGCAGCCGACAACAGCACCGGCGTACAGGCCGCACGCCTGGTCATCCGAGCCTGCACGGCCACGTTCTCCACCACCGCGCTGACAGAACTGCTGCGCACCCGACCAGGCCTCGCCGCCCGCTACAGTAACCGCCCGACCCTCGCACGCCGCCTGGTACGCGACACCTCGCAGCCGTGGCTCGGCCCGGCCCACATGCGCGCCGCAGTCGTCCTCGCCCACGACAACGCCACGCACGCGCAGGCCCGCGAACACCTGCGCAACGCCGAAGCATGGCTGCAGCGCCGAACAGACCTGCCCTCCCACGAAACCTGGGGCTGGTCCCTGGAACCCGAAGACCTCGCCGCCGGAGCGTACGCCCACCACCTGCTGTCAGGCCCCGGGGCTGCGGCCCACTGGCTCAGGCGTTGGACCAGCCCCGGAAGATTTCAAGTCCAGTGAGACAGTTGTGATGCTATGAGCTTTGTGGTGTTGGTTCTCGGCGCTTGGCGGGATCGTTGATCCAGGCAGTCCGGGGTATCTCGGGTGGCCGGGGGCGGCGCCCGAAGCGTTCGGGGTGGTGTGCGTATGCCTGAGCGAGGGTGGCGGCCCGTTGGTCGCGGACCTCGTCGGCGGTGCCGAAATGGATGCTGGCGGGGGTGTGCCAGGCGATGCCGGAGTGACGGTGCTCGTGGTTGTAGTAGGCGATGAACGCCTCGAACCACTCACGGGCATGGGCCAGGGAGTCGAACCTTTCCGGGAAGTCCGCCATGTACTTCGTGGTCTTGAACTGGGCCTCGCTGTAAGGGTTGTCGTTGGAGACCTTGGGTCGTGAGTGCGACCGGGTGACGCCCAGATCGATCAGCAACTGGGACACCTTCTTGGAGGTCATGGACGTGCCGCGGTCGGCGTGCACGGTGTTGGGCACGATGCCGTTGAGGGCGATGGTCTCGCGGATCAGTTCCTCCGCCCGCTGGGCGGACTCGGCGCGTTCGACGGTGTGGCCGGCGATGTACCGGCTGAAGATGTCGATGATGACGTAGGCGTGGTACCAGACGCCCTTCGTCGGTCCGGCGACCTTGGTGATGTCCCAGGAGAAGACCTGTGACGGGCCGGTGGCGACCAGTTCCGGCACCACCCGGGGAGGGTGGGTCGCCTGGCGGCGGCGTTCACCGCTTTGGCTGTGTTCCCGCAGGATCCGGTACATCGTGGAGACCGAGCAGTGGTAGCGGCCGGCATCCAGCTCGCGGGCCCAGATCTGCGCGGGCGGCAGTTCCGCGTACTCGGCGCTGTTCATCAACTCCATTACGGCCAGGCGCTCTTCGGCGCTCAGGGCGGACGGCTGGGCGCCGGCCGTGCGGGGTCGGGGTGCGGCCGGTGGCCGCAGCCGGCGGTAGTGGGTGGCGCGGGAGCGGCCGGTCAGTCGGCAAGCGGCCACGACACCTAGCTCGGTCTCGACGCCGTGGAAGGCGTCGTTCATGACCGGGGCGGCGGCAGACTTCAGTCCGCGCCCCTGGAGATCATGTCCAAGAGCGCGGAAGCTTTTCCCATGACCTCCAGGGCGGCCTTGTTCTGGGCCAGTTCCTTCTCGAGCCGCTCCACCCGGCGACGCAGTTTGTCGTTCTCCGTCTCGGCGTCCGACTTCTTCGGCCTCGCGGGGCTCGTGCGGCGGTCGGCCAGGTTCTCCAGGGCGCCGGCGTCCCGAGCGGCCCGCCATTCCTTGACGTGAGAGTGGTAGAGGCGCTCTCGGCGCAGGATCGCACCCTTCTCGTTCTTCGGGGCCGCGTCGTACTCGGCGACGATCCGCAGCTTGTACTCCGGGCTGAAGGAGCGACGCTTCGGCCTGGGCGCGGGATCGGGCGCGGGATTCGTGCTGGTCATGAGGGGATGGTTCTCCTGTCGGTGCCCTCTCAGGCTAACCCGGCAAAGCCGGATGTCTCACACAAGGCTGACAGAGAGGGCCCCGCCGACCTGCTCGACACCGTGGCAGCCCTCGCCCTCACGACCGCCCCCTCCACCACTCCGCGGCAGGCACGGGTCGACCTCGAGTCCCTGAACATCCCGCCGCTTTACCACGCCACCTTCATCGCGCATCTGAGCGACCGACTCGACGCCTCGGACAGGGCCTGGATCGACGGATGCGTCCAGGCATGCCTGGACAGACCAGCCGCACAGGCCTCCACCTGGCAGGTCCAACTGTGCGAGAGCGCCGCCCAGCACGGCGACCGCACCCTTGCCCGGCGCCTCACCGAGCGCTGGCTCCGTCCCACCTACGACTTTCCGTCCGAAATGCGGCACTCGCAAGCGGGCACCGTTCTGGCACTGCGCCAGCACGCCCTGCTCGCTGTCCTCGACGGCCGCGACCCGGACATCACCGCCTGTCTGCCCAGTCACCTCCGAACAGACCCCAATGACCGCACCGGCAGCGACCGCCACTCCTACAACCGGCGGCAATGGCTGGACCACGCCACCCCGCTGCTGCGTATGTGCATGCTCCGGGCACGGGCGCTCCTCGCCGAGGGCGCCGAGGCCCTCCCGTCCGCCATTGCGGAGGAACTCCGGCGGCAGGACGACAGCGTCGCCCACCGCTGGTTCCGCGGCGCGAAGACGTACCGGGCGTGGGCACTGCTGGCCACCGAGGCGATCCTCGCCGCCGGCGCGCACACCAGCGACCCCGGTTTGCTCCACGACCTCGCCGACCGCGGCCCGGTCCTCGTCCACGGCCAAGCCCCCTGGCTGTGGCTCGACATGGCCGCCGCCCTGAACAGCCGCAACACCGACCCGGCCCTCGCCGCAGACCTGTGCGAACGGGCAGCCATCCACGCCCAGGAACACCAGCACACCGCAGCGGGTCGCGTCGACCTCCTCGCCACTTGCGCCCAGTATGCCGGGCAGGTGTCAGCGCACCTCGGTGAGTTGTACTTCGCCCGTGCGACGGAAGCCGCCGCAGGGATCGACGACAACGGTGCCCGCCTGCTGAGCGCACACGCCCGCCTTGCGGCCCGGGGCACCCCTGCTTGCTCCGAGCAGCAGGCGACCGACCTCGCCGAGCGACTCCTCGTGGCAGGGGAGGCCGCAGCCGACCATGCCGCGGACGAGGACGCCGTCCCTTACCAGAACCTGCTGCACGCAGCCGCCGCCCTCAGCCCGGCCACCGCCTTCGCGGCCGCGAGCCGCTGGGACGACGAAACGCGCCACGCCCTTGCGGACGCCGTCACCCCGCTGATCACCGCATCCGTCGCCACCGGATTCCTCACCCCCCAGGACGCCTCTTACCTGCAGCACCTGATCGACGACCCCGAACAGCGGACCGCAACAACCCTGATCCTTCTCGAAGCCCTGCCCAGGGACGCCCAGCGGATCAGCCTGGCCCGCAGGGAACTGCGACGCACCGCCCGATGGCTGCGCTCCAGCGTGCCCGCGGTGCAACAGCCCGGTCTCGCCCAGGACGTGCTCGACTGGGCGCAGGACAACCGCGTCACCGACAGCGAACTGCACGCCATGCTCGATCCGGTCATGCCGTTCCGGACCGATGACGAGTTCTCCCAGCGCCGCCGGCAGGCCTTCGCGAGCCGCATGCGCCAGGCCAAGGAACCCGCCGTCGGCGCACCCGCATGGAGGCGGCTCGCCGACAGCGCCTTTCTCAACGGTCTCCTCCAGACCTACCCCGACCGCCAGGAACTGGCGGAGCTCATCGCCGCAACCGTGCACAACACCCCACCCCAGGAGCGCCTCCAAGCCCTCGACGCCACGCTCGCCCTGATGGGCAACCACGAGATCGACGCCTGCGCCGTCCTGATGGCGATCGCCGAACTCATCCGCACCTGGCAGGCATGGGCCGGCGTGCGGTCCTGGGCCGCCCAGGCACTGCCCGGCATCCTGAACCGCCACCTGCCGGAGCTCACCCACGGCGCCGTACCGGGCCTATTGCTGGCAGCGCTCAGCGCCTTCGCCACGACACAGACCCTCCGTGGCGACCTCCTGGCCGCGATCCACGAGCACCGGCCGCACCTCACGGCCGAACACATGCTCAACCTGGCCCTGGTCTTCGCCGAACTCGCCGAACCGCACGAGGCGGCCGACGCTGCCGCCCGTGAACTCCGCACCTTGGTCCCCGCCGCAACGCCACCCGGCCCGAACCTGCCGCCGGCGACCACGCCGGCCGACGTCATCGGCTCGCTGCTGTGGAGCGCGTTCGGACATCAACGCAAGGCTGTCCGCTGGCAGGCCGCCCACGCCGCCCGCGGCCTGCTCCTCGACACCCGCAGCCCTCTGTCCCCGGCCCTCGCCGACCGCCTGGCCGCATGCCTGCACAGCACCACCGCCGGAGCTTTCCGCAGCCGCGACCTCCACTTCTACTGGCTGTCGGCCCGTGTGTGGCTGCTCACCGTCCTACAACGCGTGGCCGACGACAACCCTGCCGTTCTGGCCCGCCACCTGCCGGTGATCGCCGCGACCGCCACCGACCGCACCCTCCCGCACGCCCAGATCAGGGAACTCGCCCGCACCACCGCGCTCACCCTTGCCGCAGCCACCCCCGGATACGACACCGGCGACCTCGCCTGGGCGAACCGCCCCACCGCCTGCCACGCACCCCGAGGCCGACACCGCCCCCTCGGAGACGAGAACCGCAACCGGACCGGCGCCCGCTACGCCTTCGATGCCACCGATACGCTGCCGTACTGGTTCACGCCCCTGGCCCGCGTCTTCGGGGTGGACATTGCGGAGGTTAGCGAACGGGCCGAACGGTGGATCGTCGAGGAGTGGCAGCTCTCCGAGGACGACTGGATGGCCGACATCCGGGAGCTGCGCGACGAGGAGACCGCCGGACGCATGATGCACCGTCACGGGTCCATCCCGCCGGAGGAGGGCCTCCACCTGTACATGGAGTACCACGCCATGATGCTCGCCGCTGGCGAACTGGTGGACTGCGGAACCCCGGTGAGTATCGGCAGGTACGACGAGGACGAGCACGACCCGTGGATGTACTGGCTCTCCGGGCATCTCCCCGTGTCCGCCACCGCCTGGCGCGCCGACCTGCGCTCCGCGATCCCGGCAGAGCCCGCCCTGTTCGGCACCCGGCCGCTAGACAAGTGGCTCGGCACCCGGCCCGCCGACTTCGACGCCCTGCTCGGCCTGACAGAAGGCGCCCTTGCGGAACACGTGTGCGTCGCGGCGAGCACCGACGTCGCCCATCCCGACGAACGCGGCACCGTCTCGATCAGATCGGCACTCGTCGGCCCGGCCCACGCACGAGCGCTCCAGCGCGCCCTCCAAGCCGCGAAGGACCTCTGGTCGTGGAGACTGCCGATGCAGGGTGACACGGAAGCCGAGGTCGAGCACGGGCCGTTCCGGCTGCGCGGCTGGCTTGCCGCGGGCACCTACGAGCGCGAGAGCCTTGACGGGCTCGATCACCAAGCTCGCGGACTGGCCTGGGAACTCCCCCTGCCAGGCGACGAGTTCCGGCAGTGGGCCGCGTGCACCGTCGACTCCACCGGAGACGCCCTGCTCGATCCGACGGGACGCCGCCTGGCACGGACAACGCTGTGGTCCGACGAGGACTTCGACGCGCGCCACCGTATCCAGCGAGTCCAGTCCTCGGGCTACCGCACCACCGTCGGCCGCTGGCACCTGCTCGGATTCCTCGCCGCCACCGGCATGCAGCTCATCGTGGAGGTACAGATTGACCTCAGACCGGACGGCCCCGCAAAGGCCCGGACCCAGCGAAGCAGGCTCTACCTCGTCGACGGAGCCGGGCGGGTCAGTACTCTCCGACACCGACCTGATGAAGCTCGGCGAGAAGATCCTCCACGAAATGGACGCCACCGCAACCGGTGACACCCTCACAAGGTGGCTCGCCCACCACATCGCCGACCTCATCACCACGGCCGACCATGCACAGACGGCCGGAACGGCAGAGGAGGCCGCCCACGCGGCCGAGCAGTGCCGCCGTGCCATCCTCGACCTGTGGGCGCACCGCACCGCCTGGCCGAACGGGTGGCCGCCGCCGGGAGCTAGGCGAATGGCGTCGATCCTGAACAACATCGACGAACCTGCTTTCGGATTCCAGCAAGGCAGCAGGCTCTCTGCACTTCAGCGACTCCACCACCAAGTCCTTGCGGCACTAGCCGACGAGGGGACTGCAGGCGAACCAGTCGACGCCGAACAGGACTGGCTCAAGTCCTACGGACAGCTGCTCGACGTCGACGAGCACGCGCTGCTGGCGCTCTATGCGGGCCGTGACCACCGCGCAGGCGCCTCCGCCGAAGCACCCAGGGCGAAGGAACCTACCGACGCGGACCCCCGCCCGGACGGGCCGACCCGTCCGATACCACAGGTCCATCGCGCCGTGGAGCTGGCAGACAGGTATCGCCAGACTGTCAGCTCACTGCTCGCGGATGACGCCAAGGACACGCCGCCCAAGCCGCATTGGTGACGGAGTAGCGATCTTGAGGGGGTTGGTGACTCTGGTCTGGTGTCCCGGGTGGGATCTTTTAGGCGGACAGAGTGGGGGAGGAGCGGGAGCCCGCTGCTGCTGGTCGATCGGATCCTCCTCAGCCCCAGCATTCGACACCGCAGCAGGTTCGGCACCCCGTGAGTTGCCTGCGGATGGTCCTCCTCGGGGGCGGAAGCCTGCTGTCCAGGCGCAAGAATGACGGCCGTGAACGATGGCGAACTGCGGGACCTGCTGACGCGATACCAGCAGCTGAAGGACATGCCCAAGGGGGCGGAGACCCACCGCGGGCAGCGCTTCAATCTCTTCCTGCGCGATCTGCTGCGCGCCTGGGGGCTGGAAGCGCACTCCGACCAGCGGGGCATCCGAAACCGGGACGAGACCGATGTGGGCTTCTCCGTAGGCCGCGCCTACTACATCCTTGAGGCGAAGTGGGAGCGCAAGCCGATCAATCTGGATCCAGTCGCGAAGCTCTATCTGCGGCTGAAGGTCCGCCCACCGGGAACGGCCGCCGTTCTCGTGTCCATGTCCGGCTTCACCAAGCACGTCCACGAGTTCACCGAGTACCACCCCGAGATCACTCTCCTGGACCGCACGCACATCGAGGCCATGCTCACCGGCCTGGTCGACCCCGACCAGCTCCTGCACTTGCTGTTCTCCTGGACCAGCCGGCGCGGCGGCTCCCACGTCCCGCTTGAACGCCTCATGCTCAACCCGTATCCGCCGGAGCTCCCGCGCTGGACGGATCCGAGTGGCAAGCCTGGCGTGTCCTACCTGGCCGATGGCGTGTGCGCCCAGGCGCTGCTGGTGACCGACGAACCTCCTGCGCTCACCTTCACCGGCATGACCGCAACTGCCTATGGCGCCATGCTGCTCACCTGCGACCAGGGCGTGATGCGCCTGGACCCGGACACGAGGAAGACCAACTGGGAGTTCCCACTGAGCGGCTGCTCGGGTTCGGCCCTTCTCGGATCGGAGGCCAGTTTCTTCACGGCGTGCGAGTCCGCGGTTGTGCGCTGGGACAGCCGTGCCCTGACGGCTGTGGCCGGCGCGTTCAAACCGCACAGTCAGCTACTCGCGGGACCGGACGGCGAACGTTGGATGTTCTCGACCACCGGCCCTACCGGGCGTGTCTGGAACGGATCGCACACCCTGACCCGCCTCGGCAGCCGCGCGGGGGAGGAGAAACCTCACCCGATCGAGTTCGGCGGCCAGATCAGGCAGGCCGCCATCACCGGCCGCAACACCCTGTACATCGCCTCCAGCTACTTCGCGGGCGAGCTGGACATCACCGATGAGATGCGCCTGGACCTCCCGCCGGATTCGGACCAGGCGTTCCAGGCCGCTCCCCGCCACCGCCCTGACCGCCCGCGACGGCGTGTACTACCTCCTGCTGCACGCGTGGGACTCGGACTGGCGCCCCCACACCGCCCTCACCCGTCCAGTGCTCCTGCGCATCGAACTACCCGGGAGCACGGCGTAGGGCCACCGCGCAGGGCGGGTGCACCCCGGCCAATCGCTCCAGAGGAGGCGGCCAGCGCGTCACAGTGGCACCGGTCCGCGGCGCCGTCCGGGCGGAGGGCACGTCGGTCCTCCGGGAAACACGAAGCCCCCGGCGGGTGCCGGGGGCGATGGTGGTCGTCCGTGTGGAAGCGAGGCGGGTGACGTGGTGCGGTCAGCGGAGGCGGCTGTCGGAGCAGAAGGAGGTTGGCGTGCTCTGGGTACCGGTGGAGTCGGAAGAGACGGTAGAAGTGCAATTTCGGGGCGGATGAGACTGCTGTGGTTGCGGCGCAGCACTCACACGGCCGGGATCAGCTCTCGTAGCGGGCGCGCATCAGGTCCGCCCACTCCTGCGCGCGGAGCATGTCGCTGGCGCAGTGGTCGCAGTGGGGTACCGAGTCGATTCGTGTCGGGTGGTCGGACTGGGCTGACCGGACCGTGGCGGTGACCCGCCGGGTGAGGCGCCGGTCGCACAGCGGGCAGAGGTCTCCGTGGAGCAGTTCGTTGGCCATGCGGCGCACTGTGCCCACGGCCGCGGACTACCGTCGCGTGCTGCCGGTTCTGCCCGCCTGGCGGGAGCCGCTGGGGAAATCCGGTGACGGTCTCCCGCCTGGCGGGAGGGACCCGGGACCGGGCCGTGCTGCCGGTCGCGCGCGGGGTTGCACAGCTGGGTGCTGAGCGAGTCGAAGGTCGGATCGGGTGCCGGGTGGCGGTACCTGTTTCGCGGTGTGATGGTTGGCGACGGCCGCCGCGCGGCGAGGACGCCGCTGCGCGCCGCTCAGGATGAGGCGGGTGTCCCGCCCGGCTTCTGGACGGGCCGGGGCCTGGCCGGGCTGGGTCTGGTGGCCGGGTCGGAGGTCACCGAGCGGCAGGCGGAGCTGCTGCTGGGGGAGGGCCGGCACCCGAACGCGGACCGGATCGATGCGGAGCTGTTGGGGGCGGGCGTCGATCCGGCGGCGGCGCGGCGGGCGACGGTGCTGGGACGTCCTGTCGAGCAGATCAGCTCGCCGTGGCTGGCGATGGATCTGGTGTTCCGGCTGCCGGCCACTGTTCAGGTCGTATGGGCGCTGGGTGATGACGAGGTCCGGCGGGTGCTGGAGCTGTGCCAGGTCCTGGACCACCCGATGGCGACCTGCTGTACGCCGTCCGGCACAAGCTGCCGGCGTGCTGCGTAGCGCGCGGCAGCGGAGCGGGAGCCGCAGGGGCCGGTGTCCGGTGGCGACGGGCTGCACAGTACGGCTGTGCAGCCCGTGCGCCCACGCACGTGACAGCCCTCAACTTACGAGCGGCACGATGATCGCTAGCAGGGCGATGCACAGGGTCATGAAGCTGAGTGCCACGATGCTCCCCCAGCCGATTGCCCGGTCGACCGGGGCCTTGAGCAGGCGGGCGATGCCGAATCCGACGAGGCCGGCGAGCGCGGAGAAGAGGATGCACATGCCCAGCACGAGCATCAGGACCACGAGCAGCTGCACGGTCACGCGGCCCCCTGCTGCTTGCGGTGGCGGTTGCCGGCCTTCGTGTGAAGCTGCTCAGGGAGCCAGATACGCCGCTGGCGGGCCGCGTCGTACAGGACGCCACGGAAGCGGGTCTTGCGCATCCGGACCGCCGCATGGGTGAGGCGCAGCGCGTCCGCGATCTCGGTGTCCGCGTACCCTTCGACGATCATGCGGATGACGGCCTGAGTGACCGGAGGCTGCTCGTTCAGGATGTCCTCGAAGTTGGTGCTGAGGACGGCGGCCTCGGGCTCGGAAAGGTAGCCGGCCTGCAGGAGCGGGCCGAAGAGCTTCGGGTGCGCGTGCGCGGCCTCCTCCGAACCGTCGTACAACGCGTGCTGCTTGGCCCATTGCTGGCGGTCCTTCGCCCACCTCGTGTACACGCGGCGAAACTCCCAGATGCACTGGCCCACGAAGTACGTGGTCAGGCAGCTGGCCCCCTGACCGTGCTTGTAGTCGGGATTCCACCCGCCCTTGACCAGCGCCTTGCGGCGGAACGACGCCCGCGCCCGCATCACCACGTCGACGAGGATCTCGTCGCGGGCCCCGGGGTCCGAGCGCAGCAGCGCGTAGTCGTCGGGGTGAATCCAAAACGGAAAGCCCCGCTCCGCACACCACTTCAGCGCGATCCGGGCGAGCTGGCCCTCGCGGAGCATGCCGCGCAAGATCGGCCAGGCATCCCGGCAAAGCTCGTCCTCGAACACCTCGTAGGCCGGCCCCTCGAAGCCGCTCGCGGCCAGTTCGCTGACCCGAACGGCATCCCTCCGAATCCGGGCCGACCGCCCGGCGGACAGGCCGTCGTCGACGGCCTCCGCGACCTCACGTACCACACGCATAAAGATGCCTCCGTCTTGGACCACTTCCGCCCTGGCCACCGTTGTTGCCGCGCGCCCGGAGATCAGCAGTCATCTGGTTGTACGGAGTCATGTGCAGAGTAGAAGTGGGAATGTCACACAGTGCTCCAAAGTTTTTGGTGCGGCAGTTATTCGACCGCTGCAGATTGCTGAGCGCGCTCAAACTGCGCTCCCGCCGGAGGGACTCCGGCGCCTGGTCCTCGAGCGGATCGACGACCAGGACGGCGCGGCTGGCGGCGAGCAGGACGCCCCGCGGTGACCGGCGGCCACCGGTGCGAGATCGCCCCTGCAGTCAGGTCCGCCATGCACACTTCCGCGCACACGATCCTGTGGGACCCCGACGGGCTGATCGAAGCGGAACTCCCGCTGGACCGCGTTCTGTACGAGTGCCTCATCAAGGCGGTGCTGGCGTGGACCGGCCCGGGCACGCTGCCGGAGCGCGACTACGAGCAGATCGGCCTGCAGCTGACCGGCACGCCCGCGCGGTCGCCGCGGGCGTACGGTGCCGCGCCGAGCAGCTGCCGGCGGACAGCGGGCGCCGGGCGCTCGCCGACGTCGTCTTGCGCGAGGCGGAAGTGCGGCTGTCCGTGACGCTGGAGGGCACCGTGTGCTGCGTCCAGGACCGCGCCCGCCTGGTGCGCGCCCTCTACGAGCGCCTGGACCGCCTCCAGGCCGACGGGACTGTCGTTGCTGGCCCAGCCGCCTCCGCGTAGGCCGGGCCGACCGGTGACGAAGGGCGCGCAGCCGGCATCCGCCACCAGTCCGGCCCGGCCGGATAGTTCCACCGCCGGATGGGGAGCTGTAGAGCGCGTGATGCCAAGCCGCGGGAGGGGACAGGGCATGGGAGCGGGAATGGTGCTGTTGGTGGTGTTAGCCGTCCTGGCCGCGGGGGGTGTGACGGGCGTTCTGGTACGGGCTGGGCGTCGTGAGGCGCGCGCTGAGAAGATCCGGCTCGCGGAGCAGGCCCGGATCCAGGCACTGCGGTCGATGGAGGCGGTCTGGCTCCTGGGAGACCGGGAGTTCGAGGAATACGTGGCGGAGCTGTGCCGCCGGGACGGGTGCACCCAGGTGCGGCGCGTGGACGGTGCGAACGATCTGGGCGCGGACGTGGTGGGCCGGCTGCCGGACGGCCGGAAGATCGTGGTGCAGTGCAAGCGCTACGCCAAGCACCGCACGGTCGGCAGTTCCGACCTTCAAAAGTTCAACGGCACCGTCCGCGACGAACACGGAGCGGACGTCCCGCTGTTCGTCGCCTCGTGCAAGTTCACCAAGCAGGCCCGGTCCTTCGCCGCCCGGCACGGCTTGGTGCTCTTCGACGTCGACCTGCTCGGCTTCTGGAACAGCGGCACCACGCTGATGTCGCTCCTGGACCTGGACATCGGCCGTTCCGGCACCAACCGCCGCCTTCGCCCGGACCACGGCTGACGACCGGATCCACACCTCAGGGCCCCGACGCCGGCTGCGCAGCGCAGACTCCTGGAAGAGACAGTCGCCGTGCCGGTCACGACGTGCCCGATCAGCCTCATTCGGGTTGCTTGTGGACAGCGGCGGGCCCTTCCGGAGGGGTCGGGTCGTCGGAAATCCCGCGCCGCTGGAGCGGTGTGTCTCTAGGGTTCTCTCATGGGAGTGCCGACGACGAACTGCGGATGGTGTGGTGCCTTCGCAGCGATGGAGTTCGTCCAATTCAGCGTGACGGCGACAGGCGGGCATGCCCCCGTGCCCGCGGCACCCGGCGTGAGGCCGCGCTTGGTGCCGACGTTCTGGGAGATGTACACCTGCCCGGCCTGCAACGCAGCGAGCATTGCGCTGGTAGCCCACGAGGATGGCGAAGACGAGAGCGTCTTCCTCCGATGGGTTCCCGACAAGCCGCCGGTGAGGGGGTATCCCGACAGCGTGCCCAAGGCCATTGCAGGTGCGGCAGCAGAGGCTCACAGCTCGCTGCGGGTGGGCAACATCCAGGCCGCCGTCCTGATGGCGAGGACGACCGTGGAGGCAACGGCCAAGGCGAAGGGCATCACGTCGGGCAATCTCGTTGCCAAGATCGATGCTCTTTACGCTCAGCACTTGATCTACGAGCACGTCCGGGATGCCGCACACGAAGTCCGGTTCGCCGGTAACGACGCTGCCCACGGCGACTTGGTCGACGATCCGATCAGCGCCGATGAAGCGGCGACGATCGTCGAACTGATGGACATGCTCCTTGATGGTGTCTTCATCGCGCCGGCGAAAACGGCTGCCCAGACCCTTGCCCGGCAGGCCCGGAAGAACGCCGGCAGCACGGCGACCACCACTACTCCCGCGGTAAGCGCGCCCTAGGCTCGCCTCCCAGCGGGTGGGCTTGCGGGTACTCATCCCAACGCTGAAGGGGGAGACGATGAGCGATGACGGACTGAAATTCCCGGACGCGTTCCATCACCAGGCCGGGACCGGCCAGCGGAGCAGCGGCGCCTACTTCGGTACGGATGTTCTCACCGGGCTGGTCGCCGGTATGGATGAGTTCTTGACCGACCCCGATGGCCGCTGGAAACAGTACCGGTCCCTCGGTGCCGCAGTCCTCGGATGCGTACCTTGGCTGGACGATCCGGCTCTTCTCGGCGCCATCGGCAGGTTCCCCTCTGCGTGCGTAGTTGTCACGAAGCAGGAGCTGAAGAAGCGGGGAAGACAGAAGTTCGAACAGCTCAAGCAGTATGCCCAGCAGGGCAACGGCTTTCCTGCTGAGGTCTTTGCTGAGATGACCGACCTGGTCTCCCGCTACGACGGGCCGCCTCCGGCGGTCGGCCCGTACTCGTACCGGGCCGGACTGCGCGTCCCGAGCATCCGCTCATTCGGGTTCCGCAAGATCGGAAGCCGCCCGGTACCCCTCATCCACGCCAAGATGTTTCTGCTGGGTCATCTGTGGTGGCACGACGAGGATGGATCACCTGCGGGCGTCGTCGATGTCACTGGCTTCACCCCCAAGCGGCTGTGGGTGGGCAGTACCAACGGAACCGAGAGCTCGCGGCTTGGTCTCGAGTTCGGCGTTTGGCTGGACGACCCTGACCTGCTTGCCGACGCGGAGCAGTTCTTGGTCAAGGTGATGCGGTCGTCCGAGAGTATCGACCCCGACGACGACTTGTTCGAGCCCGAGTACGTCAGCGTCGAGTACGACGATGAGGCCTTGTACGAGGCGATGCGCGACAGCTACGACGTGCCCAGTGAAAACGACGAATGATCCGCGCCACTGTCTGGTGCTCGCGACTACACGGAAGATTTCAAGTCCAGTGAGACAGTTGTGATGCTATGAGCTTTGTGGTGTTGGTTCTCGGCGCTTGGCGGGATCGTTGATCCAGGCAGTCCGGGGTATCTCGGGTGGCCGGGGGCGGCGCCCGAAGCGTTCGGGGTGGTGTGCGTATGCCTGAGCGAGGGTGGCGGCCCGTTGGTCGCGGACCTCGTCGGCGGTGCCGAAATGGATGCTGGCGGGGGTGTGCCAGGCGATGCCGGAGTGACGGTGCTCGTGGTTGTAGTAGGCGATGAACGCCTCGAACCACTCACGGGCATGGGCCAGGGAGTCGAACCTTTCCGGGAAGTCCGCCATGTACTTCGTGGTCTTGAACTGGGCCTCGCTGTAAGGGTTGTCGTTGGAGACCTTGGGTCGTGAGTGCGACCGGGTGACGCCCAGATCGATCAGCAACTGGGACACCTTCTTGGAGGTCATGGACGTGCCGCGGTCGGCGTGCACGGTGTTGGGCACGATGCCGTTGAGGGCGATGGTCTCGCGGATCAGTTCCTCCGCCCGCTGGGCGGACTCGGCGCGTTCGACGGTGTGGCCGGCGATGTACCGGCTGAAGATGTCGATGATGACGTAGGCGTGGTACCAGACGCCCTTCGTCGGTCCGGCGACCTTGGTGATGTCCCAGGAGAAGACCTGTGACGGGCCGGTGGCGACCAGTTCCGGCACCACCCGGGGAGGGTGGGTCGCCTGGCGGCGGCGTTCACCGCTTTGGCTGTGTTCCCGCAGGATCCGGTACATCGTGGAGACCGAGCAGTGGTAGCGGCCGGCATCCAGCTCGCGGGCCCAGATCTGCGCGGGCGGCAGTTCCGCGTACTCGGCGCTGTTCATCAACTCCATTACGGCCAGGCGCTCTTCGGCGCTCAGGGCGGACGGCTGGGCGCCGGCCGTGCGGGGTCGGGGTGCGGCCGGTGGCCGCAGCCGGCGGTAGTGGGTGGCGCGGGAGCGGCCGGTCAGTCGGCAAGCGGCCACGACACCTAGCTCGGTCTCGACGCCGTGGAAGGCGTCGTTCATGACCGGGGCGGCGGCAGACTTCAGTCCGCGCCCCTGGAGATCATGTCCAAGAGCGCGGAAGCTTTTCCCATGACCTCCAGGGCGGCCTTGTTCTGGGCCAGTTCCTTCTCGAGCCGCTCCACCCGGCGACGCAGTTTGTCGTTCTCCGTCTCGGCGTCCGACTTCTTCGGCCTCGCGGGGCTCGTGCGGCGGTCGGCCAGGTTCTCCAGGGCGCCGGCGTCCCGAGCGGCCCGCCATTCCTTGACGTGAGAGTGGTAGAGGCGCTCTCGGCGCAGGATCGCACCCTTCTCGTTCTTCGGGGCCGCGTCGTACTCGGCGACGATCCGCAGCTTGTACTCCGGGCTGAAGGAGCGACGCTTCGGCCTGGGCGCGGGATCGGGCGCGGGATTCGTGCTGGTCATGAGGGGATGGTTCTCCTGTCGGTGCCCTCTCAGGCTAACCCGGCAAAGCCGGATGTCTCACACAAGGCTGACAGAGAGGGACACCGGCTCTGCGCGGCTCCAGAGATGAAATGCGAGTGCACGCTGAGCCCGCGTTTCGCCTCTGACCTGCGAAATCCCATCAACGGAAAAACCGTGGTGAGCGTTACACCCCGCGATACGGCTCTCCTGCCCGGCCCGGCCAGATCCGCTCCCGCTCCAGGTCAATGCCCTTCAGATCGGCTGCGATCTTGCTGAGATACTGCGCAATAAAGGTGGCATCGTCGGCCATCGTCCCTCACCATCCCCGCAAGACTCGTGCCGTCTGTACCGCGTGATCGTACTGAAAGGTCACCTCACCACCCGCCGCGGATGCGCAACCTCACTCTCAAGCGCCTGACTGTTCCGGTGCGAGCACTCGTTGCGCGGGAACCGGTCGACAAGAGGCTCGCAGGGGTGGGGTGACCGTCGGCGGGAGGGTGACCGCCTGAGCGTCCATCACCTGAATGACCGATCTCCATCGGTAGGGGCGGCGTGCGCCGCGGAAGAGAGGGTGGTCGTCGCAGGGCGGTCGGCGCTGAACGATCTGACGTGCCGGCCGGTGCTGGTGGTCGAGCGGCGGCTCCCCGGGCAGGGCCGGGGGCGTTAGCTGATCGGGCGAGCTTTGCGCTCAGGTCGCTCCGCATCGATACAAACGGCGATCAGGTCTCTTACGCCTTCAGATAGTCGATCATCCTGCTGAGCGTCTCTATGTTGTCCTTGACCTTGCCAAACGCGATGTTGCAGTCCATGCAGAGGAGCCCTCGGTTGTGCCCGTAGGCATGGCAGTGATCGACGTTGGCGTCGCCCATCCGGAAGTTGTCGGGATCGACCTTGATGAAGGGGGTCAGGCATGTGGCGCAGGCGTTGTCCTGGTCCCTGAGCATCTGGGCGATGTCCCCGAACGTCAGGCCATAGCCCTTCTTGAGGTTGCCCTTCGCGCTCTTGATCCGGACGCATTCGTTGCATATCCGGCCCTCGCCGCGGTTCTTGAAGCCGAACACGGCGTACTCGTGGCCTGATCGGCACTGTGTATCACCCCTGCGATAGGGCTCGTACGGCACCGCCTCTGGGTCAATCCCGCGGGAACGCAGTTTCGAGTCGCGCGTGCAGCGCCGACAGCTCCGGGCGCCTGTCTTCGGGTTCACATAGGGAATGTTGCCATCGTCGAATATATGCCCGTTTGTGCATCTTTCGGCCGGAGTGGCATCGTCGGCGGCCCGATCACGTCTACCGTTCACAAAGGCTTCGCTTCCCAGGTTCCGCCACAAGGTCGCGTGCTCGTGATGGACGCACAGTAACGCGTTCTCGCAGTTGCGTGTGACTGTCTGTCCCGACGTGAGCGGCGTGTTGGAGTAGTGCTCGAACACCCAGCGCTGGACGTAGACGAGCGGCTTCTTGCCTGCTGCGTAGCGGTCACCGTCGTAGTACAGCGGGCGGCCGTCTTTGTCCGTCATCCCCTTCCAAACCATGCATCCCGACTCCGTGCGCTCTACGTTCTGGCGCACTACCTCGATGCTGATCGGGGGTCGGAGGCCGGTCCTCTCAAAGGTTCCGTGCTTCCGGTAGTAGCGGTAGCAGGCTTGGCACCTGGTGCCGCCGATCCTCGTCGCGGGCTTTCCATCGCCAGAGGCGCACAGCATTGGCATGGCGAGGAGCAGAGCACAAGGTCGCGGCCGAGAGCAAGCCAAAGACTACCAACCCGGCATGAAGCCCCCATGGGACCTACCATGGCGAGGTTGAGGCCCGGGGGGCTATAGACGGAGCCCCAAACCTCGATTGCGCCTTGGGAGTCGATCGCCCCAGACCGCATGTCGTCGTTCGGATGAGACGCCGACACATGCGTGAGAGCATCCCGGGATGGAAGAAGTTTCACGCCGCGGTGCCGAACGGCCCACCCCGTCGACGGCGGCGAAGGGCGCGGCAGTCCTCCGCCCCTCGGAAGATTTCAAGTCCAGTGAGACAGTTGTGATGCTATGAGCTTTGTGGTGTTGGTTCTCGGCGCTTGGCGGGATCGTTGATCCAGGCAGTCCGGGGTATCTCGGGTGGCCGGGGGCGGCGCCCGAAGCGTTCGGGGTGGTGTGCGTATGCCTGAGCGAGGGTGGCGGCCCGTTGGTCGCGGACCTCGTCGGCGGTGCCGAAATGGATGCTGGCGGGGGTGTGCCAGGCGATGCCGGAGTGACGGTGCTCGTGGTTGTAGTAGGCGATGAACGCCTCGAACCACTCACGGGCATGGGCCAGGGAGTCGAACCTTTCCGGGAAGTCCGCCATGTACTTCGTGGTCTTGAACTGGGCCTCGCTGTAAGGGTTGTCGTTGGAGACCTTGGGTCGTGAGTGCGACCGGGTGACGCCCAGATCGATCAGCAACTGGGACACCTTCTTGGAGGTCATGGACGTGCCGCGGTCGGCGTGCACGGTGTTGGGCACGATGCCGTTGAGGGCGATGGTCTCGCGGATCAGTTCCTCCGCCCGCTGGGCGGACTCGGCGCGTTCGACGGTGTGGCCGGCGATGTACCGGCTGAAGATGTCGATGATGACGTAGGCGTGGTACCAGACGCCCTTCGTCGGTCCGGCGACCTTGGTGATGTCCCAGGAGAAGACCTGTGACGGGCCGGTGGCGACCAGTTCCGGCACCACCCGGGGAGGGTGGGTCGCCTGGCGGCGGCGTTCACCGCTTTGGCTGTGTTCCCGCAGGATCCGGTACATCGTGGAGACCGAGCAGTGGTAGCGGCCGGCATCCAGCTCGCGGGCCCAGATCTGCGCGGGCGGCAGTTCCGCGTACTCGGCGCTGTTCATCAACTCCATTACGGCCAGGCGCTCTTCGGCGCTCAGGGCGGACGGCTGGGCGCCGGCCGTGCGGGGTCGGGGTGCGGCCGGTGGCCGCAGCCGGCGGTAGTGGGTGGCGCGGGAGCGGCCGGTCAGTCGGCAAGCGGCCACGACACCTAGCTCGGTCTCGACGCCGTGGAAGGCGTCGTTCATGACCGGGGCGGCGGCAGACTTCAGTCCGCGCCCCTGGAGATCATGTCCAAGAGCGCGGAAGCTTTTCCCATGACCTCCAGGGCGGCCTTGTTCTGGGCCAGTTCCTTCTCGAGCCGCTCCACCCGGCGACGCAGTTTGTCGTTCTCCGTCTCGGCGTCCGACTTCTTCGGCCTCGCGGGGCTCGTGCGGCGGTCGGCCAGGTTCTCCAGGGCGCCGGCGTCCCGAGCGGCCCGCCATTCCTTGACGTGAGAGTGGTAGAGGCGCTCTCGGCGCAGGATCGCACCCTTCTCGTTCTTCGGGGCCGCGTCGTACTCGGCGACGATCCGCAGCTTGTACTCCGGGCTGAAGGAGCGACGCTTCGGCCTGGGCGCGGGATCGGGCGCGGGATTCGTGCTGGTCATGAGGGGATGGTTCTCCTGTCGGTGCCCTCTCAGGCTAACCCGGCAAAGCCGGATGTCTCACACAAGGCTGACAGAGAGGGGGATGCTCGTACTGAGCTGGATCATCCCGAGCCAGTGGGCACCCGCTGCCGGTAGGCGCCGGAGGCGGGTGTTCCAGGTCGCTGTCTGGGAGCCGTCATGCATGGGTGGGCGGGCGTGCTGACTTTCGACGTGCGTATCTACAAGCTCCGGATCCGGCCAGGCCGGCGCCGGCCGTTTTGCGTGCGGTGGCGTGTCGCCGGCAGGGATCACAGTGAGAGTTATCAGTTCGAGGCGCGCAGGCGGATGGGCGTCGTGCCGAGCTGATGGGCGCCCTGCGGCTGGGCGAGCAGTTCGACACCGCCACAGGGTTGCCGGCTGCCGAGGTGCGCGCGAGGAACAGGATCACGTGGTTCGAGCACGCCGTGGAGCACGCGCAGGCGAAGTGGCCGCGCGCCTCAGCGAAGCACCGGGCGGGCATCGCCGACGCTCTCGCCACCGTGACGATAGCCCTCACCACCCCGTCGACGCGGTGCCACACTCCGCCGGGTCTGCGCGGCGCGCTGATCTCGTGGGCGTTCCGCATGACCCGGGACGAGCATGGCGTGTGGGTCCCGCGAAAGGCGGCGGAGGAGCCTCCGGCGGACATGGCGGCGTGCCTGGAGTGGATCGCCCGTCACTCGCTGCCCCTGGCGGATGCCGTCAGGCAGGAGAACCTGCGCAGAGCACTCGGCGCGATCTCGCAGAAACTCGACGGCAGCCACGCCGCGGAGAACACCGTCCGGCGTAAGCGCATGATATTCAACAACGCCCTGGTCTACGCCGTCGCATGCGACCGACTCCAGGCCAATCCGCTGCCGAAGGTGGACTGGCAGACGCCGCTGACGGACATCGAGGTCGACTTCCGCTACGTGCCCGGCCCGCGCCTGGCCCGGGACCTGATCACTGCCGTACGCGAGCAGGGCCCGCGGGGCGCGCACCTGGAGGCGTTCTTCGGCTGCCTCTACTACGCGGCGATGCGACCGGCCGAGACCGCCGCGCTCACCGAACGCGACTGCCTCCTCCCCGGCCCGGAAGGAGGCCCGGAAACCTGGGGCGAACTCGTTCTGGTCCGCAGCCATCCCGAAGCCGGCTCCGGCTGGACCGACGACGGCCGCCCCCACGACACCCGCGGACTCAAACGACGAGCCCG
This sequence comes from Streptomyces sp. NBC_00448, assembly GCF_036014115.1. Lineage (NCBI taxonomy): Bacteria > Bacillati > Actinomycetota > Actinomycetes > Kitasatosporales > Streptomycetaceae > Streptomyces > Streptomyces sp. NBC_00448. Next base: position 9,612,038 of record NZ_CP107913.1, read on the forward strand.
CAACGCCACCCGCTCCATCCCCATCCCGCCCGACCTCGTCCACCTGCTACGCACCCACCTCGATCACTACGGCACTGCACCCGACGGCCGACTCTTCCGCGCGGTACGAGGCGGCCGCATAACCTCCAGCGAATACTGCAGGATCTGGTCTGCCGCCCGACGGCGCACTCTGCTCTCCCGTGACGCCGAGACACCCTTCGCGCAGGTCCCCTACTCCCTGCGGCATGCAGGCATCTCCCTGTGGATCACCGCCGGCATCCCCCCTGCCGAAGCAGCTCGACGCGCCGGACACAGCCTCACCGTGCTCTACCGCATCTACGCCAAACCGCTCCGCGGCCACCAACGCCACGCTAACCAGCTCATCACAGCCGCCCTACAGGACATCCAAGAGTGACGTCTTGACCGCGTACGGCTATCACTGACTGTTTCGCCACTACCTGTACGCGAGCGTGAACCGTCGGGGGTCTCACCGAGCGAGAAGCGACCCTGCCCTTGCAGTTGAACGCCGCTGATGTGCGCCAACTACGTGGAACTCGGGCCATGATCGCCCGCAGACGGGGCGCGGGTGTGAAGGCCGGCGTGCAACTCGGCGAGCGAGGTGTCAGATCAGGGTTGATGCGCCAAAGAGGGTACTGAGCGGTCCTTGTCGCCCACTTTCAGGCGATGGCGGGCGGCGCGTTATAGCCTCAAAGAGCGGCCAGTGTAGGGGAGTTGCTGTGTCAGCCATCTCGGTGCACGCGCACACCATAGAGTTAGTCTGTTGACGTCGTCAACGCCAATGCTGTGGTGAAGATGTCGTTTTTCGTGTACGGTCTGCGTCGTTGCTCCTGTCGCTCCGTCAGGACGGGCTGCGGCGCCGGGGTGGGGGCTGTCTGTCCGGAAGCGGGCTGCGGCCGTAGTGCCGAGGAGGGGCAGTGGGCCAGGAGTTAATCGGTGGTCGGTTCCGCTTCGTAGGGGCCATCGGCTCGGGGAACATGGGGGAGGTCAACAAAGCGGAGGACCTTCTGGCCGCTGCGGGAAGCCCGGAACGCACCGTCGCGGTGAAGACGATCCTTCGACGCCGCTCCGGTGTGCTGGTGGATACCCGGGCCGACACCAAGGCCGTGGACCGCTTCGCCCGCGAAGTGCGCATCATGCGGCGCTTGGACCACCCGCACCTCACCCGTCTTATCGACGGCGGTGTGGATGACTCCCACGGTGGCCTGCCTTACCTTGCGATGGAGTACCTCGACGGTGAGACCCTGCGTGATCTCATTACGGAGGAGCAGCAACTGCCCGTCCCCTGGGCCGCTGCCATCGGCGTCCAGATAGCCGACGGACTGTCAGCCGCGCATGCCGCCGGCATCGTGCACCGCGATCTGAAGCCCGCCAACGTGATGCTGACCCGCGGTGGCACCGTCAAGATCCTTGACTTCGGCATGGGCCGCATCGTCGACGACCCGCAGGAGGCCGACCTCACCAGCACCGGTGTCGCCGTCGGCACTGCCCGCTACATGGCGCCGGAGCAGTTCGAGGCCAAGCAGGTCACACAGGCCGCGGATCTGTACGCGCTGGGCTGTGTCCTGTACGAGATGCTGACCGGAGTTCCGCCGTTCGTCAGCGAGGTGCGCCAGGAACTCGGGCACAAGCACCTTCACCAGGCCCCGACCCCGGTGCGCCTCATCCGGTCCGACGTTCCGGCCGAACTCGCCCGTCTCGTTGACCGCCTCCTGGCCAAGGGCCCGGCCGATCGTCCCGCCGACGCCGTCGCCGTCCGCGACGCGCTCCTCCCACTGGCCCTCGACGGTGACATCCCGCAGCTCCCGGCCTGGGACGCGTTCGACCCCGTGCGGGCCCTGCGGGCCTCCCGGCCCGCCCCCTCTGCGGCCCCCGTTATGGTCTCCGAGCCGTCCGCCTGCGATGCGGTCCGTCCCGGTTCTGCCCCGGCCGGCATGGATGTGTTCGGCGTCCACCGCAAGCTCATCGAGGACTACCGCGCCTTCACCGAGGGCGGCACCGTTGTCCGCGACGACCGCGTCGCGGCGTTCGTTGAGGAGGATCTGAGCGCCAAGTCGCAGTGGCCCGACCCCTGGCTGTCGCTGAACCCGTTCTTCGCCGGCGGCGGCACCGTCCTGGAACTTGCCGGGCAGGGCGTGCTGCACGAGGAGTGCGCACGCATCTTCCAGGCCAAGAAGACCGGGGGCGGCACGGTGTGCGACGGCCGTCCGCTGACCTTGCATCAGCACCAGCGCGAAGCGGTGGAGGCAGCCCGCTCGGGTGAGTCGTATGTGCTGACCACCGGCACCGGCTCCGGCAAGTCCCTTGCCTACATCGTGCCGATCGTCGACAAGGTCCTCAAGGACCGTGAGACCGAGGGCCCCAAAGCCGGCAAGCGGGTGCGGGCGATCATCGTCTATCCGATGAACGCCCTCGCCAACAGCCAGCTCAAGGAGCTGGAGAAGTACCTGCGCGACGGTTACGGAGCAGGCCGCGAGCCGGTCACCTTCGCCCGCTACACCGGTCAGGAGGACGACGCCCGCCGCAGGGAGATCCGCGACAACCCGCCGGACATCATCCTCACCAACTACGTGATGCTGGAGCTGATGCTCACCCGGCCCGACGACCGTAGGAGCCTCATCAAGATGGCCAGCGGTCTGCAGTTCCTGGTCTTCGACGAGTTGCACACCTACCGCGGCCGCCAGGGCGCCGATGTCGCCCTGCTCATCCGCCGCGTCCGCGAGGCCTGCCAGGCCGATGCGCTCCAGTGCGTCGGTACCTCCGCGACCATGTCCACCGAGGGAACGCTGGAGGAGCAGAAGAAGGTCGTCGCGGACGTCGCCTCCACCCTGTTCGGGACCAAGGTCCGTCCCGAGCATGTCATCGGTGAGACCCTGATCCGGGCCACCGGCAACGTCCCGGACACCGTTTCCGCCGAGCGTCTCCAGGCACCAGCGGCCCCGCGTGCCTACGGCGACCTCGTCCGCGACCCCCTGGCGCGGTGGATCGAGACCCGCTTCGGCCTGGCCACCGACGCGACCACCGGCCGGCTCGTCCGCCAGAGGCCTGCCAAGATCGAGGAGGCCGCGCAGGAGCTTGCCGAGCACAGCGGCTTATCCGCGGAGCAGTGCGCCGCCGCTGTCCGCGCCACCCTGGAAGCCGGATCGCAGGCCCGCCACCCCGTCACCGAGCGGCCGCTGTTCGCTTTCCGTCTGCACCAGTTCCTGTCCAAGGGCGACACCGTCTACGTGACGCTGGAGGACAAGTCCACTCGCTACCTCACCCGCGCCTACCAGCTCGAACAGCCCGGCAGCGGCGGCAAACTGCTGATGCCGCTCGCCTTTTGCCGCGAGTGCGGGCAGGAGTACCTGACGGTCTGGCGCGACGAGAAGAACGGCGACGTGCGCTACGAGGCGCGCCGCGACACCGCCGCGACCGGCGGCCGCCAGGGCGACGGCTACCTCTACATCGACCCCGACCGCCCGTGGCCCGCCAACCCGCAGTACGCCGTCGACGACCGCCGGCTGCCCGAGTCCTGGCTGGAGCTGGACGCCGCAGGCCAGGAGGTCGTCAAGAAGACCTACCGCGACCGCGTCCCGCGCGCGGTGACCGTCGACGCGCACGGCTACGAGGGCAGGGGCGAGCTGCACGCCGCGTTCATCCCCTCGCCCTTCCTGTTCTGCCTGCACTGCGGCGTCGCCTACGAGCAGACCCGCGGCAAGGACTTCGCGAAGCTGGCCACGCTCGACCAGGAGGGGCGTTCCTCGGCGACCTCCCTCATATCGGCCTCCGTGGTGCGGTCCCTGAAGTCGGTGCCCGAACAGGCCCTGGACAAGGAGGCGCGCAAGCTCCTCACGTTCGTCGACAACCGCCAGGACGCCTCCCTGCAGGCCGGCCACTTCAACGACTTCGTCCAGATCACGCAACTGCGCGGCGCCCTGTACCGGGCAGCACTGGACGCGGGGGAGGAGGGCCTGCGTCACGAAGAGCTCGCCTTGTGCGTCACGAACGGGATCGGCCTGGCGCCCCTCGACTACACGGGCGAGAGCGACCTTGCGCCCTCACTGGCCCGCAGCGCGGCGAAGACCCTTCGCGATGTGATCGCCTTCCGGCTCTACCTGGACCTGGAGCGCGGCTGGCGCATCACCATGCCCAACCTGGAGCAGACCGGCCTGCTGGAGATCGACTACGAGGACCTGGCATGGGTCGCCGGCACGCAGGGCCGCTGGACCAATGCCCACCAGGCGCTGCGCGACGCCGACCCCGCCCTGCGCGCCGAAGTGACGAAGGCGCTGCTCAACGAGATGCGCCGGGCCCTGGCCATCGACGTCTCCTACTTCCGCGACGACTTCGACTCGCTCCAGCGGGCCAGCGAGGAGCGCCTCATCGATCCCTGGGTACTCTCCCCCTCCGACAAGCCCAGGATCGGCACCGCATACCCGCACCCCTCCCGTCCCGGCCTGGACCGCGCGAGCCTGTTCCTGTCGGCGCGCGGCAAGTTCGGCAAGTACCTGCAGCGCACCGACCGGGCCTTCAAGAAGCTCGGCAACGAGGACCTCCAGCTCGTCATCGAGGACTTGCTGAAGGTCCTCGCCACGGCCGGCCTGGTCAAGGAGGTCGCCGACACCCCGCGGCGGGCCGGCCGCTTCCACCGCCCGACGGGACCCGCGGTCACCGGCTACCGGGTCGCCGCCCAGTCCCTGATCTGGCGTGCGGGCAAGGGCGAGACAGGAGCCCACGACCCTCTGACCCGCACCTACCAGAGCGGCGACGGCCCGCGCGTCAACACCTTCTTCCGCGAGCTGTACCAGAGCGCGGCCGCCGAGCTGGCCGGCCTGTTCGCCCGCGAGCACACCGCGCAGGTGGCCCCGGAGGAGCGCGAGCGGCGCGAGGAGGCGTTCCGCAAGGCCGAGCTGAAGCTGCTCTACTGCTCGCCGACGATGGAGCTCGGCGTCGACATCTCCTCGCTGAACGCGGTGATGATGCGCAACGTCCCGCCGACGCCCGCCAACTACGCCCAGCGCAGCGGCCGCGCCGGCCGCAGCGGCCAGCCCGCCCTCGTCACCACGTACTGTGCGACGGGCAACAGCCACGACCAGTACTACTTCCGCCGCTCCGAGCGCATGGTCGCCGGCGCCGTCGCGCCCCCGCGCCTGGACCTCGCCAACGAAGACCTGGTCCTGTCTCACCTCCAGGGCATCTGGATCGCGGAGACCGGCCTGAAGCTGGGCCGCGCCTTACCCCAGGTCCTCGATGTCTCGTTCGCCGACACAGGGGAACGCCCCCAGCCCGAGCTGAGGCTCCTGCCGGACTTCCTCGCCGCCTCCCTCGACGCTGACGCGCAGCGCCGCACGGTCGATTCCGCGCTGCGGGTACTCGCCCCCCTGCTGCCGAAGTTCGCCGAGACCACGTGGTGGCACGACGACTGGATACAGGACCGCGTAACGACCGTGCCCGAACGGTTCGACCGGGCCTTCGACCGGTGGCGTGACCTGTTCACGGCCGCGCTCGACGACCAGTACATCCAGAACAAGCGCCGCCTCGACTACAGCCTGACGGAGGGCGATCGGATCCGGGCCAACGCCCGTCGCCGCGAGGCAGAGACCCAGCTGAACCTGCTGATGAACGAGAGCGCTGACAGCAAGTCGGTCCTGTCCGACTTCAACCCATACCGCTACCTCGCCTCCGAGGGCTTCCTGCCCGGCTACTCCTTCCCACGCCTGCCGCTCGCCGCTTACATTCCCACAACCGGCCGCCGCCGCGGCGAGGGCGACTACCTGCAGCGTCCCCGCTTCCTCGCCATCCGCGAGTTCGGCCCCGGGTCGCTCATCTACCATGAGGGCGCCCGCTACCAGGTCACGCGCATCCAGCTCCCGCCGGACGCCTCGGGCGATCTCGCCACCACCGAGGCCCGCCGCTGCGCGAGCTGCGGCTACCACCACGACCCCAAAGAGCGCGCCGACCGCTGCGAGATGTGCGCCGAGCCCCTGGGCTCGGCCACGTACGGCCTTCTGCACCTGCACACCGTCTACACCACCCGCCGCGAGCGGATCTCCTCCGACGAGGAAGAGCGCCGCCGCGCCGGCTTCCGCCTGGAGACCTCGTACCGTTTCCAGGACCACGGCACCCGCAAGGGCCGCCAGGACGCCATGGTCGCCGACACGTCGGGGAAGCCGATCGCACAGGTGGCGTACGGCGACTCGGCGACCGTCCGGATCACCAACACCGGCCGCGTCCGGGCGAAGAAGGACGAGCCCGCCGGCTACTGGCTCGACCTCGGCGACGGCCGCTGGATGAACGACAAGGACGCCTCCGAAGCGTCCGGCGACACCAGCGAGATGCCCCGCATCGACGCCGACGGCAACGAGAAGCGCCGCAAGAAACGCGTCATCCCTTACGTCGAGGACCGCCGCAACGTCCTCGTTGCCACCCTCGACGAGCCGCTGCCCGAGCCGATCGCGCTGTCGCTGATGTACGCCCTGGAGCGGGGTATCGAGGCCACCTTCGAGCTGGAGGACTCCGAGCTCAGCAGCGAACTCCTCCCGCCGGACGACGGCCCGCGCGACCGCATCCTGTTCACGGAGGCCGCCGAGGGCGGCGCGGGCGTGCTCCGCCGCCTCCAGTCGGAGAAGGACGCCCTGGCGAAGGCGGCCTTGCAGGCGCTCGCCATCTGCCACTTCGACGAGGACGGCAACGACCTGGGCGGCCCGCACCCTGACCGGCCGTGTGCCCGCGGCTGCTACGAGTGCCTCCTGACCTACGGCAACCAGCTGAACCACGTCCAGATCGACCGGCACACCGTGAAGGACCTGCTGCTGCGGCTCGCGTCAGCGACGGCGACGCGCGAAAGGCGCGGCGAGTCGCGGTCGGAGCAGTTCAAGCGGCTGCTGGAGCAGACTTCCGGCGCGCCGACCCCGGTCGAGGTCGCTGCCGGCGAGGCCATCGCCCAGGACGACCTGCTGACCTGGCTCAAGGCCAAGGGGCTGCGCCTCCCCGACGACGGCGCCACGCTGATCACCGAGGCGAACGCCCAGGCCGACTACGTGTACCGCCTGGGGAGCGCCAACCTCGCCGTCTTCGTCGACCTGCCCGGCACGGAGATGACGGCCCTGCGCGACGAGGACGCCGAGGAGCGACTGCTCGACGCCGGCTGGGACGTCGTCCGCTTCCCGCACGACGCCGACTGGGACGCCATCGCCGCCGAGCGCCCCCGCGACTTCGGCACCGCCGCCCACTGACGCCCGATCACCACAAGGACGCGACGACTCACATGGCACTCACCTACTCCGCCGGTTCCCTGGTGACGGCACGCGGCCGCGAATGGGTGGTGCTCCCCGAGAGCGCCCCCGACATGCTCGTCCTCCGCCCCCTCGGCGGCTCCGACGACGACATCGCCGCCGTCTTCCCCACCTTCGAGGAGGTCAAGGGCGCCGAATTCGCCGCGCCCGAGCCCTCCGACCTCGGCGACCAGCGCGCCGCCGGCCTGCTGCGCACCGCACTGCGCATCGGCTTCCGCTCCGGCGCCGGCCCCTTCCGCTCGCTCGCGGGCATCGCCGTGGAGCCCCGCGCGTACCAGCTCGTCCCGCTGCTCATGGCCCTGCGCCAGCAGACCGTACGCATGCTCATCTCCGACGACGTCGGCATCGGCAAGACGATCGAAGCGGGTCTCATCGCCAGCGAACTGCTCGCCCAGGGCGAGGCGACCGGCCTCGCCGTGCTCTGCTCGCCCGCGCTCGCCGAGCAGTGGCAGGGCGAACTGCGCACCAAGTTCGGCATCGACGCCGAACTCGTCCTCGCCTCCACGGTCTCGCGCCTGGAACGCGGCCTGGACCTCGGCCAGTCCCTCTTCGACAAGTACCCACACGTCATCGTCTCCACGGACTTCATCAAATCCACCCGCCACCGCGACGACTTCGTGCGCCACTGCCCCGACCTGGTGATCGTGGACGAGGCCCACACCTGCGTCGCGGCCGACGACACATCCACGAACACCCAGGACCAGCTGCGCTACGAACTCCTCAAGCGCGTCTCGGCGGACGCCGGCCGCCACCTTCTGCTGGTCACGGCGACGCCCCACTCCGGCAAGGAATCCGCGTTCCGTAACCTGCTCGGCCTGGTCAAGCCCGAACTGGCGAAAGTGAACCTGGACAGCGAAGCGGGCCGCGTCCTGCTGGCCCAGCACTTCGTCGCGCGCAAGCGGGCCGACGTACGCCAGTACCTCACCAAGGCAGACGGCCTCAGCGACGACAGCCTCGCCGAGAAGACCGCGTTCCCCTCGGACCGCTACTTCAAGGACGAGACCTACAAGCTCGCCCCCGCCTACCGCGCCCTGCTCGACGACGCCATCGCCTACGCCAGCGACCGCGTCGAGGCCGCCGGCTCCCAGGGCAGGCGCGAGGCCCGGATCGCCTGGTGGTCCGCGATCGCCCTGCTGCGCTCCCTGGTCTCCTCGCCCCGCGCCGCCGCACAGACCCTGCGCACCCGCTCGGCCGCTGCGGTCGCCGCCTCCGCCGAGGAAGCCGACCGGCTGGGCGCCCCGCTGACCAGCGACTCCGCCGACAGCGACGCCCTGGAGGGCATGGACGTCGCCCCGGGCGCCGAGACCGAGGAGCACGCGGGATCACGGCTCGCCGAACTCGCCACGCGCGCCACCGAGCTGGAAGGCCCGGAGCAGGACCTGAAGCTGAAGGCGCTCATCAAGCACCTCAAGGCACTGCTCGCCGACGGCTACAACCCGATCGTGTTCTGCCGCTACATCCCGACCGCCGAATACCTCGCCGACCAGCTCGCCAACGACCCGGAGACCAAGAAGCGCGGTCCGCTCGGCGCCAAGACCGTCGTCAAGGCCGTCACCGGCACCCTCTCCCCGCAGCAGCGCCTCCAGCGGATCGAGGAACTGGCGACCGAGGCAGGCGAGGACGCCGCCGCCCGCCGCGTCCTGATCGCCACCGACTGCCTCTCCGAGGGCGTCAACCTCCAGCACCACTTCGACGCCGTCCTCCACTACGACCTGGCCTGGAACCCGACCCGCCACGACCAGCGCGAGGGCCGCGTCGACCGGTACGGCCAGAAGAAGGACCAGGTCCGCGTCATCACCCTGTACGGCGACGACAACGGCATCGACGGCAAGGTCCTCGAAGTCCTCATCAAGAAGCACCGCCAGATCAAGAAGGACCTCGGCATCTCCGTCTCCGTGCCCGACGAGATGTCCACCGGCGTCACGGACGCCATCGTCGAGTGGCTGCTGCTGCGCGGCCGCCAGGGCGAACAGGAGACCCTGTTCGGCTCCGACGCCCTCCAGCAGAGCTTCGCCGACCTGGAACAGGACTGGAACTCGGCCGCCGAACGCGAGAAGGCCTCCCGCTCCCGCTTCGCCCAGCGCTCCATCCACCCCGAGGACGTCGCCCGCGAGGTCGCCTCCGTGCGCGAGGCCCTCGGCAGCGCCGGCGAGATCGCCACCTTCGTACGCGACTGCCTGAACGCCCTCGGCGGCGTACTGCGCGTTACGGGCGCGGACTTCACCGCCGAGGTCGGCGGCACTCCGGCCGGCCTGCGCGACGCGCTCGCCCCGGTCGTCGGCGCGGACATCATCGAGAAGGACCGCCCCATTCCGTTCCGGGCCGACCCCGCGGTGGCGCGCGGCGAAGCCGCCCTCGTCCGCACCGACCCGGTCGTCGGCGCCCTGGCCGGACATGTCCTGAACGCGGCACTGGACACCCAGGCCGACGGCGTCCGCCCGGCCCGCCGCTGCGGCGTCATCACGACGGACGCGGTCGCCACCCGCACGACGCTGCTGCTCGTGCGCTACCGCTTCCACCTCACGCTGCCCTCGCGCAGCGGCGACAAGCAGCTCGTGGCGGAGGACGCCCGCCTGCTCGCCTTCCACGGCTCACCGAAGAACGCGCAGTGGCTGACGCAGGAACAGGCCGTGGCACTGCTCGACGCCACCGCCACCACGAACACGGCCCCGGACTTCGGGATGCGGACCATGACCCGCATCCTCGCCCAGCTTCCCGAGGTGACCGGCTACCTGGAGTCGTACGGCGACGAGCTCGCCGCCGGCCTCGACGAGTCCCACCGCCGCGTCCGCAAGGCCGCCGACGACATCGTCCGAGGCCTTCGCGTCACCGCCCAGAAGCCCGCCGACATCCTCGGCGTCTACGTCTACCTGCCCGCCGCCGTGTCCGGAGAGGCCGCCTGATGTCCGCCACCACCCGCAACCAGGTCTTCTCCGCTGTCCACACCGTCGGCGCGCTCCTGCCCGTCGACATGCTGGTCCGCATCAGCGAGGGCAAGGACGTCCCCGGCACCAAGCCCGCCGACTACGGACTGCCCACCTCCCGCTCGGTCCGCGACGAGGCCGAACGCAGCTGGGAGTACCTCAAGCCGCTCTGGCGCGACGTGCGCAAGCGCCTTTCCGAGAACCCGGAGACCGGCGCCCCGGCCAGCGACCCGACTGGCATCGCCGGCAACGACTGGCTGGCCCCGCTCTGGCGCGAACTCGGCTTCGGCCCGCTCACGCCGATGGGCCAGTCCGGCATCGCGGCCGACTCCGAGGAGGAGAAGAAGTTCCTCGTCTCCCACCGCTGGCGGCACGTCCTCATCCACCAGCCGGCCTGGAACGCCGACCTCGACCGGCGGCCGGGCGGCGCGGGCACGGTCCCGCCGCAGTCGATGCTCCAGGAGTGCCTGAACCGCACGGAGGCCCACCTGTGGGGCGTCCTCACCAACGGCCGCCAGGTGCGGCTACTGCGTGACTCCAGCGCGCTGGCGACCGCCTCGTACGTCGAGTTCGACCTCGAGGCGATCTTCGACGGCGAGCTCTTCAGCGAATTCGTGCTGCTCTACCGGCTCCTGCACGTCTCCCGCTTCGAGGTGGGGGAGGACGCCGCGCCGTCCGCGTGCTGGCTGGAGAAGTGGCGCACCGAGGCCATCGCCTCCGGCACCCGCGCCCTGGACCAGCTCCGCAAGGGCGTCCAGACCGCCATCACCACGCTGGGCACGGGCTTCCTCAAGCACCCCGCCAACCGTGAGCTGCGCGAAACGCTGGACGTCCAGACCTTCCATTACGCCCTGCTGCGGACGGTCTACCGGATGCTGTTCCTCTTCGTCGCCGAGGACCGCGAGGCGCTGCTGATGCCGACCGCGGACGCCGGCGCCAAGGAGCGCTACGCCACCTACTTCTCCTCCGCCCGGCTGCGCCGCCAGGCCCAGCGACGCCGCGGAACCTCCCACGGCGACCTCTACCAGGCGCTGCGCTTCGTCCTGTCCGGCCTCGGCAACGACGACGGCCGCCCGGAACTCGGGCTGCCCGCCCTCGGTGGCATCTTCGACGACACCGAGACCGACAAGCTCCTGCACGACCTCGCCCTGTCCAACGAGCCCCTGCTCGACGCCGTACGCGCCCTGTCGATCGTCCGCGACACCACCTCCCGGCGCAACCGCGTCGTCGACTACCGCCACCTGGACGCCGAGGAACTCGGCTCCATCTACGAGTCCCTGCTGGAACTCGTCCCCAAGCACAACGCCACCGACCGCACCTTCGAACTCGTCGAGCTGGCCGGCAACACCCGCAAGACCACGGGCTCCTACTACACCCCCTCCTCACTCATCGACTGCCTGCTCGACTCCGCCCTCGACCCCGTCATCGACGACGCCGTCAAGCGAGGCGAGATCCGCGCCACCCGCGCCGGCCAGCCCGACGCCCGCGACGCCATCGTCGACGAACTGCTGTCCCTGACGGTCTGCGACCCCGCCTGCGGCTCCGGCCACTTCCTCGTCGCCGCCTCCCGCCGCATCGCCAAGCGCGTCGCCGCCGTCCGCGACCAGAACCCTGAGCCGACGATCGACGCCGTACGCCACGCCCTCCACGAGGTCGTCGCCCGCTGCATCTACGGCGTGGACCTCAACCCGATGGCCGTCGAACTCGCCAAGGTCTCCCTGTGGCTCGAGGCCCTTGAACCCGGCAAGCCGCTGGGCTTCCTCGACGCCCACATCAAGCACGGCAACGCACTGCTGGGGGCGACCCCAGCCCTGCTGGCGGGCGGCATACCCGACGACGCCTTCAAGCCGATCGAGGGCGACGACAGAAAGATCGCTTCGGCTCTGAAGAAGCGGAACGCCACCGAACGCGGCGGCCAGCTCAGCTTCCACACCGAAGACCGCATCTGGGTCTCCAACGCCTCCTTTGCGGCTAGCCTGCGCGACATCACCGACGCCCCGGCCGACACCCTGCGCGACGTCCGCATCCAGTCCAGCCGCTTCCGCGACCTGGAACAGTCCGCGGACTACCTCCACGCCCTCAACGCCTCCGACGCCTGGTGCGCAGCCTTCGTCTGGCCCAAGGTCCAGAGCGCCCCTACCCCGGTGACGGAGGGCGTCTTCCGCGACCTCCAGAACCCCGGCGGCGGCATACCGGCGACCACACGAGACGAGATCGTCCGTATCGCCCAGCAGTACAAGTTCTTCCACTGGCACCTGGAGTTCCCCGACGTCTTCCTCGTCCCCGCGACTGCGGACGCTAGCGTCGACACGTATGTCGGCTGGGCCGGCGGCTTCTCCTGCGTGCTGGGGAACCCGCCGTGGGAGCGCATCAAGCTCCAGGAGCAGGAGTTCTTCGCTCAGCGTGACGCGGCCATCGCCGCCGCCCCGAACGCCGCCGCCCGAAAGAATCTCATCGCAGACCTACCGGCAACGAATCCCGAGCTCTTCGCCGAGTTCACCGCTGCCAAGCGCCGCGCCGAGGGCGAGAGCCAGTTCCTACGCTCCTCGGTGCGCTACCCGCTCACGGGCCGAGGCGACATCAACACCTACGCCGTCTTCGCCGAGACCGACCGCAGTCTCATGGGCCCCACGGGTCGGACCGGCGTGATCGTGCCCACAGGTATCGCCACCGACGCCACCACACAATTCTTCTTCAAGGACCTCGTCCAGCGCGGCTCACTCGCCTCGCTCTACGACTTCGAGAACGCCGCGCCGCTCTTTCCCGGCGTGCACCGCTCATTCAAGTTCAGCCTGCTCACCCTCGCCGGTCGCACCGCCCGCGAACCCGCCGCAACGTTTGCCTTCTTCCTCCACGATCCGGCTGAACTCGACGCGGCGGACAAGCGCTTCATCCTCACCCCGGAGGAGATCACCCTCCTCAACCCCAACACTGGTACCTGCCCGGTCTTCCGCACCCGTCGCGACGCCGAAATCACCCTCGGCATCTACCGCCGCGTCCCCGTCCTCATCAAGGAGGGCGACCCCAACGGCAACCCCTGGGGCCTGTCGTTTATGACGATGTTCCACATGTCGAATGACTCGCACCTCTTCCATACCCGCGACCAGCTCGAAGCCGACGGCTGGACCCTCACCGGTAACACCTTCACCCGCGGCGCGGCCCGGATGCTCCCGCTCTACGAAGCGAAGATGCTGCACCACTACGACCACCGTTGGGCGACCTACGACCTAGACGGCTCCACCCAAGACTTCACCCTCGCGGAGAAGCACGATCCTTCTGCGGTGGTCCTTCCGCGCTACTGGGTGGCTGAGCCTGAGGTCGACGCCCAATCCGCCCACAAGTCCTGGGACCGTGACTGGCTTCTAGGCTGGCGCGACATCTGCCGCGCCACTGACGAGCGGACTGCGATTTCGTTCGCTTTTCCGAAGTCCGCCGTCGGCAACAAGGTTCCTTTGATGTGCGCCAAACAAGAGCCGTGGACGGCACTTACCCTTGTCGCCTGCCAGACGTCATTCGTACATGACTTCGCAAGCCGTCAAAAGGTGGGCGGAGTAACGATGAATTTCTTCATCTGGCAGCAACTTCCCGTTCTGCTTCCGGGAGTCCTTCAGCCCTTCGAGGATTTCATCGTGGCCCGCGTTTTTGAGCTCACCTATACCGCCTGGGACATGGTTGCCCTTTCCCGTGACCTCGGCGACGTCGGAGAGCCCTTCCGCTGGGACGAGGAACGCCGCGCCGTCATCCGGGCCGAATTGGACGCACTCTTCTTCCACCTCTACGGCGTCGCCCGCGAAGACGTGGACTACATCCTCGATACTTTCCCCATCGTGAAGCGCAAGGATGAGGCCAAGTATGGCTCCTACCGCACCAAGGAGTTGATCCTCGACCTCTACGACCGCATGGCCGCAGCTGGCGTCTCCCTCGATACCCCCCTCGTCGACGGCGAGAACTTCACCTCCGCCCTCACCCCGCTCCCCGGCCACGGTCCGCGACACCCCGCCCGAAGCGAATCTGACTGACCTTCCTGCGCCTCATCACTCGGAGGGCACGGCTCGAACGGATCCCTCGGCCTACGACCGTCATCATCCGCAGCGCATCGTGTCCGTTGACGACGAGGACACCCGGAAGGTTCAGACGGCCGTGGCCGGGCGGGGCCGGTTGGATGAGCCCGTCTTGGGGCCACCTTCCGGCGGGCGCTTGTGCTCGTCGTTCGCAGCAAGCAGGTGCTCAGCTGGGATCGGCTCGCTGAATGGGCAGACCCGAGGTTGGCAGCCCTTCTACCGAAAGACAAGGTCACCGTCCTTGTTGAAGCTGCCCGCGAAACTGCCGAAGCGGATCCCCTGCTATCGGTGATCGTGGTCGACTCGGACAGACGGCGGCCCGACCCGGCGTACTGGGACATCCTCTTCCAACTCGATTGCCCCGTTCCCCCACGAGGCGGTGAGAAGACGTAGCTGGAGGGTCGATCTTGTGGTTTCGTAAGCGAGAGCGAGCAACGTTTATCGATGGTTTCGGGCAGCACTTGGCGATCAGACAGCCCGAAGATGTCGATGAGAAGTGACAACTGAGGTTCCCCCTTTGATCTGGACAGCTTGATACTGGGACGGATGGGTCCCGGAGGAAGTAGTCCAGGTTGAGTGGCAAGAGCAACATGAGCAAGCGGTACACGGCCGAGTTCAAGCGCGACGCGGTCGCGCTCGTCCGTTCGTCGCCGCTTCGGAACGTCACCGAGATCGCCCGTGAACTCGGCGTGAGTCCGGAGGGGCTTCGCGGCTGGGTGAAGCAGGCGAAGACCGACCGCGGTGAAGGGGCGCCCGGCGCGCTGACCACGGCGGAGAAGGACGAGCTGCAGCGGCTGCGCAGGGAGAACCGGGAACAGCAGCAGACGATCGAGATCTTGAAAAAAGCAGCGGCCTTCTTCGCGAAGGAGACGATGAAGTAGGCACGCTGTGCCGTTTCATCGACGCGGAGAAGGCCGCCGAGACCAACCCCGGCGGCTATGGCGTGGCCCTGCTGTGCCGCGTAACGGGGATCAACCGCTCCACCTACTACGCCTGGCTGGCGGCCCGGCCGGCAGCGGCCGAACGGCAGTGCGCCGCAGACGAGTTGACTGAGGAGATCCGTGAGATCCACGCCTCCTCCCGGGGTGCCTACGGTGCCCCGCGCGTGCACGCTGCGCTGCGGCGCAAGGGCCATGCGATCAACCGGAAGAAGGTCGAGCGGATCATGCGCGAGCGCGACATCCGCGGTGTCACCCGCCGCAGGCGCCGCCACCTGACGCAGCAGGACACCAAGGCCGCCCCGGCCCCGGACCTGGTCGGCCGCGACTTCACCGCAACACGGCCCGGCACGAAGCTCGTCGGGGACATCACGTATCTGCCGACGATCGAGGGCTGGTGGTTTCTCGCGACCGTCATCGACCTGGCGACGCGCGAGGTGATCGGGTACGCGATGGCCGACCACCACCGCGCCGAGCTGGTCACCGACGCCCTGCGCATGGCCGCCGGCCGTGTTGGCCTGCAGCCGGGCTGCATCATGCACAGCGATCGCGGAAGCGAGGGCGAATTCCGCCAGGAGCTACGGGAGTTGAACCTGAGGCAGAGCATGGGACGAACCGGTATATGCTACGATAATGCTGCAGCCGAGAGCTTCTTCGGCCTGCTGAAAGCGGAGATCGGCACCGCCGTCTGGGAGAGCCGCGAGGCGGCCCGGGCCGACGTCTTCCGCTTCATCGAGGTCGAGTACAACCGCACCAGGCTCCGCAGACACCCCGAGTTCGGTTACCTCACCCCACTCGAAACGCGAGCCAGGCTGCAGCAAGACCTCGCCCCCGCAGCGTAAGCACCCGCTGTCCAAAATCAGGGGGGAACTTCAAACGCTGGGTACTTGTTCGCTTTGCCACCCCCTCAAGAGTGCGATGAGCTGTGGCCCCTCACTCGACTCCCGGCGGGCGGCCGACGTTGGGGTGCACTGTCGGTGATCGAAAGGGGACTGGTGCAGCCACCGCAGTGTGCGAGAGGCTGATCCATCCAAGAGGATCTTCAGCACGCGGAGGCTACGCACTCATGGCGATACCAGGCACTGCAGAGCAGTCCTTACCAGCAGCAGGCACCTATGAGATCGATCCAGTGGCATCGACGGTCCGTTTCGACACGCGGGCCGTGTTCGGGCTGCTCCCGGTCCGTGGGACGTTCACTATCAGTCATGGCCGGATTACCGTTGCTGAGTCGCCGGAAGAGTCGTCGGTGGAAGTCGCGATGGACGCGGCCAGCTTCGAGTCCGGCAATCAGCAGCGCGACGATCACGTCAGGTCCTCCGACTACCTGGACGTGGCACGACATCCCGAGATCGTCTTCCGGAGCCAGAGCCTGGGAAGATCCGCCCAGGATGCCTCACTGCAAGGAGAGATGACTGCCTGCGGAGTATCGCAGCCGGTTCTCGTCACGATCAATTCCGTTGCCTGCGAAGACAGGAGGATCACAGCCGACGCCACCGCCACGATAGACAGATACGCCTTCGGCATCACAAAAGCCAAGGGCATGACGGGTCGCCGTCTAAAGATCACCTTGGAAGTGGTCGCAAACCGCTGAGGGAAACCTGGTCTCTCCGTGGTCGCGATCGCGACATCCATCGGGGAGTGGCCGGTGCTGGTCAGCCTGCGGCAGTGTTCTGAGCTTGGGCGGCCCTGGTGCTGGCGAGGCGGTAGGAGTCACTGCCGGTCTCGATGATGTTGCCTCCGAAGGTCAGGCGGTCGACGATGGCCGCACAGAGCCGCGGGTCGGTGAAGGTTTTCGTCCACCCGCCGAACGACTCGTTCGAGGCGATGGCGACGCTGTTCTTCTCCTCCCGCTCGGTCAGAACCTGGAACAGCAACTCCGCGCCGCGGCGGTCCAGTTCCATGTAGCCGAGCTCGTCGATCGCGAGGAGGTCGACGCGGCCGTAGCGGGCGATGGTCTTGGTCAGCACCTTCTCGTCCGCGGCCTCGACCAATTCGTTGACCAGTTTGGTGGCGAGTGTGTAGCGGACCCGGTAGCCGGCCATGGCCCTCTCTGTCAGCCTTGTGTGAGACATCCGGCTTTGCCGGGTTAGCCTGAGAGGGCACCGACAGGAGAACCATCCCCTCATGACCAGCACGAATCCCGCGCCCGATCCCGCGCCCAGGCCGAAGCGTCGCTCCTTCAGCCCGGAGTACAAGCTGCGGATCGTCGCCGAGTACGACGCGGCCCCGAAGAACGAGAAGGGTGCGATCCTGCGCCGAGAGCGCCTCTACCACTCTCACGTCAAGGAATGGCGGGCCGCTCGGGACGCCGGCGCCCTGGAGAACCTGGCCGACCGCCGCACGAGCCCCGCGAGGCCGAAGAAGTCGGACGCCGAGACGGAGAACGACAAACTGCGTCGCCGGGTGGAGCGGCTCGAGAAGGAACTGGCCCAGAACAAGGCCGCCCTGGAGGTCATGGGAAAAGCTTCCGCGCTCTTGGACATGATCTCCAGGGGCGCGGACTGAAGTCTGCCGCCGCCCCGGTCATGAACGACGCCTTCCACGGCGTCGAGACCGAGCTAGGTGTCGTGGCCGCTTGCCGACTGACCGGCCGCTCCCGCGCCACCCACTACCGCCGGCTGCGGCCACCGGCCGCACCCCGACCCCGCACGGCCGGCGCCCAGCCGTCCGCCCTGAGCGCCGAAGAGCGCCTGGCCGTAATGGAGTTGATGAACAGCGCCGAGTACGCGGAACTGCCGCCCGCGCAGATCTGGGCCCGCGAGCTGGATGCCGGCCGCTACCACTGCTCGGTCTCCACGATGTACCGGATCCTGCGGGAACACAGCCAAAGCGGTGAACGCCGCCGCCAGGCGACCCACCCTCCCCGGGTGGTGCCGGAACTGGTCGCCACCGGCCCGTCACAGGTCTTCTCCTGGGACATCACCAAGGTCGCCGGACCGACGAAGGGCGTCTGGTACCACGCCTACGTCATCATCGACATCTTCAGCCGGTACATCGCCGGCCACACCGTCGAACGCGCCGAGTCCGCCCAGCGGGCGGAGGAACTGATCCGCGAGACCATCGCCCTCAACGGCATCGTGCCCAACACCGTGCACGCCGACCGCGGCACGTCCATGACCTCCAAGAAGGTGTCCCAGTTGCTGATCGATCTGGGCGTCACCCGGTCGCACTCACGACCCAAGGTCTCCAACGACAACCCTTACAGCGAGGCCCAGTTCAAGACCACGAAGTACATGGCGGACTTCCCGGAAAGGTTCGACTCCCTGGCCCATGCCCGTGAGTGGTTCGAGGCGTTCATCGCCTACTACAACCACGAGCACCGTCACTCCGGCATCGCCTGGCACACCCCCGCCAGCATCCATTTCGGCACCGCCGACGAGGTCCGCGACCAACGGGCCGCCACCCTCGCTCAGGCATACGCACACCACCCCGAACGCTTCGGGCGCCGCCCCCGGCCACCCGAGATACCCCGGACTGCCTGGATCAACGATCCCGCCAAGCGCCGAGAACCAACACCACAAAGCTCATAGCATCACAACTGTCTCACTGGACTTGAAATCTTCCGTGGCGGCTTCGGTGCCCAGGGCGATCAGCAGGTGGGACTTGCCGGTGCCGGAGTCGCCGATCAGGCAGAGCGGAAGGCCCTTCTTGACCCAGTCGCAGGTGGCCAGCGTGTGGATGACGGCCGGATCGACGAGGGGGTTGGCCTCGAAATCGAAGCCCCGCAGGGACTTCTCCCTCGGGAAAGCGGCAGCTTTGATCCGCCGCTCCGAGCGCCGGCGGGCCCGGTCGTCGCACTCGGCCATCAGCAGCTCTGCGAGGAACCCGCGATACGACATCTGGTCGCGGGCAGCGGCTTCGGCCAGGTCGGGGAACTGGGCGCGGATGGTGGGCAGCCGCAGCATGCGGCATGCCTGGTCGACGGCGGCGTCGGCGGCTTGTTCGGTCAGCCCGCGGTGGCGTTGGAACGTCACGGCGTCACTCTCCCTGGATCGCGGGGCGGTCGGCCGGCTGCCGGGCTTTCAGCAGCTGGTCGTAGGCCGCAACCGAGGGCGGCGGCCGGGTGTCGGGCGGCAGGTGGGCAAGCCTCCGCTGGGTCAAAAACGTCACCGTCGCCCGGTCCGACCGGGCGGAGACGGGTGGCTCGTCCACGTCGTCGGCCTCGGCTGCCTTCCGCGCCTCCAGCGCGACCGCATCCGCGGTCAACGCGCCTGCCCGCAGGGCGGCGGCGAGTCCGGCGACCAGGTACTCGTGGGTGAGGTGGCGGCCCAGCAGCAGGACCTCGATCAAAGCCCGGGTGCCGTCCCGGTCCCCGTGGGCCTTGCAGGCCGCGGCCCACCAGGCGTCATGGACCGGGGTGAACTTGCCCGCGGACTTCGCCTGTTCCAGGGCGGTCGCGCCGGGAAAGGCGCCGGGCTTCTTGACCAGGGCCTCCAGGTAGTGGTCCAGCACGAGTCGGGTCTGACCTTTGGCGATGAGGCGCTCATGCCGGGCGACTTCCTTCTGCCCGTCGTAGACCACCAGTTCGGACGCGTGCAGCATGACCCGCACCGTCCGGCCGATCAGCCGCACCGGCACCGAGTAGCGGTTGGTGCGGACACTGACCTGGCTGAAGCGGTCCACCCGCAGACTGAACAGCCGCCCAGTCTCGAACGGTTCGCCCGGCAACGGGTGCAGCAACGACCGTTCGACAGCAAAGTACTCACTTACCGCCCGTGGCCGGGAGCCGATCCGGCGCCGTTCGTCCGCCACGTCCCACTGCTCGATCATCACGTTCAGCTCGGCCAGGGAGGCGACCTCCGGGACCGGGACCAGGTGATTACGGCGGAACCAGCCGATCTGCCCCTCAACCCCGCCTTTCTCGTGGGCGCCCTCGATGCCGGGCAGGCAGTACGCGGCCTCGATGGCGTAATGCGAGCGGAACGCGGTCCATCGCTCGTTCTCCGCCCTCGCGCGCGAGCCCAGCACCCGGGCGACCGCGGCCTTGAGGTTGTCGTAGCGGACCTTGCCCGTCGGGACACCGCCCAGCACGCTGAGAGCGTGGACGTGGCCCTCCAGGAACGCCTCCTGGCCGCAGGAGGCGAAGACGCGGTGCACCGCCTTGCCCGAGTAGCACAGCCGCATCGCGAACAGATAGCAGGTGACCAGCTCTCCGGCCAGGCGCACCTTCACGTCCCCGAAGTCGACCTCCGCCTCCGCCCCGGGCCGGTGGGTCTGCGGAATGAACGCGTTCACCGGTCCGCGGCCCGCCTCGACCTTGATCTGCTGGCGCCGCTCGGCGACATAGGCCCGGACCATCGGATAGGTCACCCCCTGCGCCGCGTGCTCGTCGACCAGCCGGTCGAAGATCCGCTTGACGGTGTGCCGCTGCTTGCGCGGGGCGTCCAGGTCAACCCGCAGCATCTGGTCGATCAACGGCTTGTACGCATCCAGCCGTGTTCCCCGGGGCCGCGGTCTCTTCCGAGGCTCCGGCCACACCGACTCCAACGCCGCTTTGACCGTGCGGAATCCGACACCGTGCTCGCGCATCAAAGCCCGGTGGGACATCCCCGCCCGGGCATCACGGCGGATCGCCGCGTACAGATCGACCTTGGACTTCGGTGGCGCCATCGCACCCTCATCCCGCAGAGCACCCCCAGGCTCCCACCGCAAGGCCCCGGGTGTTGCCAGAACTCAGCAACACTGCCCTCCGGGAAATCCGGGCGTTCCCCGCTCTGAGCGACAAGCGGTGTCAGCTCCCAGGTACAAAACCAATCTTGAGAAGCACGGGATCCTGTGACGTGCGTGCCATGCGAAACCTCGCCGCTGAGTGAGGTTTTCTCAGCGAAGATCATTTCCAGATTCCGTTGAGGACGAGTGTGGCGCGGGCGATGTCGCCGATCCGGCTGGGGCTGAGGGAGACGTGCTTGAGCGCGCGCCAGCGTTCCTTGAGCTCGGCGGCTGCCCGTTCGCCGAGGGCGCGCAAGTCTCTGATCAGGGTGTTCGTGGTGCGGGTGTCGGTGTGTAGGGCTTGTTCGGACTTGCCCTTGGGGCGGCGGACCGGGACGTGGATGCCGATGCCGGCGCCGATGTAGCCCTTGTCGGCGAGTGTCGGCAGGCCGTCGGTGGCGGCCTTGTAGAGGGCGGGCAGTGCGTGGATACGGGCGGCGGTGATGTCGGGGGTGGAGCCGGGTTCGACGTCGGAGACCCACAGCGGGCTGCCGTCCGGGGACGACAGGAACTGCACGTTGCCGCCGAATGCCTTGTGTTTCTGGCTGAACCACAGGTCATTGCCGTTGTCGCGGACTCCCGCGAGACGGTCGGAGGCGATGAGGGTGCCGTCCAGGATGACGTGCGTCATTCCGTCCCGTCGGCAGCGGTTCAGGACGTCGTGCAGGTCTGGAGTCTGCTCGGCGAGGACGTCGATGCCTTCGTGCAGGTAGCGGTAGCCGGTGGCCTGGGAGACGCCCGCGTCGCGGGCCAGGCAGTGCACGCAAGCCTTCCCGCGGAACCAGCGCAGGACCAGCAGGGCCTGGCGGAACGGGCCCAGCGCCCGAGATCCCCGCGGGGTGCGCAGCCGTCGCCGGTGGGCGGCCAGCAGTCGTGAAAGGTGGTCCACGACGTGGCGCGGGACGTCGAGCGTGGCAACATAGGTGACCAACGTGAAGCCTCTGGCGGTTCGGACGAGTTCTTGTGGTGAGACCTGTCCTACCAGGGGCTTTACGTCTGCCCACGACCAGGATGGGTTCGTCCGATCCGCCCAAGGGCGAGCGGTTCACAACGTTTCGCGAAGATCATTTCGCTGAGAAAACCTCAGTCGCGGCCCCTGTCGCGGGGTTTGCCCACTGACGGTGCCGCGGTGAGGCCATTGCCGCGATGCCGCGAGGGCCTTGACTTCGAACCCGCTCTGGAACCTCTTGAGGCGTCTCAGCGCCTCCCCTCGCGTCCGCCGGCTCCAGCATGCGTACACAAAATCGAGTGAATGAAAATCTGAAGTATGTTGACGACGCTAACAGGTTATCGTCATCCTTGTTGCAGTAACGGCGTCTGCCGCCTGCATACGCGGGGCCTTCATCTGCCGCGCCCACCTCAAGGAGCACTTGCGATGACCGAGGAACCTCAGCCCGCCCAGGACTCCTTGCCAGACCTGCTGCTGAGCCGCCTTCCCGACTCGGGCCTCACGCCCGCCGCGCAGGAACTGCTCCGTGAACTGCTGCCCGATACCCAGCCCAGGGGCACCGGGCGCGCCGGGCCGGTGTACCTACGGTCCGTCACGGCCACCGGTTGGCGGGGTATCGGGCCTGCCACGACCCTCGAGCTGCGCCCCGAACCCGGCCTCACCGTCATCGCCGGCCGGAACGGATCGGGCAAGTCGAGCTTCGCGGAAGCCGCCGAGATGGCGCTGACGGGGGACAACTTCCGCTGGCAGGGACGTACGCAGGTCTGGAGGCAGGGGTGGCGCAACCTGCACCATGGCGTGGAGCCGCAAGTGTCGGTCGACCTCGCCTTCGGTGACCGCGGCGCCCCCGCAACGGTCCGCCGTGCCTGGCACGGTGAGCAACTGGCCGACTCTGTCACCGTCGTGGAGACGGCTGCTGCGTCCGCTGAGCTGAACGACGTCATCAATCCGGAGGAGCTGTCGCTCTACCGACCGTTCCTTCCGTACAGCGAACTCGGCGCGCTGATCAACGGCCCACTCAGCGCACTGCACGACGCGCTCTCCGAGATCCTCGGCTTGGAATTCCTCAGCGACACCGACGCCAACGCCCGAGAGCTCGCCAAGTCCTTGAGCGGCACCGTCAAGGCGACGGCCGACCTCACGGCGACCGTGCTCCGGGAGCTTGCGGAGCTGAACGACCCCCGCGCCGCCGAGGTGGTGGCGGCGCTTGCCGGACGCCGTCCCGACCTCGACCGCGTACGGGCGCTGCTGAAGGGGCACACCGTCGCCGACGATAGCGCGCTGGCCCGGCTGCGGCGCCTCGCTGCTCTGGAGGCCCCCGACCGCCAGGCAGTGACGGCAGCTGTCAAGCGCCTTCGCATAGCGGCGGCCGAGGCGGAGGACGCGCGTCACAGCTCCGCTGAAGACGCCCGCAGACTGATCGGGCTCCTGGAAGAGGCTCTGTTGCACCGCCGCCGGCACCCGGAGAACGCCGACTGCCCCGTGTGCGGCACGCAGGGACGCCTCGATCAGAAGTGGGCGGAGAGCGCCAGGGCGCAGGTGGAGCGGCTCGAGCACGAGTCAGCCGAAGCGCTGTCCGCACGCGGGGAGCTGGCCGCCGCGCTACGTGACATCCACGATCTCATCCACCGCGTGCCCGCCTGGGTCCAGGCCGACGAGCCGGCGATCGCCGCAATCTGGCGTGACTGGGCCGCTTGCCGCACGATTCAGGACCCCCGCGAGCTGGCGGACCGTGCCGAGCGGGCCGAGGCCGTGCTCGGTGACGCCTGCCTCCAAACGCGCGAGGACGCCGCGCTGCGCCTGGCCGAGCAGGACGGCCGCTGGCAGTCCATGGCTGGGCGGGTCGCCGAGTGGCTGCGGCACGCGGAGGCCTCCTACGCCGCGGATGACCGGAGCAAACTGGTCAAGGCCGCCCGCGCCTGGCTCAGGAAAGTCACCGACGAGCTGCGTGACGCCCGTCTGAAGCCCTTCGCCGACCAGTCGCAGACCGTGTGGAAGCTGCTGTGCGAGCGCAGCAGTGTCACCCTTGGCTCCATCAGCCTGGCCGGGGCCTCGAATCAGCGCAGGGTTGTCCTCGACGTCGCGGTCGACGCCATCGACGCGCCCGCGTTCAGCGTCATGAGCCAGGGCGAGTTGCACTCGCTCGCGCTGTCCCTCTTCATGCCGCGGGCGACGCACCCGTCCAGCCCGTTCAACTTCCTGGTCATCGACGACCCGGTGCAGTCCATGGACCCGGAGAAGGTGGAGGGGTTGGCGAAGGTCCTGGACCTCTACGCGCGCCACCGTCAGGTCGTGGTCTTCACCCACGACACGCGCCTGGAGGAGGCCATTCGCCGGCTCGGTATCACGGCGACGATCAAGCGGGTCTCCCGGCAGACCGACTCGGTTGTGCACCTCGTGCCGGTCAGCGACCCGGTCAGCCAGGCGCTGGACGAGGCGCGAGCTATCGCCTTGGACGTCAACCTGCCGCAGGACGTGGCAGACCGGGTGCTCCCGGCGATGTGTCGCGTGGCGCTGGAAGCGGCGTTCCTGGAGGCCGCCCGCAAGTCTCTCCGAGCGGCCGGTGTCGGCCGGCATGCAGCGCAGGAGAAGATCGCGAAGGCGGGGCCCCTGACCGCGCTCGCCGCGATCGCCCTGTCGATGGAGCGTGGCGCGGTGCTCGACGCCCTTGCCGCCGAACACGGGCCTTGGGCGAAGGTGCTGATCAGGCAGTGCAACGAGGCATCGCATCAGGCGGCCGTGCACGTCGGCGACCGCAAGGAGCTGGTCCGGCGCGCCGAGCGGCTCGCGAAGGCGGTGCAGGCACGATGAGCCTTCCCACCAGCGGCCTCCTCGCCGCCGCCGACGAACTGCTCAATCCGCCGCCGGATGTCGTTCACACCCTGGCACCAGGCTTGCGGGCCCGTGCCGCCGCCGTCCTGCTCCGGCTGGCACTGGACGAGACCCTGGACGGCTTCTGGAGTGGAATCACCACGAACATGTCCCGCAACGGCCGGACCAGGATGCTCAGCCTGCAGTGGTACGTCAGACCGTCCGTCGCCCGGCAGTGGTACACGGTCTGGTCGTCCCTCAGCGCCGCCTGCCATCACCACACGTACGAACTGCCGCCCACACCCGCGGAGGTGCGGGGCTGGCACCAGGACGTGACCGAGCTGCTGAACGTTCTGCCGTCCGCCAGGCTGTGAACCTCATTGCCGCAGATAGTGTCGGCACCTGCCGGCGACGAGAAGCCCGTAGACACCAGGCCGAGGAGCACGAGTGAGTGACGAGCACGGCGGGCTTCCCGAGCCCTTGGAGTACCCGGAGTTCCTGCTGCGCCTTCCCAGCGGAGGTCCCCTGGCCAGGGGGCGCCTCCTGGCGGAGAAAGGCACCAACGGCAGCCAGAAGTTCGTCGTCCTCGCGCATTCGCCGGCCCGGCCCGGCGTGGTGCCCTCGTTTCCCCTGCGCATGCCGTCCTCTCACCGGCTGCGGCAGCAGCTGATCGAGGAGGGCGCGATCCGGGAGTCGGCGACCTGGCAGGGCTGGCTGGAGACTGTCCGGGACATCGAGTGCAACTCGCCGTCGGCAGCAGCCGAGATTTTGGTCGGGCGCAGCGCCAACGGATGGGTGGAGTGGAAGACCGCCGACGGGCACCCACTCGCCGACTTCCTCAATCACATGGGGTGGGGGCCCAGCCGAGCCTGGCTGGTGCGCGGGTCCAATGTCTCCGGCCTCGACCTGGTCCAGCGGTTGTGGCTTGCCGAACAGCGGGTCACGCTCGCCGCCTCCCGGCTTCGGCAGGGCGTCGAGCAGGGGGTGAGCAAGGACCGGCTCCGCTCCCTGATCGAGGAGGATTACTCCTCGGCGGCCACCTATAACCAGAAACTCGAACTGGTCGAGGCCGTGCACGCCTTCCTGTCCCGGATGAAGCCCGGTGACACGGTGTGCACCATCTCCGGCGGGCGGCTGTACGTCGGAGAGGTCACTGGCTCCGCCGAGCAGATCGGGTCTGACGGCGGGCGGTCCAATCTGCGCCGGCCGGTCGAGTGGCAGGCCCAGGGATTCGCCTACGACGTGCTTCCCGAGGAGCTGCAGCAGAAACTCTCCGTCCAGCACGACGTGGTGGACCTGACCGTCGTCAAGCCCCTGCTCGACGGCCTCGGCCTGTCCGACGCCGAACTGGCCGCTGAGGCCGAGGCCGCAGCCGACGAGGGCGCCGTGAGTGCCGAGATCGCTGCCATCACCGAACGCCGCCGCGAGCTCGAACTACCCGAGCCGGACGAAGCCCTGGCGGCCGAGCTCCTGGTGCACGACGCGGCGTGGCTGCGCGAGCTGCGTGATCTGCTCTGGGACGAGCGGCAGCTCGTGCTGTACGGGCCGCCGGGCACCGGCAAGACCTATCTCGCGCTCGAACTCGCCCAGTTCCTCGGCGGCGGGCCCGAGCAGGTCAAGCTGGTGCAGTTCCACCCCTCGTACGCCTACGAGGACTTCTTCGAGGGGTTCCGCCCGAAGGAGGACCCGGACACCCGAGAGGTCGCCTTCCGGCTGACCGCAGGTCCGCTGCGGGAGTTGGCCGACCTCGCCTCCCGCGAGGGCAACCGGCACATCCCGCACTTCCTCATCATCGACGAGATCAACAGGGCCAACCTGGCGAAAGTCTTCGGCGAGCTGTACTTCCTGCTGGAGTACCGCAACAAGTCGGTGCGGCTGACGTACTCGGGTGACGACTTCGCACTGCCGCCGAACCTGTTCGTCATCGGCACGATGAACACCGCCGACCGGTCCATCGCACTGGTGGACGCCGCGATGAGGCGCCGATTCGCGTTCGTCGAGCTGTCCCCGCGCACCGAGCCGACCAGCGGACTGCTGAGGCGGTGGCTGGATGCCCAGGAACGGGACAGCGAGCCGGCGGACCTGCTGGACGCGCTCAACTCCCGCATCGAGGATGCGGACTTCCGTATAGGCCCCTCATACCTGATGAAGAAGGGCGTCTACCGGGAAGGCGGTCTCGAGCGCACCTGGCGCACGAAGATCCTGCCGCTGCTGGAAGAGCACCACTACGGGGAGGGCGTGGACATCGAGAAGCGGTACGGGCTCGCAGCGCTCAGGGAATCCCTTTCGTGACGACCCCGGCCGTCATCGAGCTGGTCGAGCACGCCCCGGCCGTCAGCCGTCCGCTCCCGGACCCGGTCGGCCGGGCGCTCGCCGCCACACGCATCATCGACGCCGCCCCTGATCCGTACGCACCAGGGAAGTGGGTGCTCCGGGCGGGCAGCAAGGTCGGTGCCGTGACCCTGGACGTGCCGGGGGGCGGCCCCGTCACCCTGCGGATCATTCCCAAGGTGCCCATCGCCCGACTGTTCTTCCTGCTCGGCTACAGTCGCGACCCGCGAGGCTGGCGCGACGGACAGGTGGAGGTCGCCGAGCACCGCGACCTGCAGCCTGCCCTGGCATACGCGGTGGAGAGGCAGGTGGACCGGGCGCTGCGGCAAGGGCCCCTGCAGGGATACCGGGCTGTGGAGGACACCTCCATCGTCGTACGGGGCCGGATCCGTGAGGCTGAGCAGATCCGGCGCCGCTTCGGCGCGAGGCTGCCGGTCGAGATCGCGTATGACGAGTTCACCACCGATATCGCGGAGAATCGCATCCTGGGTGCCGCTGTCGACCGGCTGCTGCGGCTGCCCGGGGTGCCCCGCGACGTACGCCGCCGTCTGCTGCACCAGCGAGTCCGCCTCGCCGGCATCACCCCGCTGGTGCGCGGTCAGGCGCTCCCCACCTGGCGTCCCACGCGCCTCAATTCCCGCTACCACCACGCCCTCCACCTCGCTCGCGTCGTGCTGGAGGATTCCTCGGCCGAGCACGCCGCGGGCGGGCTGCGTATCGACGGGTTCTTGTTCAACATGAACAAGCTCTTCGAGGACTTCGTGACGGTCGCCCTGCGCGAGGCGTATCGGGGTACGGACCGCAGCTGCCGCCTCCAGGACTCGCACCACTTGGACGAGGCGTTCGCGATCCGGTTGAAGCCCGACTTCGTGCTGTACGGGCCGGAGCGCATCCCGCAGGCCGTGGTCGACGCCAAGTACAAGGCCGAGAAGCCCGACGGCTACCCCGACGCCGACCTCTATCAGATGCTCGCCTACTGCACCGCCCTCGGCTTGCCGGAGGGCCACCTCGTCTACGCGAAGGGCAATGCCCCGCACACCGCACACCGGGTCCGGCACGCGGGTATCGTCATCCACCAGCACGCGCTGGACCTGGACCAAGCTCCGGCGGAACTGCTGGGTGAAGTCCGCTCCCTCGCCTACCGCATAGCAGCTGACCTGCGCATATGATCGCTCATGGGATATCCGTCAGGGGGTAGGGGCTCATGCCGCAGCTGGCGTTCGCGAATAGCTTCTGGGAGAGCTACGACGTACTGGACAAGCCCGTCAAGGCCGGTGTCCGCAAGGCGATGGCCAAGTTCCAAAAGCTCACTGTCGCCGAACTCCACGCGGACAAAGGCTTGCACCTGGAGTCCGTGGACAAGGCCCGTGACCCGCGGATGCGGACGATCCGGATCAACGACTTCTGGCGCGGAGTCGTGCTCGCTCCCGATGACGGCAGTGACGTCTTCCTGCTGATCAATGTGGTGCCGCACGATGACGCGTACACCTGGGCGGCCAAGCGGCTCTACACCGTGAACACGGCAACGCGCGCCCTGGAGGTCCGCAACGTCGTCGCCATCGAGCAGCTGACCCCGGCCCTGGAGAAGGCCGCGGCCGCCGCGCCGGCGCTGCTGCTGGCGAAGTACTCCGACACGGTGCTGAAGGAACTCGGCATCGACGACCAGGTGCTGAGGGCGGTGCGGACCGTCGTCGACAAGCCGCAGCTGGAGGCGTTCGGAACCCTGCTGCCGGAGGACCAGTTCGAGGTCCTGCAGTACTTGGCCGAAGGGTTCAGCCCGGAAGAGGTGTACCGGGATGTCGTCGCCGAGCGGCGGCCCGCCGACGCCACACCTGAGCCCGTGCAGGACCTGGCGTCTGCCATCACCAACACCGCCAGCCGTATCACCCTGGTCACCGGCCCCGACGAGCTGACCGACATCCTGGACAAGCCCTTCGCCGCCTGGCGAGTCTTCCTGCACCCCTCGCAGCGCCGCGTCGCCTACCGGGTCTCGTACGGCGGACCGGTACAGGTCACCGGCGGCCCCGGAACGGGCAAGACGGTCGTGGCCCTGCACCGCGTCAAGCACCTGCTGTCCCGCTCGCCCGCCGGCCGCGTCCTGCTCACCACCTACACCAACGCCCTCGCGGCCGCACTGCGAGAGAACCTTGCGCTGCTCCTCGACGGCGACGAGGAGCAGCTCGCCCGCGTGGACGTGACGACCGTGAACGCGTACGCGCACCGGACCGTCACCGAGCTCGGCGGCCGGGCGCCCTCTCCGATCGGTGACCGGGAGGAGCGCCAGATATGGCAACAGGTCCGCAAACGCCTGGACCTCCCATGGACCGAGCAGTTCCTGGCGCAGGAATACCGGCACGTGGTGCTCGCCCACGACCTGCGCACCCTCGACGACTACCTGGCCGCCGCCCGGCCTGGACGCGGCACACCCCTGTCGGCGACGCGAAGGAAGCTGCTGTGGCCGGCCGTCGAGATGTTCACAACCAAGCTGAGGGCGCGCGGCTCGCTCACGCATCTCCAGGTGTGTGCCGAGGCCGCCAGGCTGCTCGTCGCAGCCAAGGCGCAATACGACCACGTGGTGGTCGACGAGGCCCAGGACCTCCACCCAGCGCAGTGGCGGGTCCTGCGGGCGGCCGTCGCGCCCGGCCCGGACGACCTGTTCATCACGGGCGATCCGCACCAGCGCATCTACGACTCGCGGGTGTCGCTGGGCTCGCTCGGGATCTCCGTCAAAGGCCGCACCAGCCGGCTGCGCATCAACTACCGCAGCACCGAGGAGATCCTCGCCTGGTCCACCGGCATCCTCGGCCCCGTCCCCGTCGAGGACCTGGGGGGAGAGGGGAACGACAGCCTGGCCGGCTACCGGTCCCTGCTGCACGGCCGCAAGCCGCACATCGGCGGCTACGGCTCCGAGCAGGCGGAGGTCGCTGCCCTCGTGGAGCGGGTCCAGGACTGGATCGCCCAGGGGATCCGTCCAGCCGAGATCGGTGTCTGCACGCGCTTCAACGTGCTGCTCGACAGGTGCCACGACAAGCTGGTCGGCGCCGGGGTGCCCGTCGTGCGCGTCAAGGACAACCTGGGGCCGGATACGGATGGCGTGCGGCTGGCCACCATGCACGCCATGAAGGGCCTTGAGTTCCGGGCCGGGGCCGTCCTCGGGGTGACCGCGACCGTCGTGCCGTTCGCCCGCGAGATCACTCCGGTCGAGGTGGACGGGCTGCAGCATGAGACGGACCTGCTGCGCGAGCGGTGTCTGCTATTCGTCGCGTGCACCCGCGCCCGGGAGGCGCTGGCTGTCTCGTGGAGCGGGACGGCGAGCGGGTTCCTGCCCGTGCACGGGTGAGCGGGGGAGTCACGCACCCTCGAGGGCCGGGTCTAGGGCACCGTTCGTGAGGCCTTCGTGGGCGAGGGCGGTGGCCTGTCCGCTGAGCTTGGCGAGCTGCCGGGTACGCTCCTCGAACTCCTGCAGCGCGCGGAACGCAGCGCCGTAGCGACGCTGATCCTCAATGCCCATCTGAGGAATGCGGGAACCACGGGCGTCGACGCGGAAGGCGCCGCTGGTGCTGGTGGAGCGGCGCTTGTTGGCGGGGCTGAGGAGGAAGCCGTGAAGGTAGTCGGTGTCGAGTTGGTCGCTAGCTGAGGCAGGATCGCCGTCGGTGTACTCGACGAGCCCGGCTCGGGCGAGATCGGCGACGCTGACGGACGCGTTGTCGAGGGTGCCGGGGCCGCTGCCGGGTGCGAGGTGGGGTAGCAGGGCGTCCAGGGCGTGGAGTTGGTCCTGCAGCTGGCTGCGGAGGTTCGCGTATTCGGTCAGGTAGTCGCGGTGGGTTCCACGGACGTGGGTGCCGGGGGTGAGGTCGACCGTGTCGTTCAGAAGGTCGATGAGAGGGACGTCGACAGTCTGGTCGGGTTCGGGGTCGAGAGGGCCGTCCGGGGAGTTCGCGGTGAGATCCACCATCCGGACGGCCTGTGCGCCGTCCGGGTTGGGGCGCAGGAGGAACCAGAGGTGCACGGGGAGGGAGTGGGCTGTGGCCGTGCCGGGCGGGAGGGCGACGACCTGGGTGAGGATGCCACGGCGGACGAGTTCCGCGCGGATACGGCGGCCGGCCTTGCGGTAGGCGACGGACGCGGGCATCACCATGATGGTCCTGCCCCCGGGAGCTGTGTGGGCGTAGGCGTGCTGGAGCCAGGCGAGTTCGCCCTCGGCGCGTGACGGAGTACCGAGTTCCCAGCGGGCGTCGAGGAGGAGGTCTTCACGGCCCCAGTCGGGGGAGGCGACCGGCGGGTCGCAGACGACGAGGTCCGCTTGGAGGTCGGGCCACTGGTCGTCGCGCAGCGAGTCGCCGGCCCGGATGTCGCTGGGGACACGGCCGGTGAGGGTGGCGCGGATCTGGGCGAACTCGGCCATCGCCGGGTCGACTTCCTGGCCGTGGCGGGTGGGGCCGGATGCTGGGCCGAGGGACAGGAGAAGGCTGCCGAT
The DNA here is from genome assembly GCF_036014115.1 of Streptomyces sp. NBC_00448. Taxonomy (NCBI): domain Bacteria; kingdom Bacillati; phylum Actinomycetota; class Actinomycetes; order Kitasatosporales; family Streptomycetaceae; genus Streptomyces; species Streptomyces sp. NBC_00448. The sequence continues at coordinate 9,643,512 of NZ_CP107913.1, forward strand.
CCCGCAAGCCGGGTCCACGATGCTCGCGCTGTTCGGTACGGTGCCAGCGAAGTGCCGCACAGCCTGGACGATCCGGGGGGAGGTGACCTGATCGGAGCCGGCCCGGCGGGTGGAGTCCAAGAAGCGCTCGGCGAGAGCAGCGATCAGCTCGGTTTTCGATGTGTTCTCGGCGACCTCCACCGTCTGCCGGCTGATCTCGGGCGCGAGACCTGGCGGTGGGGTGCCGTCCGACAGGAGCCTGGCGACCGCGGCGAGCCCCCGGATGAGGTCGTCCCCGTACGCGCCGCGCAGCGACTGCCAGAGTCTGACTTCGTCGGATACGTCCTGTCCCTTGCGCTGCTTGGCGAGCCAGGCACGCACCTCGGTAAGGCGGAAGAGAGGACTGGTCGTCCCGCCCCCGGCAGGCGCAGGAAAGTCGTCGTAGCGGCGCCGCCAGTTGGAGACCGCGGCACGGGTCACTCCGGCCAGCCGGGCGATCTCGGCACCGGTGATCAGCGGATCAGAGGTGGAACGAGCGTCGTCCTTCATGCCGTCACCGTACACGGCGAAATGACAGTCCTCAATGAGGATCTTGTGTTGGCGACGTACACATGCAGCGCATTGTGCGCGATCCGCGTGTACTGCTCTGCCTACGTTGCTGTTGCTCGCCTGTGGCTGCCGCGGTCGGCTTCGATTGCCGCGACCAGGGCGAGGTTGAGTTTCGCGGCGGCCTGGTACTGGCAGGGATGACGGGGTGGGTGACGTCGATGCTGGGCCTGACCTGCGGCCAGGCCCAGGCCCCGTCCCTCTTCGGCGGTTACCAAGTCGCACACCTCCAGCAGAGTCGGTACTGGTCGCTGGGGGAGAGGGCGTCGGGATCATTCTGGTGGGCCGTTATGTCCGCGTGGGCGTCGGTGAAGGACGCGGCGGCTGGTCGCCGGCTGTGGGCTGGCGCTGGAGGGCGATCCAGCGCCTCGGGATCCCTCACAGGGATCAGATGCCCGTAGGGGGACGTGCAGGCCCCTACGCCGCTGTGGTAACGCACGTGGCCGGGAGTCACGTCGTTGGCCAGCTTCCGCCGATCCAGTACAGGGCGGTGTCCAAGTCACGGCATGTCCAGCCCTCCGCCTGATGGCCGCCCTGTTCGAGGAGCTGCTCCAGGAGGCTCATGTAGCGGCCGTACCGTCCAGGCGTAGCGGTGAGGGTCAGGTCCAAAGAGTCCAGAGCTTGCTGCACCCGGCGGTCGTAGACTGCCATCCGTGCCGGTGCCGCTGCTGTCAGGACCGCCGATGCCAATGCATCGCCTTTGTGAAACCCCGGCAGATCAACCAGGGCAGCTCGTCCCGCCCCAGCTGCCTGACCACGGGAGGTTTCAGTGCCACGTACCGCCCGAACCGCTTCGGCAGTGGCCATTCGGACCGCCACGTCGGGCAGCGACATAAGATCCGTAACCCACCGTGTCCGAGCCGACAGCCGCTTCCACACCATCAGCGCGGCGATGTCGGCCTTGCCGAGACAGCCCGCCACCTCCACGCGGCCTGCGACCTCCCAGAACACCTCGTCGTAGTGCGGTGAGACCTCGGACCTGTAGGACGCCCGTGCTGCGGCAAGCACGTCCCACACGCGACTGGCACTCATCGCCGAGTCCACCTTGTCTGTCAGCTCCATCTCATGCCGATCGCGGTCAGTTCCTCGACCCGTTCGGATGCGAGATTGCTCTTGCGTGTCCGGGAGTTGGCGATGAACACGCCGAGTGCGTGTTCGGTACCGCCGATGTTCTCGATGTGCGATCGGGGTACGTTCAGGTGTCCTTCGCGTTGCGCGTATTGGCGTGCGGCTGTGAGGTTGTCGGCCCACATCTCGGCTCGGCTGCGCCGGGGCACAGGTGTCCGAACAGCAGCCGGCTCCGGTTCGTCGAGCGGGCCGAGGCCGAGGATCTCGGTGAGCAGCCATTGCTGCGGAGGAGTCAGCGTGTCCCACTCGGCGCGCTGGATGCGGGCCCAGCGGCCGATGTCTTCGCCCTGGACGATGAGCAGGCCGTCCTCCTCGGGCAGGAACCCGTCACCTGCGAGGTGGGCGCGGGCGAGGTGGAAGCAGCGTTGCCAGGCGATTGGCCACACGGGGCACCATGCCGGGTCGATATCGTCCAGCTTTCGACGCCGTTCTGCACTCAGGGCACCTGCTACCGCACCATCCACCCGTTCCTCCTTTTGGGAGGGGGCGGGGCGCCGGGCGGCGGCGCGCTGGTTCTTGAGCCAGATGCCGAGCGGGTAGCCCTGCCAGGTGGCTTCGGTGGGGGGCAGAAGGTGCCCGTGCTCGGCGGCCCACCCGCACGCCGCGGCCAGTCCTTCGTCGAAGGCCACCGCGTGGTGGGACCAGATCATCGAGAACTCGTCGAGCTGCCGCACTCTTTCCTCGGCGAGGTCCCCGCGCTGGTGCGCGTGCCGCTGCCGGCCGATCCATGCCCCGAGAGGGAATCCATCGGGCGCCGTGTGCCCGATGGGAACGCTCAGGTGCCCATGGTCTTCGTAGTAGGCAAGTGCGGCCTGCAGCCCGCGGCGCCAGTATTCGCCTTCAGGCTTGAGGACCCGCGCGGAGATGAACGCCGCCAGTCTCACCGGATCCCGCGGTGTGGAGAAGGCCAGCAGCCCTTGAGCCGGCCCGCTGACCCCTCCTTCACCGTCCGCCGCCATCGCGGTTCCACCGGCGGACGGACGACCGGGAGCCTGAGGGACAGCGAGCTGCTCAACGGCCTCGGTGTCGTGCGCGCGCAGCGCGGTCAACACCTTGGCCAGGTCGGCATAGGCCCTGGAGACAAGCATCTCGTCCGGTTCCTCACCCGGCCCGAGGAACACCGGCACGACCAGGGACGCTGTCTTGCCCTCCCCAGGCCGCATCCGCAGCGCCCGCCCCACGGCCTGAACGACATCGGGCGTCGACCCCCGGACATCGGCGAAGACGACAGCATCGCAGTTCTTGGTATCGACGCCCTCGCCGAGCACACGCGCCGACGACAGCACACAGCACTCCATCACCGTCTCGTCCACAATCCCCGTCGAGAACTCCTCAAGCACCTGGCGCCGGTGCACCGTCTTATGCTCCCCGCACAACCAGTCGGCCCACACCAGCCCCGGCTCCGCATATACCTCCTGATCGCTCTCCCACAGCGCCTTCGCAACCCGACCCAGCCCGCTTGCGAAAGCCTCCGCTTCGCTGGTGCGATGGTGAAAGGTCAAGATCCTGCGCAGCCGGTGTTCCGCTCCGGTCTTCAGTACAGCCGTCTGCAGCGCCGCCAGCCGCACTCCGCGCACCGCATCCGTCCGGGCTTGCTCACCGACCAGCTGCGCGGCTTGGACCTGGGGGTCGGCGATGTCCACACAGACCACTTGGTACTGCGCGATCAGGCCCCGCTCGATCGCCTGCGACATCGTCAGCCGGTACACCACCGGCCCGAACACCGCCTCATCGTCCATCGACGCCACCAACCGAGCAGGACCACGCCCCCCACCATCCGCAGCCTCTTCCGCCGACACCTCCCACAACCGCGGAGTCGCCGTCATATACAGACGTCGCACCGCTGGCACCCGGCTATTGTCATGAACAGCCGCCCACGGCTTACCCAGCGCACCCGACGTCCGATGTGCCTCATCCACCACCACCAGATCCCACCGGCCGACCCCGGTCGTATGCGCCCGCTCCACAACCCCGAGCCCCACCGCCGCATACGTGGCGAACACCGTGCACCGATCCGCATCCCTGAGCCACCCGGCCAACTGGGCCGCATCAGTCGAGCACGGAACCCCCAGCCCGGCGCCCTCCCGCTGCGAGCACACGCCGAACATCCGCCCGCCACGGCCGCCCGCCCGCCACATGTCCAGCATCTGCCCCAGCAGATCAAGAGTGGGCACCAACACCAGCACCCGCCGGGCGCGCAACCGCCGTGCCACCTCGACCGCGATAAGGCTCTTGCCCGTTCCCGTGGCAGCGATGACCTGAGCGCGCAGCCCGCCCTCCGAGAGCACAGGACTCGCCGACTGAGCCAGTGCGCGCACTACCGCGTCCACCGCCTCGACCTGATGAGGACGAGGCCGCTGCCTAGCCATACGATCCGCCCTGCCTCTCTTCGCCCCTCGGGGGCAGTAGGCCCTCAGAGAGAAATCTATCCCGCACCATTATGATGCAGGCTTCTCATCTTCGAACGACCTTGGCCCTCCGGGAACACTCTCATCACGGTTGCAGAAGCCGCCCGGGACCCGCACCGGAACCAGGGCATACTCACACTCAAGAGGCCGACCATGGGATACTGCACGACTTCCCCCGGGCTGTGTCCAACAACGAGTGAGCCACCGTCAGAATGGGGGGGGGCAGGAGAGTCCTGCTGGCCCCCAGGCTCTTCCACCCCCAGCTTCGTCAGCCGCGAACGAATCGCACTCGGCTGACGCGAAAACCGTCGAGCAAGAGCCTCGACACCATGCCCCGAGGAATGAAGCTCGACGAGCAGCTGCTCATCCTCCTGCGTCCAGCGCTGGTACGCATTGCCGTGACGCTTCCTGACCTCGTCCACTGAGTACGCACGAGTGGCTGCCGAAGGAGCACTCGATGCCAGTTCCACCGCGCGCACCGCACTCCAAGGGAAGGTGGCCACCTCAACCCCGCGCAGCCAGAAGGTAACTGTGCCCTCGTCAAACGTCAGAACATCCGCTTCCACCGTCAGGACCTTGCGCATGACGTCCGGGTCCTTCGGGTCGAGCACGAAGTCATGCAGCTGTAAACGAACCTGAGGCTGAGACACATCAGTCACAACGACCACCATGCCCCACCAGACACCCGGCCAAGCGCCTACTAGCCAGCTCGGCCGCAACGCGGCCGATAGGCAGGGGAGCGAAGCGGACCTGCCAGGGCTCCGCAACGCGGAGCCCACCGCCGGCTTGCCGGCGGCACTTCGGGGGCCGCAACGCGGCCCCGTTTGTGGGCTGTTGGAGCGAAGCGGAGACAGCCCGGCGCA